>NZ_JBSXNX010000025.1:0-189893 GCF_056857855.1 Maricaulis sp. B-26
GGGGGTGTGGGGAGTACGGAGCCTGCCCGTCCCTGCTGACTGACCAAAGCAGGGCCCGGTGGTGGCCATCGGTAAGGAGAGGCAGCAAAAGCGCTGACTGTCTGTCCAGACCGGTTTCGAGAGGGAGCCCGTGAGGGCTCCAGTAAATCTCCGTGTGCAGGATGTCCCTGATGTCACTCACACTTACACATACCCACCGGCATCAGCCGGCATCCTGCACCCCTCATACCGCCAGGCCGCAAGGTCGTGGCGCCAGACGCATTTCGTCCTCCCCCTCCGGGGGAGGTGCCCCGCAGGGGCGGAGGGGGATGGTCCAGGACGAGGCGCCGAACCGCGACCGCGCGCCAGGCGGTCAGCCCGCCCTATCGGAGGCGTCCGCAAAGCGGACTGCCGTGAGATCGAACAGAGTTCCCCCTTCGACCCGATGCTGCGCATCGGCCCACTTCCCCCGCGAGCGGGGGAAGACGAAAGAGACGTCTACCTCGCGAAGATCTGAGCCTCGTCCCGGAAGGTTTTGAATTCCAGCGCATTGCCGGCCGGGTCGCGGACGAAGAAGGTGCCCTGCTCGCCCGGCTGTCCCTCGAAGCGCACATAGGGCTCGATGATGAATTCGGTGCCGGCCGCCTTGAGGCGTTCGGCCAGGGCTTCCCAGTCGGACCAGTCCAGCAGTAGGCCGAAATGGCGGACGGGGACCTGCTTTCCGTCGACCGCACCGGCCTTCACGGCCTGGCACTCCTGCGGCGCTAGATGGGCGACGATCTGGTGCTCATGGAAATCGAAATCGACCCAGTTCTCGGTGGATCGGCCTTCGGCGCAGCCGATCAGATCGCCGTAGAAACGGCGCGCCGCAGCCAGATCGTCGACGGGAAAGGCGAGGTGAAAACGGGGTCGGGCCATGGCGAATGTCTCTGCTCTTCGGGCTGGGACTGAAACAATGACGGGTCCGGGGCTGGTCTTGCCCCCTCACCCTGCTTACATCATGGCCCGTTGCAATCAATCCGGCCCGACAATTCCCATGACAGACTTCTCTCCGCGCGAAACCGTCTCCGAGCTCGACCGCTTCATCGTCGGGCAATCCGACGCCAAGAAGGCGGTCGCCATCGCCCTGCGCAATCGCTGGCGCCGGCGTCAGCTGGACGATGCGCTCGCCGATGAGGTCACGCCGAAAAATATCCTCATGATCGGACCGACCGGCGTCGGCAAGACCGAGATATCGCGCCGCCTGGCCAAGCTGGCGGGCGCGCCCTTCATCAAGATCGAGGCGACGAAATTCACCGAGGTCGGTTATGTCGGCCGCGATGTCGACCAGATCGCCCGCGACCTGGTGGAAGTCGCCATCAATATCGTGCGTGAGAAAAAGCGCGAGGACGTGAAAGCCAAGGCCCACGCCGAAGCCGAGAACCGGGTGCTCGAAGCCCTGGTCGGACCGGGTGCCAGCGAGGCCACGCGGGACAGTTTCCGCAAACGCCTGCGCGCCGGCGAGCTGGACGACAAGGATGTCGAGATCCAGATGGCAGAGACCGGCTCGCCCATGCAGATGCTGGATATTCCCGGCATGCCTTCGGGCGGCGCGGGTGTGATCAATCTCGGCGATATCTTCGGCAAGGGCTTCGGACAAAAGACCAAGACCGTCCGCATGAAGGTGAAGGACGCCTATGAGCCGCTGATCACCGAAGAAGCCGACAAGCTGCTCGACGATGCGCAGATCACGCAGGACGCGATCAAGCTGGCCGAGAATGAGGGCATCGTTTTCCTCGACGAGATCGACAAGATCGCCGCCCGCTCCGATGCGCGCGGCGCCGATGTCAGTCGCGAAGGCGTCCAGCGCGACCTGTTGCCGCTGATCGAAGGCACGACCGTCGCCACCAAGCATGGCGCGGTGAAGACCGACCATATTCTCTTTATCGCTTCGGGTGCCTTCCACGTGGCCAAACCCTCGGACATGCTGCCGGAGCTCCAGGGCCGCCTGCCGATCCGCGTCGAGCTCTCGGCTCTGACCGAAGCGGATTTCAAGCGAATCCTGACCGAGCCGGAAGCCAATCTGATCCGCCAGTACACCGAGCTCATGGCCACGGAAGGCGTCACTCTGACCTTTACGGACGATGCGGTCGACTCACTCGCCAAGCTGGCGGCCGACGTCAATTCGACGGTGGAGAATATCGGCGCCCGCCGCCTGCAGACGGTGATGGAAAAGCTGGTGGAGGAGATTTCCTACACGGCCTCGGACCGCTCCGGCGAAACCGTCACCATCGACGAGGCCTATGTCGCCGAACATGTCGGCGAGCTTGCGAAGAATGCGGATCTGTCGAAGTTCATTCTCTGACCGGGTTTCGGGCCGGCACCCGGCCCGTCAGGTCTTCGGCCTCACCCGCAGCGTCACATAGAACGCCCCGCTCCCGCCATGCCGGGCATGGGCCGCCGCATATCCCGACACCAGCGGCTTGAATTCCGGCATGCCCAGCCATTCGCCCAGCTTGCGGCGCAGCACGCCGGGCTCATCGGGATATTCCCAGGGCTGAGCCTCGCGTTCGCGGGCCTTCAGGCCCTTGCCGGTAATGACCAGAACCGTCCGGTAGCCCGAGGCATGCGCCATCGACAGGAAGTGGCGGAGCGAGGAGAGCGCCTGGTCCTGGGTCAGGCCGTGCAGGTCGATCCGGGCATCGATCTCGACCCGCCCGCGCCGGACGCGTTTCTCGGCGCTGCGATCGTGAGGCGTCGGAATGTGATGATGGTGCGGTGGCTTCACGCCGTGCGGCCTGGAGGGGCGCACGGGTGCGGAAGAGGATTTCAGCTTCGCCTTGCCTGATGCCGGCGGCTCCGTCTCGGCGGGAGATGACGGATCGTCGGCCTCCAGGGCACGTCGGCGGTCCTCTGACAGCGGTGTCACCGAACGGGCAACTTTTCGCCAGAGCGCCTTTTCCTCCGGCCGGATGGTCCGCTTGCCCTTCACCGGATCAGGCCGGCTGGGTATCGGCGAAGAGACGCGCCACCACGGTGTGCGGAAGCAACAGGGTCCATTCCGCCTGGGCCCGCGTCGTCCCGGCGCGGCGCTCGGCCGTTTCGCCCCACCCCCAGAAAAAGTCCCCGCGCAGTGGCCCGTTGATCGCGCCACCGGAATCCTGGGCAATGACCAGACCGTACCAGCCCGCCAGGTCGGGCAGGTCGGCCTCCAGCCAGACCGGCACGCCATGGGCATGCTGCCGGGTATCGATGGCGATCGACGCCATCGGCGTAAGCGCCACGCCGGACGAGCCCCGCGGCCCCAGCGAAGGGTCGGTCAGGCTTTCGCTGGCAAAAAATACGTAGCGCGGATTGACCGAGAAAAGCTCAGCCGTTGCCTCGGGTCCGTTTTCGTTGAGCCAGCGCTCGATACCGGCCTTCGACGCGGCATGCGGCTCAAGCTCGCCACGGCGGATCAGTTCGCGGCCGATGGAATGATAGGGTTGTCCGTTATGGGCCGCAAAGGCAGCGCGCTCCTGGCTGCCATCGGGAAAGACGAGCCGGCCGGAGCCCTGGATCTGCAGGAAGAAGACGTCGATCGGCCGGCCCCAGGCAAAGACCTCGCCCGCATCGGCCGCCTCGATCGCGGCGCGGTCCTTGTAGTGCACGAGCCGCCCGTCCCGCACCTCGCCGACGATACGCCGGCCGGCAAGATCGTCCTCGAACAGGCCGAGATCGACCGTGACGAGATCGTCCGGACGCCGGCGCAGGGGTTGGGTGAAGCCGTCACCCGGGGTTTCCCGCACCTCGACGAAGGGTTCGTAATACCCGGTCAGCAGGCCGCTCACCTGGCTCTCGCCCGTGTCCGGATCGACCGCCAGGGCGCGGACCGGCGAGAAGACAGCCTCGAAGCTGGCTCGCAGCACATCGGGTTCGGCCTGCAGATCGGTCATCGCGGCGGCCGTGCACGCCGCCCGCCATTCACCGACCCGGCCAGCCCAGGCGGCCTGCGGATTGAGGAATTCGTCATCACCGCGGCTGTCGAGCCGGGCACAGCTACGCCGGAAGGCGGCAAGCGCGTCGCGGGGGTCGGCATCGGCCCAGCCTTCCATCGCTGCCCACTCGGTGGGCAGGAAATCCAGCGTATCGGGGACAGAAACCGGCGTCTCCGGTTCAGTCGGAGGCTCTTCCGGAGCCTCGCCGGGCTTCTGGCATCCGGCCAGCGTCAGCCCGGCCCCGAAAACGAGCGCCAGGCTAAGCCGTCGCCACACGGGTCAGGACCCAGTTCGGATTGTCGGTATCGGTGCGGCGCTCGAAGACCCAGTTCTCGCTGACCGTCGCCAGGCGGCCGAAATCACCGGCGGTTACCTTGCCGTCCGCATCCGTCGTCTCGGTCGCGATCTCCGCTATGAAATGGACGGTGACGCGAGCGGTCTCGTCCTCCAGTGCAGCGTCGGCGATTTCAGCCTTCTTGATACGCTCGATTTCGGTGCGCGTCGTCTCGCCGCGAGCCTCGCGCTCGTCGATCGCCTTGGCGTAACGGGCGTAGACCCTGTCTCCAAGAAGGCTGGACAAGGCGTCCTTATTGCCGCTCGCGAACCCGTCGACGATCATCGCATAGGCCTTGCGGGCCCCGTCGAGGAATTGTTCTGGCGCAAATGTGGTGTCGACCCGTGCGATCGCCTCCAGACCGGCCGCGGCGGGCCCTTCAAAAGCCGGACGCAGATGGGCTCCCGGCGCATCGCCGGCCAGCTGTTCCTTGAGATCGCTGGAAGCGGGCGCCTCCATATGGCCCTCGCTGCGTCCCAGCGCGTTGAACAGGCGCACCGCGAAGAAAATCGCGATGGCGCCGAATAGGACTGTGGTGAGAAGTTCGAACATCTCGCTCCGCCATTGAAACGGGATTGTCGCCGTTTGATCTAGATATAGGCCCTATTGGCGGCCACGTCAGCCTCTGCACTGTGGTCCTGCAAGCTTGCCGGGCCGCACCGTGCGTGTTAACGGGCGCGCTTCACAGTTTCGAGCCTTTCCAGGCTGTTTGTTTTAGAGATCACCCATCCCGGGGAAATTCATGACCGACGCACCGTCCACGCCCGCCGATTCCGCGACCCCGCAGCAGCCTGCCCTGCGCGTTCTCGCTCAATACGTCAAAGATCTGTCTTTCGAGAATCCGGGCGCGCCCGACACACTGCGTCCGGGACAGCCGGCTCCGGGCATCGATCTGTCGATCGATGTTCAGGCCCGCACGATGGGCGAGGACACCTATGAAGTGATCCTCACCATCAATGCCAAAGCGGCACGCGATGACGAAAACATCGTCTTCATCGCCGAGCTGACCTATGGCGGTCTGTTCCAGCTGGCCGGCGTCAGCGAGAAGGATCGCGAGCCCTTCCTGCTGATCGAGTGTCCGCGCCTTCTTTTCCCGTATGCCCGCCGCGTCCTCGCTGATGCGACCCGCGACGGCAATTTCCCGCCGCTCATGGTCGACCCGGTCGATTTCGCGAACCTCTACCGCCAGCAGATGGCCAAGCGCGCCGCTGCGGCAACCGGTTCGGAAACCAACGGCAATGGCGATCCCGCCGCAGCCAACTAGGACGACAGGGGTCAGGCCTTTTCGGCTTCGGCCCAGTAGCTTTCAAGCTTCTTCCAGAGCGCGTCTTCGCCCATTTCGTCGATAAAGGCGGCATGGGCGGCGCGCTCTTCGTCCGTCTGGCGTCCGCTCAGAACCTGCGGACGCGGCGGTCGCGCGGGAAACTCGACCTTGCCGCCGACAGTCTCGCCTTGACCAGACAGGTCGAGCTTGTGGGTACGTCCGCCCGTCAGCTCCAGATAGACCTCGGCAAGCAGATAGGCGTCAATCAGCGCCCCGTGCTTGTCCCGTGTCTCGAGGGAAATGTCGAAGCGCTTGCAGAGCGCGTCGAGCGACACGTAGGACCCGGGAAATTTCGCACGGGCGATACGCGCCGTGTCCTTGAACCGGTCTTCCGGATAGATCGGATGACCCAGCCGGGCCATCTCCATATTGATGAAGCCCCGGTCGAAGGGCGCATTGTGGGCGACCATCACGGAATCGCCCACGAAGCTGATGAAGTCGTCGGCGATTTCCTCGAAAAGCGGCTTGTCCGCCAGGAACTCCGTGGTCAGGCCCGTGATTTCGACCACTTCCTTGGGAATGGGGCGCTGCGGATTGACGTAGGCATGGAAGGTCTTGCCCGTCGGGATGCAGTCGATCACCTCGACGCAGCCGAGTTCGGTCACCCGATCGCCCGTATTGGGATCGAGGCCGGTCGTTTCCGTATCGAAGACGATTTCGCGCATTATCTCGCCCCGGACATCAGCTTTCGCTCCGCTGCGCCGAACCCGTCAGCGCTTCGATGATTTTCTCGACCTGTTTGCGAGCATCCTCAAGTCCCCCGGACGTCTCGATCGTGTAATCGGCCCGGGCGATCTTCAGATGATCGTCAAGCTGGCGAGCGATGATCGCATCCAGCTTGTCCTCGGTCATGCCCGGGCGTTTGAGGACGCGCGCGCGGCGTACATCGTGCGGAGCGTGAACCACGATTACGGCATCGACCGCATCATGCCCGCCGGTCTCGAAGAGGAGCGGAATGTCCAGAATGGCGAAGGGCTTTCCGGAGGCTCGGGCCGTTTCGAGGAATCCGTGCCGGGCTTCGGCAACGAGCGGATGGACGATCGCCTCCAGGCGCTCGAACCCGGCCGGATCTTCCTTCAGCGCGGCACTGAGGCGATCGCGATCGATGCCGCCTTCATGCACCACACCCGGAAATGCGGCGCCGACGGCGTCGACCGCCCCGCCTCCCGGCGCATAAAGCGCATGCACGCAGGCATCGGAGTCGAAAACCGGAATCCCCGCTTCCCGGAACAGGTCCGCTGTCGCCGATTTTCCCATGCCGATGGAACCGGTGAGGCCGACGATTTTCATGACCTGCCCCCCAACGCATCCAGCAGAACCGGGCGCACGGGGGGATCGTGTGGCGCGTCGCATCCGAAGAAGGCCGCAAAACTCGGCCGGGCCTGACCGATGAGCATGTCGAGACCGTCAATGGCTTGCAGGCCCGCCTCCTCCGCTCCACGCAGAAAACCGGTGCGAAGCGGGACGTAAACACTGTCGAACGCGATCGCTCCCTTGCGCGCGGCAGACCAATCCAGCTCGAGCTCGGACCCGCCTTTCAGGCCCAGCGAGGTTGCATTGACGACCAGGTCCGCCCGGGCCAACGCCTCGTCGCGGTCCTGCCAGTCGATGATTTCGGCTTCGGGGGCGATTTCGTCCGCGATCGCATCGGCTCGGCTGCGCGTGCGGTTGGACAGCAAGATCGTCGCACAACCGGATGTCAGCAGGGCGTGTACCAGCGCCCGCGCTGCGCCACCCGCGCCCAGGACAAGCGCTATCGCGTTTCCATAGTCGGGTTCGGCGGGCTCGAGGGCGGCCAGAAAACCATCCGCATCCGTGTTGTCGGCGTGGATTTCACCACCTCGGAATGTCAGGAGGTTCGCTGCGCCGATCGCCAGTGCGGCCGGAGTTGCCTTGTCCGCGAGAGCCAGCGCCGCTTCCTTGTGTGGCAATGTCACATTGAGCCCGGATACACTAGGGCTTTTCGCCAAACCGCGAACGAAATCGGAAAAATCGGTCGGGGCGACCGGGAAGGGCAGATAGGCAGCATCGAGGCCGGATGCCGCGATCCAGTGCGACATCATGAGGGGAGACAGCGAGTGGGCGACCGGGTCACCGGTCACGCCCGCCAGCCGCGTCTGGCCCGTAATCCTCATGACGCGATAACGCCGCGCGATCTCAACTCCGCCAGAACCGGCAGGAGAGGCAGACCGAGAATGGCGTAATAATCGCCGTCCACGCGTTCGAAAAGCTGAGCGCCCAGGCCTTCATAGGCATAGGCTCCGACGCTGGCGGTCAGCGCATCACCGGCACGCGCAATATAGTCGTCCAGGAATTCATCGGAAAAATCGCGCACATGGATTGCCGAGCTGGCCCGGTGCGTCCAGACCGTTTCACCGCCCTGAGCCAGAGCCAGTCCGGCGTGCAAGTGGTGAGGACGTCCACGCATTGCCGTAAGGCGTTCGCGAGCAAGATCGGCTCGCGGCAGCTTGTCCAGCAACTGGCCCTCCAGCTCCATGGTCTGGTCGGCGCCGAGGACAAGCGCATCCGGCACCCGACGCGAAACATCGAGGGCTTTTTCCTGCCCCAGGCAAAGCGCCATATCCGAAGGAGACAATTCGCTTCGTTCGGCCTTGATCGCGGCCTCGTCCACATCCGGCCGGATTACATCGAAGGGAACGCCGGCGCCTTCCAGAACGAGGCGCCGGATCTGACTGCCAGAGGCCAGGACAAATCGGGTCATTGGTCAGTATTACGCTTTTCGTTCAGCAGGTTGATAATCTTGGCGGCCGTCTCCTCGATCGAACGCCGCGTCACGTCGATGGTCGGCCATTTATGTTTGGCATAAAGCCGCTTGGCGTAGACGATTTCCTCACGTACCGCAAAATCGTCGATATAGTCGGTGTCCCGCTCTTCATGCAGACTGAGAAGGCGATTTCGCCGGATCTGGACGATCCGCTCCGGCGATGCGGTCAGACCGACTACCAGAGGCTTTTTCAGATTGAAGATCGCCTCCGGCAGGGGCACATCCTTGACCAGCGGGATATTCGCGGCCCTGAAACCGCGATGGGCGAGATAGATGCTGGTCGGTGTCTTGGATGTCCGGCTGACGCCAAGCAGTACAATATCGGCGCCTTCGAAGTCCTCGCCCTGGCCGTCATCATGCGTCATGGCGTAATTCATCGCGTCGATGCGGTGATAATATTCTGCGTCGAGGGAACGCTGAGCACCGGCCCGGCTCGCCGCCGGTCGCCCGAGATAGGAACTGAGCGTGGCCAACATGGGATCGAGAATGGCGATCGCGGGTACGCCAAGTTCAGCACAGCGTGTTTCGAGCTCGCGCCGCAGTTCCGTATTGACGATCGTGTACATGACGACGCCGGGATAGGCGGCAACCTCGTCAAGAACGCGGTCGAGCTGGCGGGACGAGCGCACCAGGGCATAAAGGTGTTCGAGCGGGCTGGTTCCCTCGAACTGGGCGACAGAGGCCCGCATGACTTCCATCAGGGTCTCGCCGGTCGAATCCGACACCATGTGGATATGAAAGCAGGTGCCGAAGGGCGATTGAGCTGACTGGGTCATGGATCCACTGGTCCCGATGCGCGTTTAGGAATTGTTAACAAGTTGGGCGAGTTTTCCCTAGGCTCGCATCCGGTTGCTTTTCCGTGTGGGTATTACCGGGTGTTACTCCGTGGAACTACCCACACTGTCCACACCCTGACAGCCTGTTGAAAACTGCGTGGGCAAGAATTTCAGCATGTCGCTTGACCAAAGGCTTTTCAACGTTGAATTCACATCGGGAATTCCCGGTAATTTGCTGATTCAAATTTGCTAACTGAATTTCTGCCGGGTCGTTCAAATCTCGGTTGTTGAGACCTTTCCTGAGGACAGAAAAAACCGGAAAAGGCTGATAAGCGGAGTCACTCACAGCTTCCACGGCACAACAAACATCCATCAATTCAATTATCCTGATTAGGAATGAAAAGGACACGTTGAATGATCGAGCGTAGACGCCTAATCAGACGTCATGACACGAAACGCTCAGAAACCGCTTCTCGCGGTGCTCGCCGGTGAGGCGCGCACACCGCCTCCCGTCTGGCTGATGCGCCAGGCTGGCCGTTATCTTTCCGAGTATCGGGAGGTCCGAGCCAGGGCGAAGAATTTCATCGATTTCTGCTTCTCTCCGGATCTGGCCGCAGAAGTGACACTTCAGCCGATCCGGCGGTTCGGCTTCGATGCAGCGATCATGTTCGCAGACATTCTGCTCATCCCGATCGCTCTGGGGCGGAAGGTCTGGTTCGTTGCAGGCGAAGGGCCCAGACTGGAACCCTTCGACCCGGTGAACTTCGAACAGCTCGAGCGGGGCAAAGTGGATGAGATTCTCTCCCCGATCGGAGAAACCCTTCGTCTCGTAAAGCCCGAACTTCCCGATGAAACGACGCTGATCGGGTTTGCTGGTTCGCCCTGGACCGTTGCGACCTACATGATCGAAGGCGGCGGGTCGAAAGACCGGTTCTCGGCGCGTGTCGCGGCCTGGCAGAACCCCGAAGCCTTCGACGGGATGATGGACCGCATCGCCGATGCGACCGCGGAATATCTCGTCATGCAAGCCAATGCTGGGGCGGAAGTTCTCAAGCTTTTCGACAGCTGGGCGGAAGGGCTTCCCGAGCCTCTGTTCGAGCGCGTGATCATCCGCCCGACGCGACGGATCGTCGATGCGGTACGCGCTGCGGGCGTTACCGTACCGATCATCGGTTTTCCGCGCGGAGCCGGCACCCTGTATCCGCGCTATGCGCGCGAAACCGGGATTACGGCGATCGCGCTCGATACATCGGTCGATCCGGACTGGGCCCAATCCGTGCTTCCCGAAGGCATGCCGGTCCAGGGGCATCTCGATCCGGCCGCACTCCGTGCGGGCGGCGCAGCGCTCGACGGCGAAGTGGATCGCCTGCTGGATAGTTGGTCGGGCCGGCCCCATATCTTCAATCTCGGTCACGGCATCACGCCGGATGTACCGGTCGCTCACGTGGAGCAATTACTGGCGCGGATCCGAAACGGACGCTGATACGGGGAAGGCCTGGTGGCGAAAGACAGCCGGAAGATCGCAATTGTCCTGTTCAATCTGGGCGGACCTGACGGTCCTTCCGCTGTCAGACCCTTTTTGAGAAATCTGTTTCGGGACCCGGCGATTATCCAGGCTCCGGGCCTGATACGCGAGGGACTGGCGCTGATGATCTCGACGCTGAGAGCCAAGTCCGCGCGCGAGAACTACGCCAAGATGGGCGGCGGATCGCCGCTCCTGCCGGAAACGCTCAAACAGGCGGACGCCTTGTCGGCGGCGCTCGGCGGCCTTCTGCCGGAGGACGAAATCCGGATCTGGCCAGCCATGCGCTATTGGCATCCCTTCACCGAGGACGTCGCCGAGGAGGTAAAAGCCTGGGGACCCGACGAGACCCTGCTGCTTCCGCTCTATCCGCAGTTTTCCACGACGACGACGGGCTCGTCGCTGAAAGCTTGGCGTGATGCCGATGGTCCCGAGACGCGAACGATCTGCTGTTATCCGACCGAAGCGGCCTTTGTGGACAGCCATGCCGCGCTGATCCGGAAGACCTGGGAAAAAGCTGGCCGCCCTGAGAATATGCGTCTGCTTTTTTCGGCTCACGGCCTTCCCAAGAAGATCGTCGAGGCGGGCGATCCCTATCAATGGCAGGTTGAACAGACTGCAGCGGCGGTCGCCAAGCAGCTGCCTGAACTGCCGGACTGGCAGATTTGCTATCAGAGCCGGGTCGGGCCGCTCGAATGGATAGGCCCGTCTACGGAAGCCGCCATCGAGCAGGCCGCTGTGGACGGGCGTAATATCCTGCTCACGCCGATCGCCTTCGTATCGGAGCACATCGAGACCCTGGTGGAGCTGGATGAGGAATATGCGGAGCTGGCCGAGGAAAATGGCGTGGACACCTATGTGCGGGTGCCGGCTCTGGGCGAAGATCCCATTTTCATTGAATCTCTAGCCGGGATCGTGAAGTCTGCGCTCGCCCGGGAGGCGGGCGTCGCTCCGGATTGCGGCGCGCGTATATGTCCGGTCGAACGTACCGCCTGTCCTTGTCGTACCTGAAAGCCCTGTCCCGATGATCCTTGCCGCCTATGACTGGCTTCGTGCCCTTCACATCCTGTCCGTGATCGCCTGGATGGCGGGTCTTCTCTATCTGCCGCGGCTCTATGTCTATCACTGCGGCGCCGAGCCGGGCGGGGAACTGGACCGGACGCTGAAGCTGCAGGAACGGCGTTTGCTAAAAATCATCATGAATCCGGCCATGATCGCGGCCTGGATTTTCGGCCTGCTCCTGGTCTGGTCCAATGCGGAACGCGCCGGCGGCTGGTCGATCTTCCTGAATTGGGCCTGGATCGCGAAATTTGTACTGATTTCGGCCATGACGGGTATCCATCATGTCTATGCGGCGCGCTTCAAGCGGTTCGAGACAGATACCAATGACTGGCCGGACCGCCGTTACCGGATCTACAATGAAATCCCCTTTGCGCTGGCCATCCTCATCGTGTTGATCGCGACCGTCGCCCTGAAATAGCCCGGCATGACTGGGTGAACGGGCGGAGACGCTTGACGGGCCGGATCGGTCATGGCAAGCCTTTGATGACTCCTGTACGGATCCCTTCCTTTCGAGACGCTGGACGCGTGGACCGCCGCTGCGCCCGTCTATTCCTCTTTCTTCGGGTTGTAGCTTCAAAGCGGCACCCGGCTTGCTAGACCGAGCTTGTTCCCGTCCGGAATCCGGCTCACTTGTCTGAATGATTGACCCAACATGACCGACGAAAACAAAACGCCTGCTCTGCTTGAAGGCCTCCAGCGCATGACGCTGCAGGATCTCAAGGAGAAAAAACCGACCGAACTCCTCGAATTCGCCGAAGCGCTCGAGATCGAGAATGCCTCTTCACTGCGCAAGCAGGGCATGATGTTCGCCATCCTCAAGGCCCTGGCGGAGCAGGATGTTGAAATTCACGGCGGTGGCGTTCTCGAAGTTCTTCAGGACGGGTTCGGTTTCCTGCGCTCGCCGGAATCCAATTACCTGGCGGGTCCGGACGATATCTATGTTTCGCCCACTCAGATCCGGAAATTCGGTTTGCGGACGGGCGATACGGTCGAAGGCGAAATCCGCAGCCCGCGCGATGGCGAACGCTATTTCGCACTGCTGAAAGTCTCGACGATCAATTTCCAGGAACCGGAAGCCGCGCGCCACAAGGTTCATTTCGACAATCTGACACCGCTCTATCCCGAGAGCCGTTTCGTGATGGAGTCGATCGATCCGACGGTGAAGGACCGGTCCGGCCGGGTAATCGACATCGTGGCCCCGCTCGGCAAGGGCCAGCGCGGTCTGATCGTCGCACCGCCGCGCACGGGTAAGACCGTTCTCCTGCAGAACATCGCGCATGCGATCGAAAGCAATCACCCGGATTGTTATCTGATGGTTCTGCTGATCGATGAACGCCCGGAAGAAGTCACCGACATGCAGCGTACGGTGAAGGGCGAGGTGATTTCCTCGACCTTCGATGAACCGGCGACGCGTCACGTCCAGGTTGCCGAGATGGTGATCGAGAAGGCCAAGCGCCTTGTCGAGCACGGTCGCGACGTGGTCATCCTGCTGGACTCGATCACGCGTCTCGGTCGTGCCTACAACACCGTGGTACCGAGTTCGGGCAAGGTGCTGACCGGTGGTGTCGATGCGAACGCACTGCAACGTCCCAAGCGCTTCTTCGGTGCGGCGCGGAATATCGAGCATGGCGGCTCGCTGACCATCATCGCCACGGCCCTGATCGATACGGGCAGCCGTATGGACGAGGTCATCTTCGAAGAGTTCAAGGGCACGGGTAACTCGGAAATCGTGCTCGACCGGAAGGTCGCCGACAAGCGCGTCTTCCCGGCGATCGATATCCTCAAATCGGGGACCCGGAAGGAAGAACTTCTGGTCGACCGCGCCCAGCTCCAGAAAATGTATGTCCTGCGTCGCATCCTGAACCCGATGGGCGCCCAGGACGCAATCGAGTTCCTGCTCGACAAACTGCGTCAGACCAAGACGAATGACGAGTTCTTCGACTCGATGAATACCTAGTCGCGGCAGGCGGCGATATGAGCGTTGAGGGCTTCCGGACCGCCCAGCGCTCGTGAGGCCGTTTCGACCAGATCGACCGACAGGATTTCGATATCCGCATCATCGGCCTCGCCATAAATGGCGGGGCCGTTGTGTTCCAGGCGGAACAATCCGGCCGATGTCGGCAGGTCTAGCGCCTCGAGACGATCGTCGGCTGCCGGATCGACCGGCTGCGTACCCAACCAGACATAAACGGCTTCCAGATTGACGCCGGCAGCGGCCAGGGCGTCGATCTCATCCGGGACAGACAGCAGGATGCCGGGATCCTCGGCATGAATGGCGGCAGCCTGTTCCACCGTATAGGCGATAACCACGCTGTGATCGCGAAGGCCGAGACGGTGTATGTCGCTGACTATGCGTGCGGGCGTGACCGATTTCAGATCGAGATGGAGCGTTAGACCGGTCTGCCGGGCCAGGGCGGCGGCCTGATCGAGGCTTGGAATGGTGTCGGGGGTTGTTCGTCCGTCCGGATCGAGAAGGCGAAGCTCTCTGAGATCGGTCCAGGTCAGCGAGGCTATAGGTCCGGTACCGGTCGTGGTGCGTTCGAGCGTGTCGTCATGAAGCAGGAAAAGCGTTCCGTCTGCGGCTTCGCGGATATCGACTTCCGCGTAAAGAAAGCCGAGACCGGACAGTCGCCCGAGGCCCGAGAGTGAGTTTTCCGCATATCCGGGCGCTGGCCCGCCGCGATGAGCGGCGAGCATGGACACATCGTTTTCCCGAAAGCAGGCAAGTTCCTCCACAGCGCCAGACAGGTCGATTGCCGTCGCTGCTTCAAAGGCGGGGGAACAGGCGGTTATGGCCAGCACACTCGCGAGAAGCGTGAAATTCGAGATGTTTGAACGGAAAGATAGGATCATGGCGATGTTGTCCGGGATCAGCTCGGCTGGTGTCTAACAGGGTTCGATAACGTTCCGGCGACGTCATCGTCACCCGGCGGCGTCTGGTTCCGTACAGATCCGGTCCGGCATGAGGAAAATGGTGCGGCTCTTCGGGTCGGAAAGGCGGTCGCTGGAGTAAAAGGCTTTCAGGGCATCCCTGTCCGGTGTTTGCCCGTCAGCGATCAGGGACAGGAAGGCCAGGGTTTTCGTGAGCGACAGTTTTTCAGGAACGTCGGCTTTTCGGGTGATGGCAGCGAGCCCCTGCATGTAAAGATGGACGGCTTGGAGAAACTCGTATCGGTCCAGCAGCATGCGGGCGATGTCGATATGGGCCGCATGATCGAAGCTGGCGGCTTCGGTGCGGCCCTGCAGGAAGGCGTCGAGGCCAGGCATCTGTGTCATCTCACTTTTCCTGTAGCGTGTGGCTGTCCGCTGCAGTGAGATCAAGTCCGTAGACGGTCCTGAGCTGGTCGATCTTGGTGATCGTATCCGCGTCGAACGGCTTTTTCCCCTCGAAGGCATGCCAGACGATCCCTTCGAGGAGATCGCCCAGACTCAGATCGAGGTATTCCGCAAGTGCTTTCAGAGTCTTGAGGGTTCTCACCTCGATGCGTACGCCGGTTTGGGTTCGGGAAATAGTATTGGTCATTCTGTTATTTTGGTACCAAAATAACATGTTTTCAATACCGGATAGTCTTCATGCGGTAGGAAAGGCTTTTCGGGAGACCTGATTCGGGCTTCGATCCCCGCATCTGGATCTGGAGATACTCATGGCTGAACAGACGACGCTGACGCTTTATCACGCGCCTAGCACGCGATCGGTGCGTGTGCGGTGGCTGCTCGAGGAAATGGGGCTGGACTACACGCTCATACCCGTCCAGTTCGACAAGCGTCCGGCCGGTGACGAGGCCTATGCGCAAATTCACCCGCTACGCAAAGTGCCTGCGCTGACGGATGGTGATGAGCGGATTTTCGAGTCGATCGCTATTATGCAGTACGTCATGGGCCGGTATGGACCGACCGAGCTCGACGTCAAACCGGACGAGTCCGACTACGGCACCTATCTTCAATGGCTGCATTTCGGCGAAGCCGGCATGATGTTGCCGGTTTCCCTGCTGCTTGCTCATACCGTCCTTCTGCCTGAAAAGGCGCGGAGTGAGAGCATTGCTAAATCCGCCAAGCAGGATGTCGACAAATTGCTCGATATGCTCGGATCGACAGGTCTGGAGCGGCGGGAGTATCTCGCCGCTGACCGGTTTACGGCCGCAGATGTGTCGGTAGGGTACATGCTCTATCTGCTCAAGCTGATCGGTCAGCTCGGGGATGCGCCCGATACGGTCAAAGCCTATTTCAGACATCTGACAGGCCGCGCGGGCTGGAAGACGGCAAGCGCCCGGGACTAGGTTTCGGCCAGATGTTTGCGGAAAAAGGCCAGCGTCCGGTCATTGGCTGACCGGGCGCTGTCCGCGCTGAAGTGGGCACCTTCCGGACGGGCGAAAGCGTGGTCGTCGTCCGGATAATCGTGGATGGTGACGCGCGGGTGGGCGTCGAGCCCGGCGTGGATCTTTGCCTGGGCTTCCGGCGGTACGAACTGGTCCTTGCCGGCGACGTGCAGCAGAACCGGCGTTTTTATATTGGCAGCTTCGTCGAGTAGGTCGTCCAGACCCACGCCATAATATCCGACGCTGGCATCGCTCTGTGTGCGACAGGCGGTCATGAAGGCAAGCCGGCCGCCCAGACAATAGCCGACCGCGCCGACCTTGCCATTACAACCCACTTGGCCGCGCATCCAGTCGATCGAGGCCTTGATGTCCTCGATCCCCGCATCCTGGTCGAAGGCCTGCATGAGTTCGAAGGCCCGTTTCCATTCGGCTTGCGACTTGTCCGTAAGTTGTACATCCGGTTCGAGCCGCCAGAAAAGATCCGGAGCGACAGCGAAGAAACCTTCCTCAGCCAGCCATTCGCAGGCGGCGCGCACGACAGCGTTGACGCCGAAGACTTCCTGGAGCACGACGACGCCTGGACCGCGGCCCGATTTCGGCGTCGTGTAATAGGCCGAGAACTCCCCGGCCGGGCCCTGGATTCGGATGTCTTGACCGGCCATGTCATGCTCCTGTTCATTGCTCGGATACCGGCAACATCCTGTGAGGCGCCCATGAAGGTCAATATCGATATCGAATGCACGCCGGAGGAGGCCCGCACCTTTCTCGGCCTGCCTGATGTCACGGCTCTCAACGAGCGCCTGACCGAGGAGATGGTCAAGCGGATGGAGGCCAATATGGACAGCCTCGATCCGGAAACCCTGATGCAGCAGTGGACCAGTTTCGGGGGCCAGATGACCAATCAGTTCATGGATCTGATGCGTCAGGCGTCCGGCACGCCAGGCTCGGACCGGAGCAAGTAGCATCGTGCAGACCAGCGTCTACGCCCTGTCGACACCGCCCGGCCGATCCGGCGTGGCGATCATACGACTGTCGGGTCCCTCCAGTGGAGGTATTCTCGATGCGCTGGCCGGGCTGCCGCGGCCCGAGCCGAGGGTCGCGGCCCTGAGAGCCTTGCGGGACAGCAAGGGCGGGGTCATCGACCGGGCGCTGGTGCTCTGGTTCGAAGGTCCGAACAGTTTCACTGGCGAGGACTGCGCCGAGTTTCACGTGCATGGCGGTCCGGCCGTCATCGAAGCGACGCTGGCAGCGCTGGACGAGGCGGGCGCCTTGCCGGCCGAAGCGGGCGAGTTCACGCGCCGGGCTTTCGAGAACGACAAGATCGATCTGACGGAGGCCGAGGGTCTGGCCGACCTGATCGAGGCGGAAACAGCTGGTCAGCGCGAGCAGGCCCTGTCCCAGATGTCGGGCGCCTTGCGGTCACTCTATGAAGGCTGGCGAGAGGATCTGATCCGGGCGATGGCTTCCATCGAGGGCGAAATCGATTTTCCCGACGAGGCGGATGTCCCGGACGCGCTCTCGCACCAGGCCTGGGAACCGCTTACGAAGCTTGTCCAGTCCATGGAGGAGCATCTCGACGACGGACGCCGGGGCGAGCGCATCCGGACGGGCTTCTCCATTGCGCTGATTGGCGCTCCGAATGCCGGAAAATCCAGCCTGCTCAACAGGCTGGCGCGCCGTGAGGCTGCGATCGTCACTGATATTCCGGGCACGACGCGGGACGTGGTCGAGGTCCGTGTCGTGATGAGCGGGTTTCCTGTGGTCATTTCGGATACTGCCGGGATCCGTGAAGCCGTGGATGCGATCGAAGCGGAGGGCGTCCGAAGGGCGCTTGACCGTGCCGAGCACGCTGATCTTCGTATCGGGGTGGTGGATGCGCGATCCGAGGAGGAGCTCCTGGATTTGCAGGGACGCCTCGAACCCCACGATCTGCTTGTACTCAATAAGCTGGATCTGGCGCCCGACAGGACGCGGGACGGCGCCTATCGCTTGAGTGCGAAATCGGGCGAGGGCGTGGATGCTCTGGAGGCCAGGATCGAGGATATCGTGCGCGATCGCCTGAGTGCGCGTGAAATGCCGGCGCTAAGCCGGGCGCGTCATCGCAAGGCGGTAGAGACGGCGCGCGAGGCCTTGCTCCGCTGCCGTGACAATCTCGCGGACGCGCCCGAACTATCCGGAGAGGACGCACGCCTGGCCGTGCGGGCTCTGGAAAGCCTGACGGGACGAGTGGATGTCGAAGACGTGCTGGACCGTGTCTTCAGCCAGTTCTGCATCGGCAAATAAAATACCGCGCTGTTTCACGTGAAACATTGACCATGCCGGTCCGCTGACCCTCGACAGCGAAGCGTGGGAGCTTTATGTAACCCGACCCTTTGTGAGAGCGCCGACCGAGCCTGCGGCGCACGGCAGGAATCGAAACCATGAAGTCCTGGGATGTCATCGTCATCGGCGGCGGCCATGCCGGCTGCGAAGCAGCGGCGGCTTCTGCGCGTCTGGGCGCCGCTACCCTTCTGCTCACGCACAAGCTCGAAACCATCGGCGAGATGTCCTGCAATCCGGCGATCGGTGGCCTCGGCAAGGGACATCTCGTCCGCGAGGTGGATGCGCTGGACGGCGTGATGGGCCGGGTGGCGGACGCTTCTGGCATCCAATTCCGGCTTCTCAACCGGTCGAAAGGCCCGGCGGTTCGCGGCCCGCGGACACAGTCCGATCGTGCGCTTTACAAAGCCGCGATGCAGGCCGATTTGGCCGGCACACCCAATCTCGAGATCCGCTCTGCAGCGGTTGAAGACCTGATTTTCGATGGCCGGACCTGTGTCGGCGTGATCGATGGTGCCGGCGTGGCCTATGCCGCGCCGTCCGTGGTTCTGACGACGGGCACCTTCCTGCGTGGGATGATCCATAAAGGGGAGGAGCGTATCCCGGCCGGACGAGCGGGCGAAGCGCCGGCGATCGGTCTGGCCGACACTCTCTATGGTCTCGACCTGCGCATGGGCCGGTTGAAGACCGGGACGCCTGCGCGGCTGCGGAAGTCCTCGATCGACTGGGGAAGTCTGGAACAACAGGCCGCCGATGCGGAGCCTGTGCCCTTCTCATTTCTCACCGATCGGATCGAGGTCCCCCAGATCACTTGTGCGATCAGCCGAACCACGGAGCGCACTCACGCCATCATCCAGAAGAATATCGAGCAATCGGCCGTTTATAGCGGTGCGATCTCCGGGCGTGGGCCGCGCTATTGTCCGTCCATCGAGGACAAGGTCGTGCGCTTTGCTGACCGGACCAGCCACCAGGTCTTTCTGGAGCCCGAGGGTCTCGACGACGATACGGTTTATCCGAACGGGATTTCGACCTCGCTGCCTGATGATGTCCAGGTCGCCTTCCTTCGGACCATGCCGGGGCTCGCCGATGTCGAGGTGAAGCGCTACGGCTACGCCATCGAATATGATTACGTCGACCCACGTGAGCTCGATGCGCGGCTGCAGTTGCGCTCCGTGCCGGGCCTCTGGCTGGCCGGCCAGGTCAACGGGACTACGGGATATGAGGAAGCCGCAGCCCAGGGCGTGATGGCCGGCTTCAATGCCGCACTGTCAGCGCAGGGCCGAGAGCCTTTCGTGCTCAGCCGGTCCGAAGCCTATATCGGTGTGATGATCGACGATCTCATTACGCGCGGCGTGAGCGAGCCCTATCGCATGTTCACCTCACGGGCCGAGTATCGTCTGACCCTGCGCGCCGACAACGCCGATCAGCGTCTGACGCCGAAGGCTATGGCAATCGGCGCCGTTTCGGATGCGCGGCAAGATCGTTTCACTTGGAAGGCCGACGCGCTTGAGCACGCCCGTGGCCTCGTCAACGGCTTCAGCCTGACTCCCAACGAGGCACGCAAACATGGATTGACCGTGAATTCTGACGGCAAGCGCCGCACGGTGAGCGAGCTGCTCGCTTATCCTGATATCGCATGGGCCGATATCGCCCCGATCTGGCCGGAACTTGCCGAACTTGACGGGCGCATCGCCGAACAGATCGAGATCGAAGCCCTTTACTCCGGCTATCTCGAGCGTCAGGAGGCTGACATTCTCGCTTTCCGTCGTGACGAAGCCGTACAGCTACCCCGCGATCTGGATTATCGGTCTGTTGGCGGTCTGTCGAATGAGGCGCGCGAAAAACTCGAAACGGCGCGTCCGGAAACGCTCGGCCAGGCTGCGCGGATCGAGGGCGTCACACCGGGTGCTCTGACAGCGGTCCTGGCTCATGTGAAGCGCCGCAATAAAGAGGCGAGTTAGTGACCCGCGAGGAATTTGCCGAACGGACCGGTGTTTCACGTGAAACACTCGAGGCCTTCGACCGGTGGCGTTCGCTCCTGGTGGAGACCAACGCCCACACCAATCTGGTCGGACGCTCGACCCTGGAGCATTTCTGGGAGCGGCATGCGCTGGATAGTTTTCAGCTCATGGAGCATCTGCCGGCAGGCGTGACGCGTATCGCGGATCTGGGTGCCGGAGCGGGCTTTCCGGGCATAGCCCTGGCTTTGGGCTTCCGCGATCAGGGACGCGATGTTCCTGTCGTCATGGTCGATTCCGTCGGCAAGAAGGTCGCGTTTCTCAGCAAGGTGATTGCGGAGCTGGGACTCAACGCTGAAGCGCGATCCGTACGGGTCGAGACGCTCGACCCTGCAGAAGGCTTCGATCTCGTGACCGCCCGGGCCTTCGCTCCGTTGAATAAATTATTGGGATATGCCGCGCCGCTGTTGAAAAACGGGGCTCAGGGCCTGTTCTTCAAGGGTCAGCGCTATCAGGATGAATTGACCGAGGCTCGTAAACACTGGACATTCGATAGCGAAGTCATTCCAAGCCTCACAAGTGAGGGTGTCATCCTGCGCATCAACGAGGTCGAGCGTGTCCGATAAGCAAGAGCGCCCCAGAGCGCCCCGCGTCATAGCGATCGCGAACCAGAAGGGCGGTGTCGGCAAGACGACCACGGCCATCAATCTCGGAACGGCCCTCGCGGCCATCAAGCAGAAGGTCGCTATTATCGACCTCGACCCCCAGGGCAATGCCTCCACAGGTCTCGGCGTGCCCCCATCCCAGCGTCAGATGACCTCCTATGACGTCCTTGTGGAGGGCGACCCCCTGACATCGGCGCTGGTCCCGACCGTGGTTCCGGGTCTCTCCATCGTCCCCTCGGACGTTCTGTTGTCCGGCGCCGAACTCGAACTGGCCGACGATCAGCGCCGATCCTATCGCCTGAAACGCGCGGTAGATCAGAGCATTCGTGCTCTGGCGGAGAAGGATGACCATCTCGATTACATCCTGATCGATTGTCCGCCCTCGCTGAACGTCCTTACCGTCAACGCCCTGACAGCCGCTGACGCGATCCTCGTTCCGTTGCAGTGCGAATTCTTCGCGCTTGAAGGCCTGACCCAGCTCATCAAGACGGTCGAGAGGGTTCGTGGACACCTGAACACGCATCTGGATATCCAGGGCGTGGTTCTGACCATGTATGACAGCCGCAATAATCTCTCCGCGGAAGTCGCAGCGGACGTGCGGGCGCATTTTGGCGACAAGGTCTACAAGACGATGATCCCGCGGAATGTGCGCGTGTCAGAAGCGCCGTCGGTCGGAAAGCCGGTTCTGCTTTACGATCTCAGCTGTACCGGATCCCAGGCCTATATCGGCCTGGCCAAGGAAATCGTCCAACAGGAAAGAAAGCGCCGCCGCGCTGAACAGGGTGAAGTCGCATGAGTCCGTCCGAGAAGAACCGCCGCCTGGGTCGCGGCCTGTCTGCCCTGCTGGGTGAAACCGAGGGGGAGAATTACGAGGCCCCGGAAGGCGGCGACGGCCCGCGCAACAGCCGGGACGGCGTGAAAACCCTGCCCATCGAGCAGATCCGCCCCAATCCGGACCAGCCCCGCAAGACGATGACCGAGTCGGAGCTGGATGCGCTGGCGGATTCGATCGCAGACAAGGGTATTGTTCAGCCTATTCTCGTTCGTCCGCTTACCGGTGATGATGCGCAGTACGAAATCGTGGCTGGCGAACGCCGCTGGCGCGCCGCACAGCGCGCCCGGCTGCACGAAGTGCCCGCTCTGATCCGTGAGCTCACAGATCGCGAAACTCTGGAAATCGGCATCGTCGAGAATGTCCAGCGGTCGGATCTGAACCCGGTGGAAGAGGCCCAAGCCTACAAGCAGTTGATCGACCGTTTCGGTCACACCCAGGATGATGTCGCCCAGGCTGTTTCGAAAAGCCGAAGCCATGTCGCCAACATGGTCCGCCTGCTGGCTTTGCCGGCCGGGGTACTGGAATTCCTTGCCGATGGCCGCATTTCCGCCGGTCACGCGCGTGCGATCGCGACGGCGCCGGACCCGGTGAAGCTGGCCGAGGAGATCGTCGCACGCGGCCTGTCCGTGCGTGAGGCGGAACGTCTTGCCCGAGCGGCCCAGACCGGCGAGGCGCCCGAGAAAAAAGCGGCCCAGAAGGCCGACAAGGATGCCGATACGCGGGCCTTGGAGGCCGATATCGCGTCGCGCCTGGGGCTCAATGTGGATATCCGGCACGGGGCCAAAGGCGGTGAGATTCGCGTCCAGTATACGACGCTCGAGCAGCTGGACGATGTTTGCCGCCGCCTCAGCGGCAATGCCACGGCAGGCTGATCAGCGTGCGACCTGCGCCGCACCGCGCGCCAGCCGGAGCAGAAGGTCGCCGACAAGCGCTTCGGCCGGGCTCCCCGACCGTTTGACCTGACGCTCCGCATCGAAAGCCAGCTGCCGGGCGTGCTCCAGACGACGGCCCTTCCAGAGCGTCAGCTGCCGCTTGAATGCGGCTGCCTGGGGGCCGTATCGAGGCGCACCGGACCGGGCCATTGCGCCTTCATCTCCGCCGGCAGCCTGGACGCTACCGATCTGGTCGAGGCGCCGCTGCAGGGTTCTCAATATGGCAACCGCACTGCCGCCCGCACTCATCGCGCGGCCATAGGCATTGTCCGCAAGCCGGCTCTCTCCGAGGAGGGCATGGGCGAGAATGACGTCCATCTGCGCATCGCCTTCACCGGCCGCGATGGCCTCGATGTCCTCGAGCGTAACCATGTCATCGCCGTCCGGACGCTGGGAGCGGAGTCCCTTGTAGAGGATCAGCTTCTCGATCTCGCCGCGGGCCAGCGCCCGGTCACCTTCGAGCCGCGGCAGCCAGGCATTGCGCGCTTCGGGTGCAATCGAGAGCCCCTCAGCCTTTAATTGGTCTTCGCAGAGGGTTTCGAGCGATTGAGAATTGTCGGCGTAACACGCTATAGCCATTGCGTTTTTGGCCGGTTCAAACGATTTTCGAAGCTTCCCTCGCGGCGTTAAATCGCCGGACTCGACCAACAGCACGGTTTGCGGCGCGAGAGAGCCGCTCTCGATCTCGGAAATCAGCTCGACGATCGGCCCGTTCCCGGTCTCGCCGGAAAGCCGGACCCGGACGAGACGCTGCCCTCCGGTGAGCGACATGGCGACGATCGAGTCCGCGAGCGCCGCCGGATCGGACTTGAGGTCGTCTTCGGTGAGTTGGGTGAGAGCGAAGGGGTCGTCCGGATCCTCGAGGATCGCGGAAGCCAGCGCATTGGCGCGTTCGTGGGCGAGGCCCCGGTCGGGGCCGTAAATGAGGTAAGCCTTGATATTGGGATCCGGACGGCGGACCCGGGAGTCGGCGTCGCGTGGCGATACCTTTACCACGTATCTGCGTCCTGCATCGCGCGGGCGAGTTCGGCCGTCAGGCGTTCGGCAGCCTGGTCCGCAGCCCGGGCCTGGGCGTCTTGCTCGGCCGTCACGGACGCATAGACCGAGTCCGCGACATCATAAGAGGCCAGGGCGGCGATGCTTCCTTGCAAGACAGGTGAAGAATCGCCGTCCCGGAAAAGCTCGTACTGGACATCCAGATTGATCGCATAGCGCCGCACAACGGCATCAGCACCAACACCAAGGCCGATAGAGTCCAGGTCCGTCCGCGTGCGTAGCGTGTATGGACCGTCGGCGTGCCGCGCGCCCATGCGGTCCAGCAGCGCCTCCTGGAGCAGGAAATCGACGCGCTCCTCGCCGGTCTCGACGCGGATATCAGAAAGCCCGGCAGCGATGCCGCCATTGCCGTACATGGGCGAGAAGCCGCAGCCCGTTGCCGTCAGGCCGACGGTGAGGGCCAGGCTGGCAATGACGGAGCGGCGTGAGCGCATGAATCTAACCTGCGACGATATTGACGATACGATCGGGTACCACGATCACCTTGCGGACTGTAAGCCCTTCCAGCGAGCGCGCCACCCCGTCATTTTCCAGAGCCAGCGTTTTCACCGCCTCTTCGTCGGAGCCCTTGGCAATCTCGATCTCGCCGCGGCGCTTGCCATTCACCTGGACGGGCATGGTCACCGTGTCGTCCACGAGCAGGGCCGGATCGGCGTCCGGCCAGGGCGCGTCGATGACGAGACCTTCGCCACCCAGATGGGCCCAGCATTCTTCCGCCAAGTGCGGAATGAAGGGCGCGATCATGCGGGTCAGGATACCCAGGGCTTCGGCCTTCGCGGCAATGCCGGACGCGTCAGCGGGTTCGAACTTTCGCACGGCATTGACCAGGTCGTGAACCTGCGCCACCGCTGAATTGAAACGGAATCCCTCAATTGAATCCGTGACGGATTTCAGTGCCTTGTGGGCAGCCTTGCGAATATCCAGAGCCGCGCCCTCGGCCTCCGAGGCGATTGTCAGCGGACCCGGTGCACCCTCGGGCAGAGAGGTCACGGTAGTCCAGAGGCGCTGGATGAAGCGCCAGACGCCTTCGACACCGCTGTCCGTGTATTCGACGTCGCGTTCCGGCGGCGAGTCCGACAGCACGAACCAGCGAGCGGCATCGGCGCCATAGCTCTCGATGAAAGCATCCAGGTCGACGACATTCTTCTTCGACTTGGACATTTTCTCGATCGAACCGACGCTGACCGGCGCACCCGTCGCGATCTCTACGGTCTTTCCGTCCCGACGTTCGACATCATCGGGCGAAAGCCATTTTCCGTCGGCCGACTTGTAGGTCTCGTGCGTGACCATGCCCTGGGTAAACAGACCCTCAAAAGGCTCGCCGCCCGGAAGGTTCATCAGGCCGCAATCATTGAGGGCCCGCGTGAAGAAGCGCGCATAGAGCAGGTGCAGGATCGCGTGCTCGATACCGCCGACATACTGGTCGACCGGCATCCAGTGTTCCGCATCCTTTGCGAGGAAAGGCGTGGTCTCGTCCCAGGGTGAGGTGAAACGCAGGAAATACCAGGACGAACAGACGAAGGTGTCCAGCGTATCGGTCTCGCGCGTGGCGTCCTTGCCGCACTCGGGACAGCTCGTGTGCTTCCAGGTCGGATGGCGTTCGAGCGGATTGCTGGGATGGTCGAAGGTGACGTCTTCGGGCAACACGACCGGAAGCTGGTCTTCGGGAACCGGGACCGCGCCGCAATCGTCGCAGTGAACGACCGGGATCGGACAACCCCAATAGCGCTGGCGCGAGACGAGCCAGTCGCGGAGACGATAGCTGGTGGCGCCCGTCCCGAGTTTGCGGGCTTCGAGCTCAGAGATGGCGCGTTCGATCGCGTCCGTGGTGGAAAGCCCGTCCAGGAAGCGGGAATTATAGATCGTGCCATGGCCCGTATAGGCCTCGTCCTCGATCGTGTGCGTCGCCGCGTCCGTGTCCGGCGGCAGGACGACCGGATTGACCGGGAGATTGTATTTGCGGGCGAAATCGAGGTCGCGCTGATCACCGGCCGGCGAGCCGAAAATGGCCCCGGTGCCGTAGGAGGACAGCACGAAATTTGCGCTCCAGACCGGCAATTCCCATGAATCGTCAAAGGGGTGCTTGACGGTAATCCCGAGGTCGACACCCCGTTTAGGCGCCGTCTCGATCTCTTCTTCCGTCGTCCCCATCCGGGCGCACTCATGGGTGAAGCGATCGATCTCCGGATCGTCTTCCGCAAGGGCTCGGACGATGGGATGGTCCGGGGCGAGCGCGAGGAAACTGGCGCCGAAGAGCGTGTCGGGGCGGGTCGTGAAGACGTCGATCGTCTTGCCGAACCGGTTCGCCAGGGCGGGGTCGGAAAGCGGGAAATTCACTTCCGCCCCGCGCGAGCGGCCGATCCAGTTGGCCTGCATGGTGCGGACTTTTTCAGGCCATCGCTCGAGCGTATCCAGCCCGTCGGTCAGCACATCGGCATAATCGGTGATCTTGAAGAACCACTGGTCCAGCTCGCGCTGTACGACGAGAGCGCCGGAGCGCCAGCCGCGCCCGTCTATCACCTGCTCGTTGGCGAGAACGGTCTGGTCGACCGGGTCCCAGTTGACCTTTGCGGTCTTGCGATAGGCCAGCCCCTTCTCCAGCAGTTTGACGAAGATCGCCTGCTGGTGACGGTAATAGGCCGGGTCGCAGGTCGCGATCTCGCGGCTCCAGTCCAGCGCAAGGCCGAGACGCTGAAGCTGGGCGCGCATGACCTCGATATTGTCATAGGTCCATGCGCCGGGATGTACGCCGCGATCGCGCGCCGCATTCTCGGCCGGCAGGCCGAAGGCGTCCCAGCCCATCGGATGGAGCACATCGAAGCCGCGGGCGCGCTTGTAGCGCGCCACCACGTCGCCCATCGTGTAGTTGCGGGAGTGTCCGACATGGATCCGGCCCGAAGGATACGGAAACATTTCAAGGACAAAGTACTTAGGCTTGGAAGCCCCGTCTTCCGGGCCGGCGGCACGGAATGCATCACGCTCCGCCCAGACCGACTGCCACTTCGGTTCGGCCTCGCGGGGATTGTATCGGCTCATGGTCATGACTCGTGGCGAGAACCCGGCGTCCGGGCAGCTTCGGGCCTAGTCTTCAAGCTGGGCAATACGAAGCTGGCGGGCGCGGGTCAGGATCGCGTTTTCGATTTCGTAGGCGGTGTCGCTGCCGGTTTCCGCATCGATCCAGCCGCCCGTCTCGTCACGCACCTGGCGGAAGACATTGACCGCAAGCGCGTCGGCACGCAGGCGCGTGTCGAGGATGTAGACGGTGAGCTTGAAGCGTTCCGTCGTCATCTGCGGGTTCGCGTACCAGTCGGTGATGATCACGCCACCGAAGGGGTCGACCTCGGAGAGCGGCATGAAGCTGATCGTGTCGAGGCTGGCGCGCCAGAGATAGCTGTTGACGCCGATGCCTTCGACTTCGACGTCCGAATTGCCGCCACCGAGCGGATTGGGCAGGGACGGCAGACGCAGGCCGGAACGGGAATCGCTGGCGCTGTCCGCAGCGTCGGCCCCCCGGGATGCGCAGGCAGGCAGGGCGAGGATGGCGGCAGAGAGGATGGCTCCGAGGATCCGACGGTCGGACATGTGCCGATACTCCTTCGATACAGACGGCGAATACGCGCTGAAATGGTGCTGATGCGAAAGCACAGCATATTTTGAAGTGCTTGTATAACACGCAATATCAGACAAGCCAGCGCCGAAAGGCACCCTTTTAAAGCGTGGCACGAAGGCAACAGCTGACAGTTAACACTCGTGTCCGCATGGGCTCATGCTTGACCGGAAGAGCGCGGTAACCTCCTGTAAGGTGCGACGTCCGGGGGGACGGGGCCGATCGGCGGGACCGCGAGTCATGATGCGGACAAAAAGCGCGATACTTTTCGCAGCTCTGTCCGGAGCACTTGCGGGCCCGCCGGCAACGTTCTGGGGGCAGGCCAGCGCCCAGGACGCTTATTTCACCGAAGACAATGCGAGCGGCGTGTTCACACCGCGTATCGATGCGGGTGTTGTTCTGCGTGATGCGGACGCCGGTGACACGCTTCTCTTCGATCTCGATGCCGAGCTCGAATACGAGACTTTCAGTCATGCCGGACGCCGTTGGGGCTGGGTCCTGGGCGGCCGGATCGAGCGCGACACGGCGCGCCGCGGCTGGGGTGGGCTGGCGGGAGATTGTCCTGCCGGGGCAGCCGATTGTGCGAGTGTGGAGGCCGGGGGCGCCCCGGCACCGGTCACCGGCCCTGTATCGGGTTTCTACACAGCGGGGCCGGCGGACCGGGATCAGACCCGCGCCGTGCTCGATGCCGCCTATCTCTACACCGATACGGGGTGGGGCGAATTGCGCCTCGGCTACGGTCCCGGTGCAGCCAATCTCGATACAGAGGGGGGGCCGACCGCCTTCCGGCTCAGCCGGGCGGATGGCGGCCGGATCAATACGAGCGAGCTGACCGGCGCCCGCACGCGAAACCTGACGTCCGGCCACGATCCCAAGATCGTCTTTCAATCGATCGCGCTGGGTCAGGAAACCAGTGTCGGGACACTTGAGGGGGCGTTCTCCTATACGCCGTCGGTGCGCGTTTGCGGAGTGGATTTATGCGCTCGCGAATATGGTGCCGCCGGCCGTCTGACACCGCTCGCGGACGATGTGGTGGAGGTCTCGCTTCGCTACGCGCTGCGCCGCGGCTCGCATGAATGGGCCGTCAGCGCCGGCTTGGCCGAAAGCCGCGACGCGACGGGCCGGCCGGATTTCGAGGGCATCACGACCCTGGATGCCGGCCTCTCCTGGCGCCATGGCGACTGGCGCGCCGGTGCGCGCTGGTTGCGCTCGGACAACGGGATCGCTGCCGGCGACCGGGATTACGAGGCATGGTCGGCGTCCGGGGGTTACGAGACGGGGCCCTGGCTCTGGACCGTCGAATACGCGGCGTTCAGCGACGATCTCGTCCATGTCGACGGACAGACCTGGCAGGCGAGCGGTTCGCGCCTGGTGGGTGAGCGGTGGCTGATCGGCGCGGGAGTCCAGGCCTCCGAGCGCCGCGAGCCTCTCTTGCTGGGTGGCGTTCGGACCGTCGCGGAGCGGGACCGGACGACAGGCTTCGTCGAACTCGGCTGGCAGTTTTGACAAATCGGCAACAGCTGACGGGATTCTGAAGCCGCCGCCGCAGATTCTCCTTGGGGCGCTCCGGCCTGTTGCGGTACAAATGTCCTGCTGAGGGAGATTTATCAATGGACCGGCGCCGCCATCCGATTGATTTCATTGGCAAGATGATGACGGGGGCCGTTCTGGCCGCCGCCCTAGTCGTGTGCGCGTCTCCGGCCTTTGCCCAGGATGCTGCCGTGACCGAGTCCGAGGCCGATACGCCTTGGTACGAGGCCTTCACTCTGTCCATGGACGAAGCCGTCCATCCGGAACTCGGCGAACCGACGACCTTTACGCTCGAGTCCTCCGGTGGCCGCTGGGGCATCACGCTCGGCTTCGACGAAGAGACCGATACCCGCTTCCAGCGCGAAGATGTCAGCGCCGGCGCTTACGTCAATCTCGGTAGCCGCATCCGCCTTGGCGGTCAGGTCCGGATTGCCACGCCTGAAAGCGAATATTTCGACTGGATGGAGACCGAGGAGCGCCAGCCCGAGGTCAAGTTCGAGTCCGCTCTGCGCTTCTGATCGCGTCGATCACTGCCAATCCCGACCATCCCAGACCGGCAAGCCGTGCGCCCGAGCGCGCATCGACCCCTCCGAGGGCATAGACCGGCATATCCGTGCTGCGCACGGCGGCGCTTGCGGCAAACAGGCCTTTTGCCCGGCCTGCACTGGGACTCCGGCTGGGAAATACCGGCGACAGAAGAGCGGCATCCATGCCCGCAGACCGGGCCCGGCGGAGTGCGCGTCCACCATGGGCCGCCACCGTGAACAGCCGGCGGTCGCCCCGCGCCCGCCGGCGGGCGGCTTCCGCCAGCCTTGCCTCCGGCCAGTGTATTCCGTGCGCGCCGCAATCTTCGGCAAGCGCCATATCGGCAGAGACGAAAAGAAAAAGTCCGCGGTCATCGGCGATTTCCGCGAGGGCGGCCGCCGTCGAAAACCGGTCCGTGGCCCCGAAATGGCGGTAGACCAGACCGGTACCCGGCGCGAGCCCGGCCGCGAGGCCGAGCGGGTCCGGCGTCCGGCCCGGATCGGTCAGAACGAGAAGCGGGGGCAGATGCAGTATCGTCCGGTCGCGATTCCGCTCCGCCAGACTTGCCATCCGGCGAGCCGCGTCATAAGGCGGCGTCATGTCTGATCTCTCCGATATAGCCACCAACCGAACCCGCCTTCTCCGCGATATCGAGCACGCCGCCCGCGAAGCCGGGCGCGATCCGAGTGATATCAGATTGGTTGCCGTGTCAAAGCGCCAGCCTGATGCACGCATCGATGCGGCCCTCGCAGCAGGCCAGCGCGTTTTCGGCGAAAACCGGGTACAGGAAGCGCAGGCGCATTGGCGTGACCGGCGCGACCGCTACCCCGATCTGGAATTGCGGCTGATCGGTCCGCTGCAGACGAACAAGGCTGCCGAGGCCGTCGCCCTGTTCGACGTGATCGAGACGCTGGACCGGGAAAAGCTGGCCAGAAGCCTGCGCAAGGCGATGGATGAGCAGGGGTGTAGCCCCCGGCTATACGTCCAGGTCAATACCGGGGAAGAAGACCAGAAAGCCGGTGTGCTGCCGGCCGAGCTTCCCGCTTTCGTCGAGCGGATGCGCTCCGAATATGAATTCCAGATCGCGGGCCTGATGTGTATTCCGCCTGTCGTGGAACCCGCCGGCCTTCATTTCGCACTGCTGGCCAGGCTGGCCCGGGACAGCGGTATCGAAGCCCTCTCGATGGGCATGAGCGAGGATTATGCGACGGCGATCGGTCTCGGTGCGACGTCCGTGCGTGTGGGGACAGGCTTTTTCGGTCCACGAGAGAGCTGACCGGCCCGTCAGCTTATGACGATATGATCCCCCGGCCGGATCTGTGCGAGCAGGCTTCGGACATCATCCGGGTCAAGTGCGATGCAGCCGAGCGTCGGCTCGTAATCGCCGCGCTTGCAGTGCAGGAAGATCGCAGATCCCATCCCGGCCACCGGCGGATCGTCATTATGGCCCAGGACGAGGATGATGTCGTAGAGCCCGTCTTCGCGCCACATTGCCTCGTGGGAAGCGGTATAGGGGCGCCGCACCGGGCGATTGTAAGCCGGGTCCGCCGGGTCGTCGCACCAGCCGTCATCCTCGCGCAGAGCCCTGACGGGCAAGGCCGTGACCGGGGGCTCGACACGGTCTGGGCGATAGAGGACACGCCTGACCGGCCAGCTGCCCAGGGGCGTAGCCCCGTCGCCCTCACGCTTGTCTGACGCGCTCGTGATGCCGCCTTTTCCCAGTGCAGCGCGTACGGTCCGGCCGTTCAGCTGGAACTTCCCGTCCTGGCTAACCTGCCAATCCATGTCCCTGTCCTGTAACGATGCTGGCGACCGGAGCGGTAACTGGTGGTCGGCGAGGGACGCCTTTATCGTGCGAAAAGCACACAGGCGTCCACTGCGCCTCCCCCACCACGGATGGGTGTCCGGCAGGCGGACTCGTGGGATAAGAAGCAAAATCGGGACCAGAATCAGAATGTTGCATGGCTATGGAATGGCTCTTGCGCTGCAGGAAATGCCCGGCAATCATTGCCGGCCGGCAAAATTTGCCTTGCTGGCCAAATGGGGCATGATCACGATATGAGCGTTCAGAAATCGATATTGATCGTCGACGACGACGAAGATCTTCGCGAAGCGCTGATCGAGCAATTTGCCCTCCACCAGGAGTTCCGGACCCTGTCCGCCGAAACCGCCGGTGGCGGCATGCAGGTCGCACGCGACGAGCGGGCCGATCTCATCCTGCTGGATGTGGACCTGCCGGATATGGATGGTCGTGAAGCCTGCCGCCTCATGCGCAAGAACGGGATCACTGCGCCCGTCGTCATGCTGACAGCCCAGGATACCGATGCCGATCAGATCCTCGGGTTGGAATCCGGCGCCAACGACTATGTGACCAAGCCGTTCAAATTCTCGGTTCTCCTCGCCCGCGTCCGCGCACATCTGCGCAGCCATGAGCAAAGCGAGGATGCCGTCTTCCAGGTCGGCCCCTACGAATTCCGGCCGGCCATGAAACTGCTCCTGACGGCAGACGAGAAGAAGGTCCGGCTGACGGAAAAGGAAACCAATATCCTCAAATACCTTTACCGGGCTGGCGGCAAGCCGGTGCCGCGCGACGAGCTTCTGCACGAGGTCTGGGGTTATAATCCGGCTGTCACCACGCATACGCTGGAGACCCATATCTACCGGCTCCGCCAGAAGATCGAGCCGGAGCCGGCACATGCGCGGCTTCTTGTGACGGAGAGTGGCGGATATCGTCTGCAGACCTGACAGATAGCGGAGACCCGGCGTGATACCGATTTATGCGGGCATTCTGACCGGGCTGACCGGCATCCTCACGGCGGCGCAGCCGTCGGGTATTCCAGAAGCTCCGGACCTTCCTGAACGGCCCGGCATCATCGTGATCGTCGGGGTCGACAGCTATTCCGTGGACGGGCGACGTTTTCGCCACGCGGTCGAAGCGATCGAGGCGGCTCGCCCCTATTCGCCGCCCAGCGAAACGCAGTTCGGGATCAATTACGGCTATGGAGCGGCCGAGGTCGAGGCCGGTTGCCTTGCGACCGGGCTTGAACTGACGGTAACGCTCGATCAGGTCTATCCGCGCTGGTCCGGCTATGGCGAGGCCAGTGGCATGTCCCAGCGCCGCTGGGACGAACTCTTGCAGCAGCGCCGGGATCACGAGACCGGCCATGCACGCCTTGCGGTGCACGCAGCCGAACTGATCCACGCAGACCTGGGCGATCTTGGAGTACAGCCTGATTGCGACCAGCTCCAGAGCCGTGTCGACGGGGCACTGCGCGCGGCGTTGAGCCGCCTGAACCGCTGGCAAAACCGGTATGACAGCGCCACGGGCAATGGCGACAGGCAGTCAGGTTTCGATATCGACGATTATATCGCCTCGCTCGACTAACCCATTCTGAGAACGACCGGAGCATGGTCGGACGGCTTTTCCCAGCCGCGCACATCTTCCCAGATCCGGAACGCGTCTCGCCCGCCCTCAAGCGCACGGTCGCGGGCCGCCGGAGCCGCCCAGATATGGTCCAGACGCCGGCCACGATTGGCCTTGCGCCAGTCGCGGGCGCGGTAGCTCCACCAGGAATAGACCTTCTCGTCCATCGGGATAAGTTCACGTGCAATGTCCGAGAAGTTTCCGGCCAGACGGATGCGCTCAAGCGCGTCGGTCTCGACCGGCGTGTGGCTGATCACCTTTAGCAGCTGTTTGTGCGACCAGACGTCGTTTTCATAGGGCGCGATATTGAAATCGCCGACCAGGACCAGCGGGGCGTTATCGGCGGCCCGTTGTTTGAAATAGGTTTCGATGCGGTCGAGGAATTCCAGCTTGTGGGCGAAGCGCGGATTGATGGCCGGGTCGGGCTCGTCCCCACCGGCCGGAATGTAGAAATTATGAAGTTCGAGCCCTTCCACGCCGACGCGCTGATGACGCGCTTCGGCCCGGGGGCAAAGATCCTCGTCGCCGAGATCCTCGAGCGGGTATTTCGACGCGATAGCGACCCCGTGCATGCCTTTCTGGCCGCGAACGTGGAAATGCCGGAAGCCCATTTCGCGGAAGGCGTCTTCCGGGAATTGCTCGTTCTGACATTTGATTTCCTGGAGGCAGAGCACGTCGGGATCTGCCTGGCGTACCCATTCCGCGACCATGGGCGCGCGCAGTCGTACGGAATTGATGTTCCAGCTTGCCAGAGTCAAAGCCGTCATGATCGAAACCTTCGTCTTACAGGATGTTGTAGGTTGAGCCGGCCAGGCCGACGGGCCAGCGGCCACGCGCGAAAAGGCGCCAGCGAGCGAGGAAAGGATGTGGCGGATCGTCGCCTTCCGCCTCGGCGAGGATTACCAGCGCGGCACCGTTCGCCGCCTGGGCGAGGGCGCCCGCTGCGGCGTGAACCAGCTCCATGTCCTCGACATCACCCATAGCGGCCGCATCCTCGACCGCGTCGCGGGCGGAATCGCCGGTGCGTTGGGCGATCATGGTCATGGCCGCTTGCACGGCTTCTTCGTCGAGACGCTCAAGCACACGGCTGACAAGACCTGTCCGGAGCATTTCCTCGGCTTCCCAGCTCATCGGATCCCGGTCGAGCGTCTCCGCCGCGCCGGCGGCTTCATCCCAGTCCTGCAGCAGGGCCGGTTCGGCGTCGGGGAAGCCAAGACCATCCAGATAGGCGTGCGCGAGATGCTTTTCCCGGTCGTCCAGGGGCTCCCCCAGTCGCGAGAACCAGGTGTTCGCGTTCAGGCTCTCGGCGAAGGCCTTGGCCTTGTAGAGAAGCGGGATTTCCTCGAGCAGACGGGGAATGTCCGCGTTTTCGGGATCATCTTCGAATTGCATGCGCAGATATGTAACGACCCCGGCCGGGAGTGGACAGGGGTAAAGCGTGTTGTGCACTGCTTATGGGGTATTGATGCGGGGCCAGAAAGCAAATGCGCCCGATCTCGAGGGGGAGGAGATCGGGCGCACAGCCATGCGCTTGTCTTTTCCAGCGCAGCGCCGGGAGGGGATCAATCCGGCGCGACCGAGATGGGATCCGCAAGCGGGGGGACGACGCCGATCCAGTTCGTCTCAGTCAGCGTTACAATAACGCCACAGCTGCCGGCTTTTGACAAATAAAAAATGAGAAAGGGTTTGCGTGTGGCGGATTTGTCGCACCCTATCGGCGGCCGCGTCGCGAGTCGCGACGGTCTTCCGGCTCAGGAATCACGAAATTGCGCGGATTGACCCGAATTCCGGTTTCCATGTCGGCGAGGGACACGCGAGTCACTTCGCCGAGGGCGTCCGTCACGAACCATTCCCGCAACTCGTAATTCGGTTCCGCGAACACGAACATGATCCGTCCCTGCACGTCCTCGTCCGGGTCTTCCAGCGTGACGTAGAGGAAACCGAATTCACTTTCCACCGATACGATATTCGCATCCGCGGCAAGATCGATTTCCGGTTTCAATATCCACCAGAGTGGCGTCGATCGCAGCGGCACGCGATCCACGGTTTCCAGTGCGGTGTCCTGTATGGCGATTGTCGTACCGTCCGCGATGACGCGGATCGGGCTGGGATCGTCATAGTCGAAGCGCAGCCGTCCGGGGCGTGCGATAACCAGATGACCGCGGGCCAGAGAACCGTCCGGCGCCACCTGGTTGAAGCGCGCACGCAGTGTCTCGATAGAGTTGAGATAGAGATTGACTCCGTCGAGCGCGGCCTCGGCATCGAAAGCCTCCGTCGCCGGCGCGACTGCGGCGGCCTCCGCCGGAGCAGGCTCGTCTGTTGACGCCTGGGGGAGGGTTTCGGTGGCCTGAAAAAGGGCCAGGGACAGAACGAGTGAAATCATGATCGCAAGCTCGCAGGCCAATGCGGCACGAGCAAGGCCGCAATGTTCATCCTGACATCAGAAATCCGCGTTTCAGGCTACGTCGTGCTCGGGCAGGAATATCTCGCGGCGGCCGGCATGGTCGGCGGGGCCGATCATGCCCTCCTCCTCGAGGCGCTCGATCAGCGTTGCCGCGCGGTTATAACCGATCTGCAGACGACGCTGGATATAGGAAGTGGAGGCCTTCCGGTCGCGCGCTACCAGGGCCACGGCCTGATCGAAGAGCGCATCGCCCGAGCCTTCGCCGTCCATGCCGGGAATTCCGTCTTCGTCGTCATCGCCACCGGCTGTGACCGCCTCGAGATATTCCGGCGCGCCCTGCTTCTTCAGGAAGGCGGCGACGTCCTCGACCTCCCTGTCGGAGACGAAGGGGCCGTGCAGACGCCGCAGACGGCCGCCCGAGGCCATGTAGAGCAGGTCGCCCATGCCGAGGAGCTGTTCGGCGCCCTGCTCGCCGAGAATGGTGCGGCTGTCGATCTTCGAGGTCACGGAATAGGAGATACGGGTCGGGAAATTGGCCTTGATCGTACCCGTGATGACGTCGACAGACGGCCTCTGGGTCGCGGTCACGAGGTGGATGCCGGCGGCACGGGCCATCTGGGCGAGACGCTGGACTGCAGCTTCGATTTCCTTGCCGGCGACCATCATCAGGTCGGCCATCTCGTCGATCACGATGACGATATAGGGCATGCGTTCGGCGGCGATCGTCTCGGTCTCGAAGATCGGCTCGCCGCTCTCCTTGTCGTAACCGGTCTGAACTGTGCGAGAGAGCGCTTCGCCGGTTTCGAGCGCTTCGGCGACGCGCTCGTTGAAGCCGGCTACATTGCGCACGCCGACCTTGGACATGCGCAGATAGCGGCTTTCCATCTCCCGGACAGCCCATTTCAGGGCCACGACCGCTTTTTTTGGATCGGTTACGACCGGGGTCAGAAGGTGCGGGATGCCGTCATAGACCGAAAGTTCGAGCATTTTCGGGTCGATCATGATCATCCGGCAGTCTTCCGGCGGTAGCCGGTAGAGCAGAGAGAGGATCATGGCGTTGATGCCGACCGACTTACCAGAGCCGGTGGTACCCGCTATCAGGAGGTGCGGCATGCGCGCCAGGTCCGCGACGAAGGGTTCGCCGCCGATCGTTTCGCCGAGCGCGAAGGGAAGCTCCGCCTTGGCGTCCTCGAAGGCCTTGGAGTTGAACAGGGCACGCAGGAAGACGGTCTCGCGCTTGGGGTTGGGCAGTTCGATCCCGATCGCATTGCGCCCGGGCACGACGGCGACACGGGCCGCCATCGTGCTCATCGAGCGGGCGATGTCGTCGGCCAGATTGATGACGCGCGAGGACTTCACGCCCGGCGCAGGTTCGAATTCGTAGAGTGTGACGACCGGTCCAGGCCGGACCTGGACGATCTCGCCCTTTACCCCGAAATCCGACAGCACGCCCTGGAGCAGTTCCGCATTCTGGCGCAGGGCCATCTCGTCTACGGCATCATTGCGGACGTCCGGCTTGGCCAGAAGGTCGAGGCGCGGCAGTTTGAAGCCTTCCGACCGGGCGAAGGGAAGCGCGCCCTGGGCTTCGCGGGCAGCACGGTCCGATTCCCTGGCCTTGCGGGCCGCCGCGACCTTCACCGCATTGGATGCGGAAGCTGCCGCGGCAGCCTCGTCCGGATCGATCCGGGTCGGCGTGTCCGCATCGGCGGCACGCATGGCACGGCGCAGCACCGGTTCCTCGCGTTCGAGCGGCGCTGAGGCCGGGTCGTCATCCTCGCGGCCGCCACCGAACAGGTGGGCCAGAGCAGGACCGCGTTCTCGCAGCGCATCGAACCAGACCCGAAGCGTCGCCCATGCGAGGCCAGCCGCATCCACGGCCGCGGTCAGATCGCGAGAGCGCAGGCCGAAAGTGAAAAATATCCCGACCACGCAGACGGCAAGTGCGAAGGCGGCGGCCATGCCATTCGGGGCCGGAAGGTCGAATTGCGCCGGAAGGCTGGCGAGCAGGCCGAGCGACACATCGCCAATGACGCCGCCCAGCCCGCTCCCGAAGGGCCAGGCCTGCGGCAGGGGCAAGGCGCTCGCAGCGGTCGCGAAACCGGCCGTGGCGAGAATGGCGAACAGCCAACGCAGGCCGGCGACCGATGGCGGACGCTGGCGCGGTGTACGCCAGACCAGAATACCGCCCCAGATCAGCAGCGCTATCGCCGGTCCGCCGGCTGCCCAGCCGGCCGTTTGCAGCAGGAGGTCGCTCGCGGTCGCTCCCGGGCGTCCCATCCAGTTCCGGACCGCCCCGTCGGCCGCGACGTTCCAGCTGGGGTCCAGCACGTGATGCGACAACAATGCCGCCAGCAGGAAGCCGCCGCCGAGCAGCATGGCGCTCCCGAACATCAGGTCGAACAGGCGCAGGCGCCATTGCGGCTTGGCGCGTTGGACAGACTTGGGCTTGGCGGACTTGGTCTTGCGGGTCATGACACTGTCCTAACCCTGTAAGGGTTCCCGGATGGTAAAGAGACGTTAACGGACCTGCGGCGCGTTGACCGCTTCCATCATCGCGCAAACCGCCTATTCTCCGCGCCATGACGCAGAAAACCCTTTTCGACGGCGATGTGGTGATCGCGGGTGGCGGTCTCGCCGGCCTGACGCTGGCGCTCGCCATGGATCAGGCTGGTCTGAGCGTGGCCGTGGTGGACATTCTCCCCATCGACGATCAGCTGGCTCCGGAATTCGACGGCCGCGCCTCCGCGCTGGCCTATACCTCCTGGCGCATGTTCGAGGCGCTGGGAGTTGCGGATCATCTCCGCGAGTACGCGCAGCGGATCGAGCATATTCTGGTCTGCGACGGTCGGCCCTATGGCGAGCTCAAGCCAGGTGGTCCGGGTCCCCACAGCCTGCATTTCGACCGCCGCGAGATCTCGCCGGAGGATGATGGTGAGCCGCTGGGCTGGATGGCGGAAAACCGCTATTCGCGCATGGCGCTCGGCAAGACCTTGAAAGCGCGACCGGCAATCCAGCTCTTCGCTCCGGCGCGGGCGACCGGTTACGAACACCGTACCGGCGGCATCGACCTGCTACTGGAAGGGGGCGATCGTCTTCGCGGCAAGCTTCTGGTCGCTTGCGACGGCAAGTTTTCGCGCATCCGCTCGCAGGCGAAGGTCCGCACCGCTGGCTGGTCCTACGGCCAGAAGGGTCTGGTGACCACGGTGCAGCATGCCGAGCCGCACAATGGCGTGGCCTATGAATATTTCCTGCCTTCAGGTCCGTTCGCCATCCTGCCACTTACTGACAATCGTTCCTCGCTCGTCTGGACCGAGCCGGACGATGTGGCCGATGCCCTGAAAGCTGCGCCCGATGCCGTGTTCCAGGAAGAGCTGGAAAACCGGTTCGGCGATTTTCTCGGGGATGTGCGCCCCGTCGGCCCGCGTTTCGCCTATCCGCTGGGGTTGAAATTCTCCGAGCGATTCCATGAAGACCGGATCGCCTTCGTCGGCGATGCCGCGCGCGGCATTCACCCGTTGGCAGGTCAGGGTTTCAATCTGGGCATCCGGGATGCGGCCGCCCTGGCCGAAGTCTGCGGCGATGCCAAGCGGGTCGGTCTCGATGTCGGCGCCGTTACGACGCTGCAGCGCTATGCCGATTGGCGCAAATTTGATAGCGCCACACTCGCGGCCGGGACGGATTTCTTCAATCGCCTGTTTTCCAACGACATCGAGCCGATCCGGCAGATCCGCGGCCTCGGCCTGTCCCTGGTCAACAGGATCGGTCCGGCGCGGCGTTTTTTCATGCGTCAGGCCGGAGGCGAGACGGGCGATCCGCCGCGACTTCTCAAAGGCGACAGGCTCGACGCAGCTTGAGCAGCGTCTTGTGTCCGCCTAGAACGGGTTGACCGAATAGCCCTCGGCATGGAGCAGGGCATGGGCGGTCATGGCCGACAGCGCCATATCGACTCCGGGCAGTAGGTCCTCCGCCCCGACATCGTACCAGGCGGCGCTCTGCCCGCAGACATAGATCCGCACGCCATGGGCGGTCAGGGCCTCGACCAGTGCCGCATTGGCTTCGGCGCGCACGGTGGTGACATCGGACACGGCCTGACCGTGTACAACGACCGCCAGGTGGATGTTCTCTACGGGTACTCCATTGGCAGCATGCATATTGATGAAGCGTGCAGCGCTGGACAAAGTCCGGTTCAGCTCGCCGTCAGCGGCGCCGGACGACGCGTCGAAGGCGTGGCGCAGCACCACCCCGTCCGGAATCTCCATCTCGATGTCCACATCGGCGATATCGCCGAATTCCGGGATAACGGGACCCGGATGGAAGTCGTCAGGACCAGCGAAAACGGGGGCGGCGAATATCAGGCTCGCGGAAGCGAAAGCAAAGAGGGAGGCGGTTCGCAACATGGCCAACTCCTGTGACAGACCTGGTGCGAGGCTAGAAAATTTCCTCACGCTTGTCGCGCTTTCTCTCCGGGCCCCGGGTCAGGCCGCGCTCTCGCCCAGGGCGTAGAGATAGTCCCAGGTGAAGATGCCCGAATCGTGCCCGTCATCGAAGACGAGGCGCACGGCATAGCGCCCGACCGGTTCGGCCGCGGTGACGAGTACGTTTTCCTTGCCCGTCACGGTTTTCTTCTGACCGGGGCCATGACCCTGGACTTCAGCGCTTGGGCTTTCCACCCGGAGTGTCTCGAAGGGGATATCGAATTGCTGTCCGTCGTCGAAAGCGACATGGAGGGCGCGGTCCGACTTGGAAAAGCGCAATTCATTGGGCCAGGGGCGGCTCACGCTCAGCTCTCCAGCTTGCGGGCTTCGTCCGGCAGCATGACCGGAATGCCGTCGCGGATCGGGTAGGCGAGGCCTGCGCTTTCCGAAATCAGCTCGCCGGCGGCCTTGTCATAGGTCAGCGGGCCCCGCGTGACCGGGCAAACCAGTATTTCCAGAAGTTTGGGATCGATTTCGCGCTCGGCGCGCTTGGTATCGCTCATATCGGCCTCAGGAGAACAGGATGGAAGAGAGGCGGCGGCGGCCGTCCTTGGAAACATCGCTCATCGGGCCGGCGGCCTCGAACACCTTGAGCAGGAGCGTACGCGCGGCCTGATCGTTCCACTCGCGATCGAGCGCGGTAATGGCGATGAGCTGGTCGACGGCACCCTTGTGATCGCCGCTGGCCACAAGGGCTTCGGCGAGATCATAACGTGACTGCAGGTCGGACGGATCCGCATCGATCTTCTGGCGCAGGACAGCCGTCTCGGAATCGTCGGCCGGCTTCCCGGTGGCAAGCTCGAGCGCCGCCCGTGCGCCGTCGATCGCGGGGTCGTCCGCACGGTCGGCCGGCACCTGGTCGAGGATCTGCTGCGCCTTTTCGATGTCGCCATTCTTGAGCCAGACGCGCGCCAGGCCGGCGATCGCACCGGGATGACCCTTGTCGGACTGGAGTACGGCAGCGAAATCCTGCGATGCACCACCGAGATCGCCGGTCTCAAGCGCCGCCAGGCCGCGATCGACCATCGCCTTGAGCTCGGCTTCGCCTGGCCCCTTGCCGGTGATGCGGTTGATGAATTCCTTGATCTGGCTTTCCGGGAGGGCTCCCATGAAGCCGTCCACAGGCTGGCCGTCCTTGAAGGCGAACACGGCCGGTATCGACTGCACGCGTAGTTGCTGAGCAATGCCGGGGTTCTCGTCGATGTTGACCTTGACCAGCCGCACGTCTCCGCCGGCCTCGCGAACGGCTTTTTCGATGACCGGACCGAGCTGGCGGCAGGGACCGCACCAGGGGGCCCAGAAATCGACGATGACCGGCACTTCGCGGGAGGGCTCGACGACGTCCGCCATGAAAGCCTGGTCGCTGGAATCCTTTACGAGTTCCGGCGAGGATGCGGCATTGTCGCTATCGGTGAACATGGTCATGGCGATGTCCTTGTTTTCGTCTGGTCTCTAGGTGGACGCCCTTGGGCTGCGATGCAAGCCGTCACTGCGTCGCATCGTCCGCATCCAGCAGCTTTGAGAAGTCGAATATCTCGGCCTCATGTCCGGTATGCCGGGCGAACCGCACCAGATCGTCTGCCCTGATGGCGGTCGTCGCGTCGTTGGAGAGCGGGTGGAAGTTGACCAGATCGTGCGCCATCAGCGCCTGGTCGAGAATGAAACGGACGCGATGCTCAGTGTCATTGATCAGCGCGAAAGCCGTTACCGAACCGGGCCGGACGCCGAGCGTTTCGTACAAGATGTCTTCCTTGCCGAAGGAAAGTCGGCCGCATCCAAGATGCCTGTGCAGGCGATTGATCCGGATCAGCGTCTCGCCAAGCGCCGAAACCAGGATAATGCTCCCTTTCTTGTCGGTCAGAAAGAGGTTCTTCGTGTGCCCGCCCGGGAGTTCGGCCTTGATGGACTGGCCCTCCTCGACCGTGAAAACGGGCGGGTGATCATGCGTCCTGTAATCGATTCCGAGTGCATCGAAGCAGGAATAGAGCTGGTTTCGCGTCGCTGGCATGCCCCTTTTGAAGCCCGCTGTGCATCCATGTGCAAGAGGACGGAATCAGGTGCTTGCAATTCGGCGGCGATTGCGCGATATACCCCGCTCCCCGGCGGGGCTTGTCCCCCGCAAATCATGAGCGGGCGTAGCTCAGGGGTAGAGCGTCACCTTGCCAAGGTGAATGTCGTGAGTTCGAATCTCATCGCCCGCTCCATTCTCTCTCTCCATTCCAGCATCCGGTCTCGCGGCGTGAGCACACTGTTTGCCCTCATGTCGAGCCGCGTTACGCGCAAAACAAAACGGGCCGCCCGGAGGGCAGCCCGTTCTTCAACCGATGAGGTTTGAATCCGGTCAGTCGGCCAGGGAGCGCAGCAGGTCGATGACCCGGCGGCGCACGGTCTGATCCTTGATCCCGGAAAACGCCGAGGCGAGCGCAAGCCCGTCCGGGCTGGCGATGAAATCGTAGAGCGTGTCGGAGTCATTGCCCTTCAGCTCCGAAGAGCCGTCTTCCTCGAGGCCCTCGAAGAAATAGGCGACCGGCACTTCCATGACCTTGGCCACATGGAAGAGACGGCTGGCACCGATTCGGTTCGTGCCGCGCTCGTACTTCTGGACTTGCTGAAAGGTCACGCCAAGCTTTTCGCCGAGTTCGGACTGGCTCATGTCCATAAGGCTGCGGCGAAGGCGCAGACGAGCCCCCACATGCTGGTCGATACTCGTTGGGCCCCTAGCGCTCATGTCGTCCTCATGTCTTCGGTTTGATTACTTCGATGTCGCAGAATTCACTCGGGTGATAGAATTCCTCGCGGAACCATGGGTTGCTTCTACGCTCGAATAGGCCGGCAATCCAGTCGCCAGCACATTTCACTCTTCCAATACCTTGTCCGCCCGGTAAATATTTCAACCAGAACTTGATGTCCTGATGGAAGTCATAATCGAGCACGACAAGCTCATCAGCATACAAGGCAGCGAGATAGGTTGGTGCCATCGCGATACCGCCACCATGGCGGATCGCCTCAAACAACACCGAACTCATGTCTGTACGGAACGAATATTTAATGAGGGAATCGGTGGCTTCGGCGGCCTGCCCCCAGATTGCGAGTGAGCGGTCATACTGCTCAAGCGTCAGAAACCTGAGGTTCAAGACGTCCGCGATGGACTTCGGCACCCCGTATGTCGTGATGAAGTCCCGGGAAGCAACCGGCATGTAGTGAAGCGTGCCGAGCTGGACCGCGTAGGTATCCATCGCCTTGTCTTCAACGAAGGTCACTTCCAGAGCCGGGGCATTCTCTCCTCCGAAACCTGACTCGTCCCGGATCAGCCGCAGATCGATCTCGGGATTGACGCGCATGAATTCCGGGACGTGCCGGGCGACCCAATACGTGCCCAGCCCGTCCGGCAGGCGAAGCGTGACCTGGCCGGTCAGCGCGCGGTCCTGACCGGCGACGCGGTTTTCGATCTGCTGAGCCGAGCGCTGCATGGTGATGACGAAGTCGAGCGTCGTCTCGCCGGCGGGGGTGAGCAGGATGCCGTCGGCGCGGCGCTCGATCAGCTGGCTTCCCAGGCGGCTCTCCAGTTGCCGCATGCGTTTGCTGACCGTCGACTGCTGGCAGCCGAGCGCCGCCGCCGCGGCGCTCATCGAGCCGGTCGTCGCGACGGCGTGAAAGATCTGGAGATCGTCCCAGTCGAACACATTGCGCCGAAGGTCGATGGTTGGTTTCAGACTATCCACTATTCCAACTTTGACGAAGCCGCATCTTTCGCGCGGTGTTAACGATTAGGTAACCATATTTACCCTGGAGGGCGACGCGTCATGTCGACACTCGAAGCACACCTTAATCGAGACGAGGCAGCCGTACAATTTCCGCTTGAGCGGTTGGACAGGGCCTTTGGTTCCTTGGACTTCGAGCCTGTCCGGCTCGACCAGATCGAGGAGTTTCATGCCCTGGCGGACGAATTGATCGATGGCGAGATCGCCAGTGCCGAGGATATTGCACGCGTCCAGGCCTGGACGCAGCGATCGCTCCACATGCGTCGATGGAATGGCCGCCCTGACGGTTTCGTTGCGTCCATACCGTTAACGGAATCCGGGGTGGAAGCCCTTTTCGACGGTGAATTCGGCTTCGACAATGCGAAGCGTGAATGGGTCTGCGGGCTCGACGAGAAGGCCGCTGCCCTGCTTTCCTGGGGCCTGGCCGGTCGCGATCCGCATGCGCAGGCAGCCGCTTTGCGGGCATTGCTTGTGGGATGGCGAGGCTTTTACTCGGATGTCCACGTCTATGCGCGGGCCCGTACGGTAGAGGGCAAGGCATTGATGAGAAAGCTGGGTTTTGACGTCTGCGCCTACCCTGACGGCGAGAACCCGCTCTTCCGTAGTAATGGATTTCCCAAGAGGATCGGCGATATGTTGCTGAAAAGAACTGTGCTTTCGGAATGGGAGCTTGCTTCATGAAATCCGTGATGGCTGATAGTCTGAAAGTGACGGTCGCCAGGACGCTCGACGAGGTCGTCATGGCGATGACCCTGCGCGGGGTGATCTATCTGGGCGAACAAATGGCGCCCTATCACGAGGAATATGACGGCAATGACCTGGTCGGCGCGTCTCATCTGGTCTGCTGGAAGGCGAAGGAGCCGGTTGGTGTCCTGCGACTTCGCTGGTTCGCCGGCTTCGCGAAGGTCGAGCGTGCCGCGGTGCTCAAGCCTTATCGGCGTGACGGCGTGATGCGCCTGCTGATGCAGGAGGCTCTGCGCTATGCGGCTCGCCGCGGATATCGCAAAGTGCTTGGCCATGCCCAGCTGAACCGCGTAAAATACTGGCGTTCGCACGGGTTCCGCGTACGCTCCAATCGCGAACCGTTCGGTTTCTCCGATTATGAATACGTGGAGATCGAACGGGATCTCGTCCCGCCCGCCAACGCAATCGGGCTCGACACGGATCCAATGGTCATCATTCGCCCGGACGGCGAATGGGACAGGCCCGGACCGTTCGACCTGTCGCTTGAGCGAATGGTTGAAGAAGAGAAGAAGAAAGAAGCCGAGGAAGCCGCATGAATTCTGTCGTCCCCTGCCTGATCTTGCTGGATTGTCAGAGTGATCAGGTCGAAGGGCCGGATGGACGGATCGATGCCGAGAATGCGGCTGTTATCAGTCGGATCGGGCAGCTCCTGCACCATGCCCGAAACGCCGGATGGAAAGTCTGCCATTCCCAATATGTCGGGGACGGACCTAAATCGGCCCGCTCGCCGATCTCCTCGTTGCGTCCGACGGCGAAGGAACCGGTTTTCCTGCGCCGGGGCCTTTCAGCCTTCTCCGACCCCTTCCTCCACCAGGTTCTGGCACGCAATACCGGCGGCCCTTGTCTTCTGGTCGGCTTCTCGGCGCCCTTCTCCATACTTGCGACGGTGTTCGACGGTGCGTCGCGGGACCAGACGATGACGGTCGTGGCTGACGCTGTCGGTTCCCGGCCGGTCGAGCCGCGGAACGTGACCGATACGCGCCGCATGGCGTTCGACCTGATCGGCCGGATCTCCCCGCTCATGTCCTGGGACCAGCTCCACTCGGACTGGAAGGTCGACGCGGGAGCGGAACCGGTTCGCTGATAGCGGCTGCCAAGTCTCCGTTATGACGGCACGATCGGGCGGTGCGGCGCTCTGCCGCAGGCAGGCCGGACATTATTACCGATTTTTGATGGCGCCAGCCTCTTGGATTCCCGGCGCGCGACCCTAAATCTGCAGCATGACGCAAGGCGTGCCGGCACCCTCCCCCCTCGTCCGGCATGCAATTGATGCGTCATTGCAGATCAGGCCTCAAAAGAGCGTCCCCCCAGCCTGCCATTGAGGTCTGCCAGGCACCGCCGGGATCCCCTGTCCCTTCCCGGCGGTGCCGCTATCTCCCCATGGCGTGGCGTCGATGGCCTCAGGCGGCCGCAGGCTTCGGTTGCGGTGTCGATCTGAAAACGAATGGCACGTTTGCGTTTTCAACGGTGTAGATGTCTTGCACGGCACGCAAACAGGTCTAGGCTCAAAGCATAAAAACACCAGACCACAGGGAGCGCCACCATGGGGGCGGTCGTCGGAGTCGCGCACGCTTATTCCCGCGCAGAGTTCATGGAAGCCGCGCGCTCGCGCTGGCAAGAGCTTTTCGGCAATGAATGCGGCGAGACAGGGAATTCTTTCTTCTCGCAAATCTATGATGATGCCTTGGCAGAGGACCTCGAGCGGGTCGGAGCGGCGGATCTTGCCGCGCTGAGCGTCGATTTCTGGTCTTTCGGGGCATCGCGGCCCGGCGACGACATCCTCGTCCGAATGCGTTCGGCAACCCGTGCCGACGGCAGTGAACTGCCGCGCGACGTTCTCGAGATCATCGGCCGGGACCGGCCCTTCATCGTCGATTCCGTGATGGCCGAGATCGGCTCCCAGGGTCACGACATCACCGCGATGTTTCACCCGATCGTCCAGGTTCGCCGGGACGCCGGAGGAGCACGGGTCGACGAAGGCGGGCGCTGCCTGCCCGAATCGATGATCCAGGTTCATCTTCCACCGCTGGACGAGCTCTCCCGCCGGACCCTGATCGACGCCGTTACTGCGACGCTCGATGACGTTCGCGTCGCCGTTGAGGACTGGTCGGACATGCGCGCCCAGATGGACGAGGCGATCGAGCATCTCGGCCAGGCGCGCACGCATGCGTCGAGCGAGGAAATCGCGGAATCCCTCGAATTCCTGCGCTGGCTGCGCGACGATCATTTCGCCTTTCTCGGCTGCCGCATCTATGATTTCGAAGTGGCGGGCGACGGTTCCATGGCCTCGCGCCAGCCGCAGGTGCGGCCGGACAGCGGTCGCGGCGTGCTGCGCGATCCCGAGCGGCACGTTCTGCGCAAGGGCTCGGAACCGGCTGTTCTCACCCCGGCCATCGAGACCTTCCTGCGCGAGCCGAGCCCGATCATCGTGGCCAAGGCGAACATGAAGTCTCGCGTCCACCGTCGCGTGTACATGGATTATATCGGCGTGAAGCGCTATCGCGAGGACGGCGCCGTCATCGGCGAGATGCGCTTCGTCGGCCTCTTCACGGCTGAAGCCTACGATCAAAGCGCCAGCGCCGTTCCGCTGATCCGCCGCAAGGTCCGTCGCGTCCTCGAGCGCGCGGGCAAGACGCCCGGCACGCACAATGCCAAGAAGCTGCGCAATACGGTCGAGAACTATCCGCGCGACGAGCTGTTTCAGACGGATGAGGACGATCTGCTGGAGATCTGCCTCGGCGTGCTCCATCTGCACGACCGGCCGCGCACCAAGCTCTTCATCCGCCGCGACCAGTTCGACCGTTTCGTCTCCGCCCTGCTGTTCGTCCCGCGCGATAGGTATAATTCGAAGGTGCGCGAACAGGCCGGCGAGCTGATCCGCGATGCGTTCGGGGGTCGTCTGTCGGCCTTCTATCCGCAATTCGGCGACAGTCCACTCGCCCGGGTCCACTATATTATCGGCCTCAATCCCTTCGATCACCCGGAGCCCGACGTTCCCGATCTCGAGCGCCGGGTGGCGCGTCTCGCGCGCACCTGGGAAGATGATCTCGAGACCCATATCCGCCGCAATGCGCCGGAGGAAATCCGCCTGCGCATGCCGGCCTATCAGGATGCTTTCAAGGCCGGGTATCGCGAGCTCTACGATCCTGAAGAAGCGCTGGCCGACGTTCTCAAGCTGGAATCCCTCGACTCATCGGACAAGGTCGCCGTGCGCGTATATCGCGAGCCCGACGACAGCCCGATCGAGCTGCGGCTGAAAATCTACCGCGTAGGCAAACCGGTTTCCTTGTCCCGTGTCATGCCCGTACTGGAGAATCTCGGTCTCTACGTCGTCCAGGAGACGGGCTTCCCCGTCGACCGGCGCGGCGCATCCGGCGAGCCGGCCGATAGGGCCTATGTCCACGATTTCGAGATGAAATCGGACGCGCTCGAGGAGTGCTCCCTGGAAGAGGTCGCGCCGATTCTGGAGGACGCGCTGCTCGCCATGGCCGAGAGGCGCGCCGAGGATGACGGTTTCAACCAGCTCATCGTGAAGATAGGCGTGACCTGGCGCGAAGCCGCCTTCCTGCGCACCTGCGCCCGCTATCGCCAGCAGACGGGCCTCGACCCGTCGCAGGCGATCCAGGAAGAAGCGCTGGCCGCCTATCCGGACATCGCCAAGGGCCTGCTGGAACTGGCGCGCGTCAAGTTCGATCCGGATTACACCGACGACCAGAAAGCCCGCTCCGATGCAGTCTGGGATGTCAGCGGGCGTCTGCGCAAGGCGCTCGACGATGTCGCCAGCCTCGACCATGACCGCGCCCTGCGGCGTATCTTCCACCTGATCGAAGCGACGCTGCGCACGAATTTCTACCAGACCGGTACGGACGGCAAACTGAAGCCGCGCATTTCGATCAAGATTGCCAGCGAGCTGCTGGAGGAATTGCCGCTTCCCAAGCCCTATCGTGAGATTTTCGTCTGGGCCCCGGACGTCGAGGGCGTCCATATCCGTTTCGGTCCTGTCGCCCGGGGCGGCCTGCGCTGGTCGGATCGCCGCGATGATTTCCGCACCGAAGTTCTGGGCCTCGTGAAGGCCCAGCAGGTCAAGAATGCGGTCATCGTGCCGGTCGGCTCCAAGGGTGGTTTCTATCCCAAAGCCCTGCCGCGCAATGGCAGCCGCGACGAAGTCTTCGAGGCTGGCCGCGAGGCCTACAAGACCTTTATTCGCGGTCTCCTCGACCTGACGGACAATATCGTCGACGATGCGGTCGTCGCGCCGGAGAACACGATCTGCTGGGACGAGGACGACCCCTATCTGGTGGTGGCTGCCGACAAGGGAACCGCGACCTTTTCCGATACCGCCAACGGCCTTGCCACCAGCGAGTTCGATTTCTGGCTCGGCGACGCATTCGCCTCGGGTGGTTCGGCCGGCTACGACCACAAGAAGATGGGCATTACGGCCCGCGGCGCCTGGGAGTCGGTCAAGCGTCACTTCCGCGAAATGGGCAAGGATATCCAGTCGGAGCCTTTCACCGCGATCGGCGTCGGCGACATGTCGGGCGATGTTTTCGGCAATGGCATGCTGCTCTCGCGGCATACCCGCCTCGTCGCCGCCTTCGACCATCGGGACATCTTCATTGATCCCGATCCGGGCGATCCCGAAACAATGTGGCAGGAGCGCAAGCGCCTTTTCGACCAGACCCGCTCGTCCTGGCAGGACTACGACACCTCTCTCATCTCGAAGGGCGGCGGCGTGTTCTCACGGAGCAACAAGGCGATCACCCTGACTGACGAGATCAAGGCGCTGACCGGTCTCGACCGCAATTCCGTAAGTCCGCAAGAGCTGATCGCGGCCCTGCTCAAGGTCGATGTCGAACTGCTCTGGTTCGGCGGTATCGGCACTTATGTGAAGGCAACGCACGAGCAGCATTGGGAAGTCGGCGACAAGACCAATGACGGTCTGCGTGTCAATGCGGACGAGGTTCAGGCCAGGGTCATCGGCGAAGGCGCCAATCTGGGCTTCACCCAGGCGGCCCGTATCGAGTATGCGCGCCATGGCGGCCGGGCCAATGCCGACTTCATCGACAATTCGGCCGGCGTCGACAGCTCGGACCATGAGGTCAATATCAAGATCCTGCTCAATGCGATGCTGCGCTCCGGTGAGATGGGCCGGGACGATCGCGACACCTTGCTGGAATCGATGACCGACGATGTCGCGCGCCATGTCCTGCGCCACAATTACGACCAGACGCTCGCGCTCAGCCTGAGCGAACAGTCCGCGCTCGCGGATCTCGACGCCCATGAACGATTCATGGCTCGGCTCGAAGAGCTCGGCCAGCTGGACCGCGAAGTCGAAGGCCTTCCCTCGGTCGAGGTCGTGCGTAATCTCAAGGCTCGCGGACAGGGCCTGACCCGGCCGGAGCTGGCTGTTCTCATCTCCTATGCGAAGATCACGCTGTTCGACCAGCTGGTCGCCTCGGAAGTCCCCGATGATCCGCATTTCAAGTCGATGCTGACCAATTATTTCCCCGAAGCGCTCCACCGCTTCTCGGATGCGATGGACGGTCACCGGCTGAAGCGCGAGATCATCGCTACGGTACTCGCCAACGAGATGATCAATCTGGGCGGTCCGACCTTCATCCACCGTGCGATCGATTCCACCACGGCCTCCGTGCCTGCTATCGCGCGGGCTTTCGAAGCGGGCCGCTCCATATTCGGCTTTGCCGAGCTGACGGAAGCGATCAACGCGCTCGACAACCAGGCACCTGCCTCGGTACAGGCCAAGCTTCACGAGGAAATCATCCGCCTGCTCCGCCGTCAGACCTACTGGCTGGCCCGGCGAGGCCGTAATAATGCTGCCGTTCGGGATGAGACGATCACGTCGGTGATCGAATCCTATCGTCCCGGCGTGCAGGAATTGCGGGGCATGGCGCACGAGATCATTTCCGAGCATGAGCGCCGGGGCGTGAAGAAGCGAGCCCAGGCCTTCGTGTCGGCGGGAGCGCCGGCCGAGCTGGCCCGCATGGTCGCCGAGCTGCGCCCGCTGACAGCGTCGACGGATGTGATCGACATGGCCAATGATTTCGGCTGGCCGCTTGCCTCCACGGCCTATGTCTACCATGCCGTCGGTGCGCGATTCCGCTTCGACCGCCTGCGCGGTCTGGGCGGCGAGGTTTCCTCGGAGCTTCACTGGGACCGCCTGGCTGTGCGGCGTCTGATGGAAGATTTCTACGCCAGCCAGCAGGCCTTCACGACATCGGCCATGCGCTTCGCCCAGGAAGCGGGCGGTTCGCTCGCCGCCGGGGTGGAAGATCCCTCGCGGGACTGGGCGGACAATCTCGTCGAGGCCTGGAATACGGTCAATGAGGAAGAGGCCGGCCGGGTCGACTCCGTTCAGAAACAGCTGGACCAGTCCGGTGGCTGGACGCTCTCGAAACTGGCGATCGCCTCGACACAGCTCGGCGAGATGGCCGGTATCGTCCAGCCCTAGCGGGCGGCGAGTTCGCGCTCGAGAATCTCCACGATGCGGGCGCGCGCCCTGGCTGCCGCGTCCGCATCGTATTCCATGCGCGGATCCGGTGGCTGGTTGGGCTCGTCGAAGGCATGGGTCACGTCCGGCCATGTCTCGGCCTCAACAGAAAACCCGTTGGCGATCATGCGTTCGAACAGTCGCGAGCAGGCGCCCGGCGGCGCCACGATGTCTCGTCCAGCAAGAATGACGTGCAGCGGGATGTCCGGCATGGCACGTCCGTCGGTCCGGACGGGGAACCCGCAATAGGGATAGACGGCGACCGCCGCCCGCACGCCGGGCAGCTCCGTCATGCCGCCGGGTATGTTTTCGAGCGAGGCTGGCGCCAAACCCTCTCCGGCATAGCCCAGTGCGTCCAGAACGCTCCAGCCGCCATGACTCCAGCCGATGATGGCCAGCCGTTCGCTATCGATACGCGGATCACGCCGGGCCAGTGCGATGGCGGCGGTGATATCGGCGGCGCGTTCCTGGCCGAGAAGGCGTTGCGCGGTGCAGACCTGGGTCATGGCTTCGAAACGGCCAATGCCTCTCGGTGTGTTGGAATCGACCGTGATGACGGCGAAACCGGCTTCTCGGAGGGCTGCGCCGTAATCGGCCTGCACCTGCCGCAGGCCGCCGCAGCCATGGAATAGCAGGGCCGCGGGGACAGGCCCCTCTGCCGACGCGGGATAGCGGACCGCGCTATGCGCTTCGATCAGCGCGATTTGCGCGTCGAGTGTTCGCGTGGGAACGCTCAACCCGGTGAGATTGCCCACTGCACAAGCCGCCAGACCCGTGCCGGCAAGCCCGGCCGCAGCGATGAGGGTTCGTATCCAGCGTTTCAGCGTCATGGCGACAACCTGACGCCCAACGCACTGATCCGTCAACGTTAAACGGATTTACACGCAGCCGATGACCTAGTGGCGGAAGTGGCGCATGCCGGTGAAGACCATGGCGATGCCGGCCTCGTTGGCGGCCTGGATGACCTCTTCGTCGCGGATCGAGCCGCCCGGCTGGATAACCGCGGTCGCCCCGGCTTCCGACGCGGCGTGCAGGCCGTCGGCGAAGGGGAAGAAGGCGTCGGAGGCGCAGACCGAACCCTGGGTGCGCGGCTCGTCCCACTTGTTCTCTGCTGCTGTCGCCTCGGCTTTGCGAACGGCGAGGCGGGCCGCTTCCAGACGGCTCGTCTGCCCCATGCCGATCCCGGCGGTGGACCCGTTGCGGGCATAGACGATGGCGTTCGATTTCACGTGTTTGACGACTTTCCAGGCAAACATGAGATCGGCCAGTTCGGCTTCGGTCGGCGCGCGCTCCGTCACCGTCTTCAGATCGCCGGGTGCGATCATGCCCGTATCGCGCTCCTGGGTCAGGAGTCCGCCTGCGACCGTCTTGGTCAGCCAGCCGGTCTGCTGCGGATCCGGCATGCCGCCGGTCAGCAGGACGCGCAGATTGGCTTTGCCGGAGAGGACTGCCAGAGCATCCTCGTCCGCATCCGGCGCAATCACGACCTCGGTGAAGATTTTCACCAGCTCGTTGGCCGTATCGGCATCGAGCGCCCGGTTCATGGCGACAATGCCGCCGAAGGCCGAGATCGGGTCGGCCGAGAAGGCTTTCTCATAGGCTGCGGAAAGATCGTCGTGGACAGCAACGCCGCAGGGGTTCGCGTGCTTGACGATGACCACGGCAGCCTTGTCAGTGGCATCGAACTCGCCGGCCAGCTCGAAGGCGGCATCGGCGTCGGCCAGATTGTTGTAACTCAACGCCTTGCCCTGAATCTGGCGCGCCGTGGCGATTCCGGCCCGGTTCTCGGAGGTGGCGTAGAAGGCGGCTTTCTGGTGCGGGTTTTCGCCATAGCGAAGGGATTGCGCCAGCGCGCCGCCGAAGGCGCGGTAGGCCGGAGCCGGCTCATCGAGAACGTCCGCGAACCAGTTGGAGATCGCCGCGTCATAGGCCGCCGTTCGGGCATAGGCCTTGGCGGCGAGACGGGTGCGCAGATCGAGTGTCGAGGCGCCTTCATTCGCATCCATGTCCGCAAGGACGGCATCGACATCCTCGCCATCGACGCAGACGGCGACCCAGGCATGGTTCTTGGCCGCAGCGCGGATCATGGCGGGCCCGCCGATATCGATATTCTCGATGCAGCTGGCATTGTCGGCGCCCTTCGCAACCGTCTCCTCGAACGGATAGAGATTGACGTAGAGCAGGTCGATATTCGGGATGCCGTGTCCGGACATGGACTCCCGGTCGTCGGAACGGTCGCGGCGGCCGAGCAGTCCGCCATGGACACGGGGGTGAAGCGTCTTCAGGCGCCCATCCATCATTTCGGGAAATTCGGTGACCTCGGAGACGTCCTTCGCAGGAATGCCGGCATCGTTCAGAGCCCGGAGCGTTCCGCCCGTGGACAGAATTTCCACGCCGGCATCCGCCAGCTTGCGGCCGCGGTCGACCAGTCCGGTTTTGTCGGACACGGAAATGAGGGCGCGCCGGATCGGTGCAAGATCGTGATCGGACATGGGCAGGGCTCCATTCATTCAGCTCGGCATCCGCGGCGAGTAATCAGGCTCCGCGAGCAAGTCAATCGGCATGCGCGAGCGGGCGCAGCGCGCACAGCGCGCCGAGGGCCGCAATTGCAGCATCCCGGTCACGCTCGTCCACGGCCGCGAAGACTTTCGCCAGCGCCTGGTCGATGGCGACCGGGTCGATTTCGGGACCGTTGATGGACCAGACCCCGTCCACCGAAGTCTGTTCCGTGCGTTCGAAGTCGTGAACCAGGGCTTCGTGGCGCTTCTCGCCCGGGCGCATCCCGATGACCTTCACAGCGCCGGGGGCGTCGGGGTCGCGGCCGCGCAGGCGAAGAAGCTGGCGGGCAAGGCGCAGGATGGAGACGGGCTCGCCCATGTCGAGGACATAAAGCGCTCCGTTCAGTGCCGGATCGGCGGCCGTCTGCGCCGCCGCGGACAGGACGAGGCCGGAGGCCTCCTCCACTGTCATGAAATAGCGCGTGGCGTCCGGGTCCGTGACGGTGACCGGCTGGCCGCTCTCGATCTGACGTTCGAACAGCGGCACGACGGAACCGGTCGAGCCGAGAACATTGCCGAAGCGCACGACGCAGATGCGCGTCGCGCTGCCCCGCGCCGCCGACGCGCGCGCATAGAGTTCAGCCGCCCGCTTGGTGGCACCCATGACATTGCCAGCATCGACCGCCTTGTCCGTCGAAATCAGGGCGACGACATCGGTCCCGCAGGTCTGGGCAATTTCGATCGTGTTGGCGGTGCCGACGATGTTGGTCCGCACGGCTTCGGCCGGGTTGAGCTCGCTCATCGGAACATGTTTCAGCGCTGCGGCATGCAAGACGACGTCAGGACGTTCGGTCTCGAATACGTCGCGCAGGCGGTCGCGATCGCGGACATCGCCCAGCACGGAGCGCCAGGGTGTGGCTGGTATGCGGTTCGTGAATTCGAGGTCGATCTCGTAGAGATTGGCTTCCGAGGCGTCGTAGAAAATCAGCTTTTCGGGCTCCAGCTCCGCGGCGAGCCGCGCGAGCTGTGAGCCGATTGTTCCGCCTGCGCCGGTAATCAACACCCGCTTGCCAGCGATCAGCGGCCGCGCCGGATCCAGTTGCGGCGGGCGCGGGGGGCGGTTCAGCAGGTCCGCCGCTTCTATCGGCGAAAAGGCCCCCGGTCCTTCTCCGGGCCGCGAACGTGAGAGTTTCGCTCCGGTCCGGGCTGCGATTCGCACCAGTTCATTGACAACCTGGACACCTGTGGCGTCGCCAGCCAGCACGATACGCGGCATCTCCTTTTCCGACGTTGAGAGGCGCTTGATTGCGGCTGGCAGGGCATGCATGCCACCCAGAACGGGTACGCCCCGAATGGCGTGCCCGGTGAGGGTGGAGCGCGGCTCGATCAGGCCCTTGGGTCGCAAGGGTGCCGATCCATTCCGACGTTCCAGTTCGCGCAGGGCTTCGTCGAGTTCCTCGGCCGAGCCGACGAGGATCGCTGCCGGCTTGGACCGGTCCTCGATGCGAAACACGCCGCGCAGGCCCTGGGTCCGCAATACGGCGACGCCGAGGCGGGGGACCAGGAGGAGAAAGATCAGGATGGGGATGTCGATCAGGATGCTGGTCCGGGGAAAACCGTCCAGCCGATTGATCAGGAACAGGATGGGCAGAAAGATCAGATTGGCGACCACCGCCGCGCGTACGATGCGTGCTGCATCGTTCAGCGCGGTGTAACGCCACAGCCCGCGATGCAGACCTTCCAGGGGAAACACCAGTGCACAGGCGAAGGTGAACACCACTACGGACTGCAGGATGATGAGTTCCGGCGGATCGGTCGGCTCGAAACGATATCGCAGCCGTACGGCCGCCCACATGGAGATTGCGCCGGCCGCGAGGTCGAACAGGGCCACAGCAATCATGGATAGCCTGTTGCGGGTCGAAGCCGTTTCCGGCGCGTTAGGCCGCGGTGTGCTCATGCGGTTTCCCCCCCGGCGCCGCCTATGCGCCCGAGGCGCTGAAAAGCCCATCTTACCCGATTGGGCGGTCTGTCACCGGCCCCGAAAGGCTCGGCCTCTCCCTGTATCACAATCTGCGTCGCCCGTTGAGGTGGTGCACCAGCAGCGAGATAGACCGACCGCTCCAGCCGGATCGGGCCGCCATCCGTTCTGAAGCGCCAACCATCGCCGTTCGGCTGTACCAGAAGGGCGCTCATCGAGTCGCGTGACAGAGAGGCGCGGATATCCGGGTGGAGATGGAAGCGGATCGCGAAGGGCCATCTCACATCGACATCGTCTGGCGGTCCGGCGGCAACCGGTCTGAACAAGGCGTCCTCGCCGCGCAGATCGCCCCCGTCGGCCGCCAGAAAGACACGGCGGCGATGCAGGAGACCGTAGAGATCACGATAGCCGTCATGAATGCCTTCCAGCCAGACACCCATCTCTTCCTCGTTACGACGAGCCGTCACCGATCCCGGTTCCGTCGCGAGGCGGGGACCGAGCAGGTCGCGCCTCCAGCCAGGCGCGAAGAGACGGGCGGACGAGGTTTCGTCGAGGGTCAGCGTCGAATGCGCCGCCGTCGCGCGGACCGCCTCGCGCCAGCTTGAGGGTTGATCGTCATGCCAGCCGCAATTGACCACGAGCCGGCCGCCGCTGGTGCACAGTTCAAAAGCGAGCGCGCTGGCATGCGCGTCCGTCGAGAGCGGACCGCGTGGCGCCTTGCCGACGTCGAGCAGGATGGTGGCGCCGCCGGCCTCGGCTCTCTGAAAGCCGGTATGAGGCGCAAAGCCGAAGGGCTTGGCTTTGGTGTCGTCGCGTTCGAGGACGGTTTCCAGGGCGCCGTGATCGCATTGGCCGCCGCCATGGAAGCTGGCAAGGCCTCCATCGGACATGCGGAAGAAGCGCGTCATCGGGGCGAGCCGGTCTACCGCGCGTCCGATTTCCGAGGGCAATTCAGCGCCGACAGCACTGGAGGCGTCACGCACGGTGATCAGGTCGATCAGGGCTTCCGCACAGGCACGCGGGGAGCGCGAGACATGCCCGCCATCCGGCAGGATCTGTCGCTGGACTTCCTGCGCGAGGGCCGCGATCCCGGCCTTTTGCAAGCGCGATTGGCGCGGCAGACAGAGCCCGGTCAGGGTGAGCGCCGCCGCGCAGCGCAGCCGGACGGTTCCGTCATGCGCCAGCGGCATGGAGCGCTGGACATAGCGGGCCTGCCGCAGGAGGGCCCGCAAACGGCCCGCCCGCCCCCGCTTGTCGTCATCGCTTCCGAACAGTGCATCGCCGCAGCGCAGCCAGTTCATCATGCGGGCCGAGAGAATGTCGTGGGACCAGGCGAAGCTGTTCCAGCGTCCGAATTGCCGGATCCATTCGTCGACCAGTTCGCGCGAGATGTCCGCGGCATCGGCGCTGTCGGCGGCGAGGCTGTCGCGCAGCCAGTCGAAACCGTGAAGACGCCGGGCGAATGCCCGGGTGGGGGCCAGTTCCGTCCAGATTCCCGTCGGCTCCGGTGCACCCAGATTTTCGCCGGCGAGCTGGAAGCGGCCGGCCATGATCGCATCACCCCGGGCAGCGTCGGGGGCGTAGACATCGTCCGGGATGGTCGCCAGTTCGCCGGGCGTCAGCGCCAGCGGGCGCATGCCTGGCACGATTCCCATGGCATTGATGGTGGAGGACGCTTCGCGCCGCGCCGCGGTGACCATTGCGGCGGCATAGTCGGACAGACGCACCGCTCTAACCATGGCGCTCAGCCCCGCAGGGCTGCGATATTGTCGCGATAGGCGTCCGGACCGCCCTTGAAGACGGCGGAACCCGCGACGAGGGCCGCAGCGCCTGCATCGATACAGGCTCTGGCAGTCGCCGGGTTCACCCCGCCATCCACCTCGATAACGGTATCGAGGCCGCGGGCTACGACCCGCTCGCGAAGGTATTCGATCTTGCGCAGCTGATCGTCGATGAAGCTTTGGCCGCCGAACCCGGGATTGACGCTCATGACCAGAACGAGGTCGAGCTGGTCGAGGACATAGTCGATCGTGTCGGGGTGCGTGGACGGGTTGAGCGCGGCGCCGGCCTTCACGCCCGCCTTGCGGATGGCCTGGACGGTTCTGTGAAAATGCGGCCCGGCTTCCGGATGGGCGGTAATGATGTCCGCTCCGGCTTCGACGAATTCGTCGATATAGGGGTCGACGGGCGTGATCATGAGGTGCACGTCGAACGGCTTCTTCGAGTGCGGGCGAAGCGCTTTCACCACGCCCGGTCCGATCGTGATGTTCGGCACATAATGACCGTCCATGACATCGACATGGATCCAGTCGGCGCCGGCTGTGTCGATCGCGCGGACCTCCTCGCCGAGCTTGGCGAAATCGGCCGAGAGGATGGACGGCGAAATGATCACGGATGAAGCCATGCGTTTTCCGATAACAGTGCGCCTGTAACAGCGCAAGCGGACGCGCCCGCCAGTGGGTGAAATCTGTTGATTCAGCCTTGCTTCTGGAAGCGCGCGATGAAGAAACCGTCAATGCCGCCGAGGCCCGACCACATGGCGGGCGTCAGACGCAGCCAGCCTTGCTGGCTCAGGCCGCGATCCATTTCCGGGCATTCTTCGGACCGGATCGGCACTGTCTTCAGCTCGCGGTGGGCTTTGAGCAGGTCGGCGGCGAATTCCTCACCCTCTTCCGGCTGCAGCGAGCAGGTGCAGACGACCAGGCGTCCGCCCGGCTTCAACATACGGACGGCAGAGCCGGCGAGCTCTCGCTGAAGTTTGGCCAGCTTGCCGATGTCCGAGGGGCGCTTGATGACGGTTGCCTCGGGGTGGCGGCGCAAGGTGCCGGTGGCCGTGCAGGGGGCATCGAGAAGGACGGCGTCGGGGCGTTCGGCGGGCTTGAAGCGGCGGCCATCCGCGATCTCGATCTCGGCGCTCAGGCCGGTCCTCGACAGGTTTTCATGCAGGCGTTTCAACCGGGCCTCCGACGTGTCGACCGCCGTGACCCGGGCGCCGCGTGCCGCCAGCTGCAGCGTCTTGCCGCCCGGTGCTGCGCACATGTCGATCACGCTTTCGCCGGGCTGCGCGCCCAGAAGCATGGCCGGCATGCTGGCGGCAGCATCCTGCGCCCACCAGGCACCTTCACGGAAGCCGGCAAGCGCCCGCACATCGCCGACGCTGTTCAGGCGCAGCGATCCGTTCGCCAGGACCCGGGCGTCGAGAGCCTCAGCCCACTTGTCTCTTTCCGCCGGGTTTTTCAGCGTCAGGTCGAGCGGCGGCGTAGCCATCATGGCATTGACGATGCCGCTGAGCCCGCCCGGGCCGTAGGCGGCCCGCCAGCTTTCGCGCAGCCAGTCCGGGAGATTGTCGCGGGGCACGGTGCCCTTGAGCACCTCGCGGCCCTCCCGGTCCACTTTGCGCAGAACCGCATTGATCAGTCCCTTCAGACGATGGGAGTCCTGCCGCTCCGCCGCCAGTGACACCGCAGACGAGACGACAGCGTGTGCCGGGCTGTCCAGCCAGAGCATTTGTGCGGCACCGGTGACCAGGATCGCCTGGGCGCCGTCTGACGTTTCCGACAGCGGCCTGGAGAGGAACTTGTCGAGCACGGTCCGGGTCTGCCCGAGCCGGCGGAAGGTCACGGCCGCAATGGCGCGGGCGAAAGCGCGGTCCCGGACGCTCATCTCCGCGAAGCCGGGTGCGTGATCGAGCGCCGTCTCGAGCATACGCTTCTGCTTGATAACGGCCGTAAAGGCGTGGGCCGCGGCACGGCGCGGTGCGAGTCCGTCTGTCATGGCGAGCCAGCTAGCACGGCCGGGCGACATGGTCTAATGCGCGTCGCCGTCCGGCCGTGTTGCGAGCGTCAGCCCCAGGGGCCGCGCGCCGACCAGGGGCCGGGCTGAACGTGCGCCGCTGCCCCGGCCATTCGCCGCAGCGCCGCAATCCGGTTGGCCGTATCCGGGTGGGTGGAGAAGAGATTGTCCATATTCCGCCCGTTCAACGGATTGATGATGAACATGTGGGCCGTGGCCGGATTGCGCTCGGCTTCCGGATTGAGGGTGCGACGCGCATTACGCTCGATTTTCTCGAGCGCGCTGGCCAGGGCCATGGGCTTGCCCATGATCTCGGCGCCCACCCGGTCCGCTTCGTACTCGCGGGCCCGGCTGATGGCGCTCTGGACCAGCATCGCGGCCATGGGCGCAAAGATCATCAGCGCGATGCTCGCCAGCAGACCGCCGCGATTATTGCCGCCGAAGAAAAGCGCGAAATTCGCCAGCATGCCGATCGCGCCGGCCAGCGTGGCAGTAATCGTCATGGTCAGCGTGTCGCGGTTCATCACATGAGCCAGCTCATGCGCCATCACGCCCTGGACCTCTTCGCGGTCGAGCCGCATCAGGAGGCCGGTCGTCGCCGCGACGGCCGCATGGGACGGGTCCCGGCCGGTTGCGAAGGCATTGGCCTGGTCGGTTTCGATGACGAAGACGCGCGGCACCGGCATGCCGGCGCGCCGCGCCAGCATTTCGACGTCCGCGGCATACTGGCGGAGGCGCGGATCGGCCACGTCAGGCCCGATCTCGCGGGCATTGTGCATGCGCAGGACCATGTCCGCGGAATTCCACCAGGCAAACAGATTCATCACGCCGGCCACGATCAGGGCGATCATGGCGCCGGCCGTGCCACCGATCAGATAGCCCACACCCATGAAGAGGGCCGTCATGCCGGCCAGCAGCAGGAAAGTGCGAAGCGTATTGGCAGTCATGTGCGTAGTCTCATCCTCTGTCTTGGCGCGTGCGCCCGTCCGGCCTATCTAGATGGTATGAGCGATGCAGACGAACAAGACGCCGAACCGCCGAAAAAGACGCTGAGCCCGGAGGCACAGCGCGCCCTGGCGGAAGCGGCTGCCCGGCGCGAGGCAGCACAAGCCGAGGCACAGCCCGTCGAACTGGGCGGCCGCAAAGGTCCCGAACCGACGCGCTTCGGCGATTGGGAAAAGAAGGGCATTATCTGCGACTTCTGAAGGCTGTGGCGCTGTCAGGAATGCCAGGCGAGCGCGGCGGTCAGGTTTCGCCTCTCACGGGCGCGGCCTTATCCGGACGCTGTTACCGGTCTATTGTGCCGGAATGAGACATCTATCCGTCATAGCCGGTCTGGCCCTGGCCGTCTTTGCGAGCGGACTGGCCGCAGCCCAGGACGCCCCGGATCGTGACTGTACCCTCTCGGATATCGATGCTGCCCTGTCTGGCTCCTATTCGGGGCCGGGGTGCCGGTTCACGATCGAACCGTCGCCAGGTATGACGCCGGAAGGACGCCCGGTCGTTTTACCCGACAGCTTCTTCCGTGGACCGGGCGCGGGCGGCGTCGAGCGCCAGGCCGGGCCCGTCTTCCTTTATCGCGGTATGATACTGGTCTCGTCTGCGGGCGGAGTCCGCGTGGCGACCTTACCGGTCTCCGGCGGCATGATCCGGTATCAGGACGGCGTCGGCGCAAGCGTGCCGGTGACGGCGCCCGTGATCGCTCCGCGACGGGCCTATCCGGGCCGCTGAGAACGATCCGCGAGAGCCGCCATCAGGCCGGCACGGATCCCATTTCGGCGATGATATCGCGCGCCGCTGCGGCCGGATCGTCGGCCGCATTGATCGGACGGCCGATCACGAGGTGCGTCGAGCCGTCGGCCAGTGCGGCCGCGGGCGTGGCGACGCGCTTCTGGTCGCCCGCAGCGGTACCGGCAGGCCGGATACCCGGCGTTACGATCAGGAAGCCGCTTCCGAAGCGCTCGCGGATTTCGGCGGCCTCGTGCGCACTGGCGACAATCCCGTCCATGCCGGCGTCAAGCGCCTGTTCCACCCGGCGCAGGACAAGGTCCCGGGCGCCGTGGGCATAGCCCATCTCCGCCAGCATCTCGTCGTCGTAACAGGTCATCACGGTCACGCCGAGCAGGCGCAGCCCGCTCGTCTCGCGCCCGGCTACCGCAGCCTTCATGACCGCCGGTTCGGCGTGCACCGTAAGCAGATCCGCACCGCATCCGGCCAGATTGCGGGTGGCTTTTTCGACCGTGGCCGGGATGTCGTGGAGCTTGAAGTCCAGAAAGACCTGTTTGCCCGCCTGCTTGAGGCGGTCGGACAGCGCCATCCCGCCGACGGGAAAGAGCTGGAGACCGATCTTGTAGAAACTGACAGCATCGCCAACGGACTCGACAATGGCCCAGGCGTCTTCGGTTGTCGGCTTGTCCAGCGCGACAATCAGGCGGGGATCTGCGTGTGACATGACGGCGCTTTTACGCGCGGTCGGGGCGACAGATCAAGCGTCGGCGGAACCGCCTTCGCTCGCCGGCCTTTCGCCCTGCCGGACCTTGGCCGAATTGCGCTCCATCATCCACAGCGAGACCGGGCCGGGCAGAACCTGGTTGAGACCGGTGAGGAATTTGTACCAGAGGCCGGGCACGCAGACCGCGCGATTGGCCTGCACCGCCTCATATCCTGCGCGCGCGACCTCATCGGCGGTCTTCCACCAGTATTTGGGAAGTTTGGACACCATGGAGCGGGTCTCGTTCACGTCGTGGAATTCGGAATAGGTGAAACCGGGGCACAGCGCCGTCGCGTGGATATTGTAGGCCTTGCCTTCCAGATGGAGCGACTGGCTGAATTTCACCAGCGCCGATTTGACCGCTGCGTAGAGCGTATGACCCTTGGCTCCGGGCATGAGGGCAGAGACCGAGGACACATTCAGGATGCGGCCATAGCCCCGTGCCTGCATGCCCGGCATGACGCGATGCACCAGTTCGGCATAGCTCGTCAGCATGAGCTGGATGAAGCGGGCCTGATCGCTCCACTCGGTCTGGGTATAGGTGCCCGGCAGGCCGAAACCGGCATTATTTACGAGCGCGTCCACATTCCGCCCTGCCTTCTCGATCCCGGCGAGGATTGCTTCGGGAGCGGCCGGGTCCGCCAGGTCGGCCGTGATGACCAGGCTGTCCACGCCGAAATGGGTATGAAGCTCTTCCGCCAGTTCATCGAGGCGTTCCTTGCGGCGCGCGACGAGGGCGAGGTCCCAGCCATTGGCGGCGAATTCGCGGGCGAGGGCACGGCCGATGCCGGAAGAGGCGCCGGTGACGAGGGCAAGGCGTCGGGTCATGGTCGAGCTCCTGAACGATCCTGACAGCAAGGTGATGATGCCCGGCGAGAATGTCCAGCATCCTGAAATTCAAGCTTCAATCGGTCGCGACTCCGGCAAAGACATGGAAGGGGAAGGCTTCCACGAGGCGCTGCGAAAAGGCCACGCCGCGCACCGAATTGCCTTGCCTGTCGAGGCGCGGACTCCACAGTCCGACCCCGGCAATACCCGGTATGACCAGCATCAGCCCGCCGGAAACGCCGGACTTTGCAGGCAGGCCGACCGTGAACGCGTATTCGCCGGAATAGTCGTACATGCCGCAGGTCAGCATCAGGGAGAGCGTGTTTCGCACGATGGCGGAATCGATGATGCGGTGGCCGGTAAGCGGACAGACGCCGCCATTGGCCAGCATTGCGGCGACGACGCTCAGCGCGTCGCAGTCGAGGGTCAGCGAACAGGTCCGGAAATACAGATCGAGCGCCTCGCTTGTGTCAGTACCCTCGGGAAAGGCGTCGTGTTCATCCATCAGTTTGACGAGCTGGAGATTGCGCGACGCGGTCTCGCGCTCGGACCGGTAGACGGCTTCGTCGAAGCCGCAGGCTTCCCCGCCCGCGGCCGAGGCGACGAAGCGGCGCACGAGGTCGAGACGCCTGTCCGGTGGCTGGCCCGGGCGGATCATGGCGGCGCACATGATGGCGCCCGCATTGATCATCGGATTGTGCGGCCGGTCGTCCGGATCCAGTGCGAGCTCGTTGAAGCGTCGGCCCGACGGTTCGCGCCCGACATGGCGATGCACGAAACTGTCGCCGTTGAGCGCCATCGCCAGAGCGTAGTTCAGCGGCTTCACGACCGACTGGAGGCAAAAAGGTGTGGCGGAATCGCCGAGTGCCAGCCGCTGCCCGTCGATACTGCAGACCGAGAGCCCGAAGGCATCCGGTGTCTGGCGGGCCAGTTCGGGGATGTAGTCCGCCACCGACCCGGACCGGATTTCCGAGACATAGGCGAAGATATTACTCAGCCGGGCGGTGAAATAGCCGAACCGTTCGATCGCCAGCCCCTCAACGAGGGCGCGATGCACGAGGGCGGCGCTGTCGGCGGACATGACCGGGGCGAGCGTGTCGGGCGAGAGTGGCGTCGAGGCCTGGTCGAGAACGGGTCTGAGCGCGGCCAGCCGGGGCATTGCGAGATCGATCCCGGCGGCTTGCAGCCGGTTCGCAAGATCGCCTGTGGTCCGGCAGTCTTCTCCTGCGGCCGTCTCGCACAAAAGCTCGAGCCGGGCGAGCGTGGCGCCCCGGTCGCTATCGTGCTCGAAGCGCGCGCGGCGCGCGGCGAAGCCGGAAAGGTTCTCGCTGGACGGTCCGCTCATGCCGGCAGGATGGCCATGAATTTCCCGATGTCCACTCTTGCAGGTGTGGCATGCGCGAATTCATGGACTTCGCCTCTTGCGCGAGGACCGGGCTGGCGCTACGCGCTTTGGCGCAAGAAGAAGGAAGTCCGCCCATGTCCGCCAGCAAACCCGTCAAGAAGGTCGTCCTCGCCTATTCCGGGGGTCTCGATACGTCTGTCATCCTGAAATGGCTGCAGGACCACTACGATGCGGAGGTGGTCACATTCACCGCCGACCTTGGCCAGGGTGAAGAACTCGAACCGGCCCGCAAGAAAGCCGAGGCCGCAGGCGTGTCGGAAATCTTCATCGAGGACCTGCGCGAGGAATTCGTGCGGGATTACGTCTATCCGATGGTGAGGGCGAATGCCGTTTATGAAGGGCTCTACCTGCTTGGCACCTCGATCGCGCGGCCGCTGATCGCCAAGCGCCTCGTCGAGATCGCGCATGCGACGGGCGCCGACGCCGTCGCTCACGGCGCGACCGGCAAGGGGAATGATCAGGTCCGGTTCGAGCTTGGCGTCTATGCGCTGGATCCGGATCTGCGGGTCATCGCGCCCTGGCGCGAATGGGACCTGAACTCACGTACCAAGCTGATTTCCTACGCCGAGGCCAACGGCATTCACGTCTCCATGGACAAGCGTGGCGAGGCGCCGTTCTCGGTGGACGCCAATCTCTGGCACACCTCGTCAGAGGGCAAGATACTCGAGGACCCGGCCGAGGAAGCGTCCGAGATCGTCTTCCAGCGTACTGTTGCCCCGGAAGAGGCGCCGGACCAGCCGGAATACATTACGCTGGGTTTCGAGCGCGGCGACGCATCCGCGCTGAATGGCGAGGCCATGAGCCCTGCCACCCTCCTGACAGAGCTCAATGCGCTGGGGCGCAAGCACGGCATCGGCCGCCTCGACCTGGTGGAAAACCGGTTCGTCGGCATGAAATCGCGCGGCATCTACGAGACGCCGGGCGGAACCATTCTCATGGCAGGTCACCGCGGAATCGAGCAGATCACGCTCGACCGCGGCGCGGCTCATCTCAAGGACGAGCTCATGCCGCGCTATGCCAAGCTTCTCTATGAAGGCTTCTGGTTCTCGCCGGAGCGTGAAATGCTTCAGGCCGCCATCGACAAAAGTCAGGAGCATGTCAGTGGGGAGGTTCGCCTGAAACTCTACAAGGGGTCGGTCAATGTGGTGGGCCGTTCGTCCGAACATTCGCTGTATTCTCTGGAGCACGTGACCTTCGAAGAAGACGAGGTCTACGACCAGAAGGACGCCGAAGGCTTCATTCGTCTCAACGCCTTGCGCCTGCAGCTGATGGCCCGTCGCAAGCGACGTCTCGGTCGCAACGACTGACCGGACGGGCGTCATTCGAACCTGAATGTGCGCTCATGAAAAATTCATTTCCCCGCCCGAGCCTTTACTTGGCAAGGGAAGCGGTCACACTGCGCGGCTTCAGGTTGCAGGGGTCTAGGGGGCGCTTGCAATTCGGGGTGGGGTTGGCTGGCAGTCTTGTGCCGGCTTTGCGAGGGGAAGAGCGGCAGGAATGCAATCAATCCTGTTAAGCAGTTTCCTGGACATCTTCTACGCGACGCTTTCGATCGTCGCGATTTTGGTGTTGTCGCGCTATGCGAACCATCCCGGACTCATCAGTGCCCGTCACGGTATCATCGTCCTCATCTTCGGGCTGTCGGTCTGGACCCTCTATCACGGCTTCCATGCCTGCGTCCTGATCGTCGGTCCATTCTTCCAGCCCGAACAGGTGGTCTCGCAGTGGGGCGCGATGCTGGACGAGCGCTATCGCTGGGCCTTCGAGGCCATCACGTCTTTCGCGCTCCTCTACGGTTTCGTTGCGGTGGTGCGGCGCATGGGCACCCTGCTGGATGGTCTGCAGGAATCCTCTCGGCGCCTCGAGGTCGAACGCGACAGCCGCCGGTTGATGGAAAGCGAGCTCAAGATCGAGGCGGAGGTGGAGCGCGCCTCACGCCGCTCGAAAAGCGAGTTCATTCACGGCCTCAGTCACGAGATGCGGACGCCGCTCAACGGAATCCTCGGCCTTGCCGGTTTGCTGTCCAATACGGATCTCGACGCCGACCAGCGCAAGCTTCTCTCCACGCTGGAGCAGTCGGCGCAGGCCATGCTGTCCAAGCTCAATGACGTGCTCGACCTGTCCCGGCTTGAAAATGGCCGGGTGGAGTTGCGCAGCGCCGTTTTCCGCCCGGCCGAGCTGGCGACAAGCGTGATCGCCCTGTTCGAACCGCTGGCGCGCGACAAGGGTCTGCAGATCGGGCTCGATCTGGGGGCGAATGCGGAAACCGAAGTGCTTGGCGACCCGGTCCGTATCAAGCAGGTTCTCGCCAATCTCGTCTCGAACGCCGTTAAATACACGCCGGAAGGCAGCGTCCGGGTGGCTGCGCGTCTGGTCGAGGGCGGGCAGCAGGACAAGCTTTTCCTGGAATTCGTCGTAACCGATACCGGGGTCGGCATGTCTCCGGAACAGGTCGCGTCCCTGGAGTCGCGTGACGCGCAGCCCATCACCGGTGAGGCCGGTCTCGGCATCTCGATCTGCCATCGCGTGCTCGACCTGATGGAAGGCGAGATCGGCATAGAAAGCCGTCTGGGCGAAGGTACGATGATCACCACCCGGATGCGCGTTCGGCACGAGCCGGGCGCGTCCGAATCCGGCTGACCCGCAATCGCAAGGCAGACAATCATGACAGAAACACGGCTTCTTCGCGGCCTCGCCGCCGCGGCGCTGGGCGGCCTCGCAGCCTGCGCCCCCCAGGGCTTCGATCGTCCCGGCCTCATCGCAGGGGCGTCGGAGGACGATGCCGATGCGCTGCGGTCGGCTGACCGCCATATCCTCGTCGTGCGTCATGCCAGGAAGATCGCTCCCGACTGCAATGCCATGGATTGCCAGCTCAGTCTGCGCGGCGATGCCATGGTCGAGCGCCTCGGCGGCCTGATCGGTGGGCCGGTCGACTTCGCCTTCTCCAGTGCCGCCTGCCGCACGCAATTGACCGCGGAAGCGGGCCGGATTCCGGTCGTCCCGCACCAGGCAGTTGATGAGCTGGCAGCCGGATGCGCCAAAGGCGAGACGGTGAGCCGCCGCCGCTCGGAGGCCTTCGCCGAGGCACGGTTGTCGGATTCGCGCTGGGGCCTCGTGGCCGAGCATTCCAATACGAGCTGTCTGTGGATCGAAGAGTTCGCGGGCCCGTCAGGGGCCGCCGAAGCCGGCTGCGTCGAGGGGCGCCTGCCTGACGGCGCCTATGGCGACATCTACTGGCTCTACCGCATCGACGGGGCCTGGCAGGTCTCCGTGCTGCCGGGCGCCTTCGACATCGACGCCGACGCGCCCTGATGCGGCTGCTCTTCGTCTGCACTGGGAATATCTGCCGTTCGCCCACGGCGGATGCAGTCGCGCGCCAGCGGCTCCAGTTGGCGGGGCTGGACTGGATCGTCGATTCGGCCGGAACGGGCGGCTGGCATGCCGGCGAAGCGCCCGACACGCGGGCTGTCGAGGCGGCGGCGCGACGAGCCATAGACATGAGCGGTCTGAGGGCACGCGAACTGACCGGCGATGATTTCCGGCGTTTCGACCATCTCGTCGCCATGGATGCCGGGCATCTGCGCCACATGAAGCGGCTTCGACCCGGAGGGGCAGGCGTTGGAGCGGGCGGCCGCATATCGCGCTTGCTCGACTGGACGGACACCCATACGGGCCAGGACGTCCCGGACCCGTATTACGGGGGCGAGGAGGGTTTCGATCATGTCCTGGACCTGGTCGAGGCCGGCATCGACAGCCTCATCGCGGCCTTGCGCGAGGGGCGGTCTCAGCCGAGCGGATAATCCGCGACCGCCTCGTAGATGTTCGCATCGCCGCGCGTCAGCCAGCTGGTAAAGAGCGAGAAATGCGTGACGCGCCAGGGATCGGTCGCGAAGCCGCCCGTGCGTTCGGCAAAGCGCGTCACTTTCTCGATCGGCGTGCCGTTCAGATAGGCAAGCGTCATGTGCGGTATGAAACTGCGAGTCTCGGGTTCGAGTCCGGCTCTGCGGGCGGCGCGTTCGCAGCGCGACTGCAGCTCGCCGAGTGCGTCAGGCGCCTCCACGCCCAGCCAGAGTGCGCGCGGGTCCCTTTTGCCGAACCAGCCACTGCCGGCGAGCTTCAGGTCGAAGGGCGGAAGCTGGATACTGGCCAGCTCGGCATCGAGGTCCTCGGCGACCGTCTCGGGAATCTCCCCGAAGAAGCGCAGCGTGATGTGAAAATTCTCGACCGGCCGCCAGCGCGCGCCCGGTACGCCCTTTTGCAGGCGGCGGATTTCCGGGCCGAACGCCTCGGGGACGGGGATGGCGGCGAACAGGCGCAGGCTCATGGCGGATCCGATGGGCTGACGAAAGGTCAGACCTAGGTCGATTTTCCCCGCGCTGGCAAATCATCCGGGCCGCGAGGGGGGACGCGAAGCCTTGCCGTCCCTCCTTGCCTTTCCGGGCCAGTGTAACGATATTGTGGGACAAAGCGCCCGACCGGGCGCGGCAAGCATGGAAGACGTAACCTATGAATGATTTTTCCCGCTCCTACTCCAACGCACCCGCGATGGACATGTCGACGGATGCCGGGCTGCGCCAGTTCATGCTCGGCGTTTACAACAAGATGGGTCTCGGCCTGCTGATCTCGGCGGCGCTCGCATTCCTTACAACGAGCGTTCCGCCTGTAACCAGCCTGCTCTATGAGGTTCAGGTCGTGGCGACCCCAGAAGGCCCGGCAAGGTACGTCGGAAGGACCGGACTCGGTACTCTGATAGCGTTCTCACCGCTTATCATCTTGTTCGGTTCGATGTTCTTTATGCGCTCGCCGTCGAAGTCGGGCGCCAACCTGCTGTATTGGTCGGTCGTTAGCCTGATCGGTGCCGGCCTCGGAATTTGGGGTCTGCAGTACACGGGGCAAAGTGTCGCCCAGGTCTTTATGATCACGGCCGCAGCGTTCGCTGGCATGAGCCTGTTTGGCTATACGACGAAGCGAAATCTCACGGGCCTTGGGTCGTTCCTGATCATGGGAGTGATCGGTCTCTTCGTCGCCCTCATTGTGAATATGTTCCTTCAGTCCGGCGTGCTGATGATGGCGATTTCAGCTATCGGTGTCCTTATTTTTGCAGGTCTGACGGCCTATGATACGCAACGGCTGAAGCTTACGTATTACCAGTTGGGTGGCGACAAAACGGCGATGTCCGTAGCGACGTCGTACGGTGCGCTTTCGCTGTACATCAACTTCATCAATATGTTCCAATTCCTGATGATGTTGCTGGGTGGGCGTCAGGAATAAGCGAACGGTTCACACCGGACAGACAAAACCCCGGAGGTCCGCCTCCGGGGTTTTTCTTTGCCTGTGCCATATGGGCGCGAGCTATTCGACGATGTTGAAGCGCTTCTTGTCGAAGACCTTGAGGGCCTGGGCGAGATCGTGTCCGCGCTTGAGGATCTGGCCGTCCATGCCGACGATCTTGTACTGGCCCTGGCGGTGTGCGTCGGCCGGCGTCTTGATGACGCTGTACATGGGGACTTCGCTGTGGCGCCGGAAGATGGAGAAGACGGCCTGGTCTCTCAGCCCGTCGATCGCGTAATCCTTCCAATCGCCCTGCGCGACGAAGCGGCCGTAAACCCGAAGTATCGTGTCGAGTTCGCGCCGGTCCCACATGACCGTCTGCGGAGCCCGTCTCGCGGACTGGGGGCCTGACTGCACGCCAATTCTCCCGTCGGTTGAAACGCTACGAACAGCTTACAAACATTTCACGCGCCGCCGCAAAGTCGCCACATTTCGGGCGCTTTGCCGCCACACGCCAAAGCCACCGTCATCCGCGTCGGCCGGTCGCGTCAACGCTTCAATACCTGGTTTTAGACAGCCCCCCCAGCCCCCCGGGTTATGGAGCTGCGAACCGGTCGGCACCCAACTTCCCAATATCAAACGGAAACTTTCGACCTCGTCCGCGCTTGCCTCTGGCCAAGCCGTGTCGGGCGCGCTAACGCTATGCGGGTCCGATTGCGAGCACTCCCCCATGCTGGTTGCCGACCATCTGATCAAGGAATTCGGGTCCCGTCGCGCGGTTGACGATGTCAGCTTCACGCTGGAGCGGGGCGAGGTGCTGGGCTTTCTCGGGCCGAACGGCGCGGGGAAGACGACCACGATGCGCATGCTCGCCGGCGGGCTGGAGCCGGATGGCGGCCGGGCGAGTATCGCCGGCCATGATTGCGTCGCCGACCGCCTCGAGGCGCAGGCCCGTCTCGGCTATCTGCCCGAGGGTGCCCCTGCCTATCCAGCCATGACGCCGCGCGGTTTCGTCGCCTTCGGGCTCCGCGCCCGCGGTTTTCGCGGCGAAACCCTGAAGCGCGCGCGCGACAAGGCGCTCGAGCGCGCCAATCTGGGCGCCGCGGCCGATCAGCCGATCGGCACGCTTTCCAAGGGATACAAGCGCCGCGCAGCCCTGGCCGCTGCCATCGCGCACGATCCGGCCGTGCTGATCCTCGATGAGCCGACGGACGGGCTGGACCCGAACCAGAAGGATGGCGTGCGCGCCCTGATCCGGGACATGGCGCCGGACAAGGCGATCATCATTTCCACCCATATCCTCGAAGAGGTCCCGGCCGTCTGCAGCCGTGCCATCGTGATCGCGGAGGGACGCCTTCTGTTCGACGGAACGCCCCGCGATCTGGTGGAGCAGGCCGATGACGGATCGCTGGAGGGAGCTTTTCGTGCGCTGACGACCGGCGGGCGTGCGAACCGGGAGAGTGCTGCGTGACCGGACTGCTCGCCGTTTATCGCAGGGAGCTGGCAGCCTATTTCCAGACCCCGCTCGCCTATGTCTTCCTCGCAGCCTTCGCCCTGGCGGCGCCGGCCTTCGCCTTCCATATCGGCCGCTTCTTCGACACCAACCGCGCCGATCTCGCGCCCTTCTTCGACTATCTGCCCTGGCTCCTGGTCATCCTTATGCCCGCGCTCGCCATGCGCGCCTGGGCGGAAGAACGCGATCGAGGCACGCTGGAATTCCTGATGGCGCTGCCTATACCGCTCTGGGCTGCGGCGGGCGGAAAATACCTCGCGGCCTGGACGATGGCAGCGGCCGCGCTGGCCCTGACCCTGCCGATTTGGATTGCGGTCAATTATCTCGGTGAACCGGACAATGCCGCCATCGCCACCGGCTATCTCGGGACATGGCTCCTCGCAGGCGCCTATCTCGCAGTTGGCCAGGCGGTCTCGGCCACCACCGCCAATCAGGTGATCGCCTTCGTGCTCGGAACGCTCTTGTCCTTCCTGCTGACGGCGGCCGGTCTGCCGCTGGTGCTGTCCGTTCTGGGCGAGAATGCCCCGGCGACCGTCTCCGAATTCGTCGCCGGCCTGAGCGCGCTCGACCATTACAACGCCTTCCGTCACGGTGTGATCGGGCTTGCCGATCTCATCTACTTCATCGGCATCATCATCGTCTCGCTGAGCATTGCCGGCGTGCTCGTCGCCGAGCGCCGGGGAGGCGGCCGATGAAGCGCTCCCTCTACATGCCGCTGATGCTGCTCAGCCTCGTCGTGCTTTTCCTCGCCGGCAATCAGCTCGCCGGCCAGGCCCTTGGCAGCTGGCGCCTGGACCTTACCCAGAATTCGCTCTACCGGCTGTCGCCAGGCTCGCAACAGGTGATCGACCGGCTTTCCGAGCCGGTGGAATGGCATTTCTATTTTTCGCGCGCTGAGGCGGCCCAGTATCCCGCCATACGAGCCTATGCGACCCGGGTGCGCGAACTGCTCCAGGCCTATGCCGACGAGTCCGGTGGCCGTATCCGGCTGATCGAGACCGATCCGGCGCCTTTTTCCGCCGATGAGGACGAAGCGCTGGCATCCGGCCTTTCGCCCATGCCGACCGAAACCGGCGAACAGCTCTTCTTCGGCCTGGTCGCGCGCAATTCGGTCGACGACCAAGCGGTCATCCCGGTTTTCCGCGAGGATGCGGAGACCCGCCTGGAATACGATCTCACGCGCCTGATCGTGGATATCGAGCGCCCGCGCCGCCCCCGCCTCGCCATCCTGACAAGTCTTGCCATTTCTCCGGAAGACGGTGCCCCGAACCACTTCATAGCCGAGCTGAATGCGGCTTATGACCTGATCTGGCTGGAGCCGGACTTCGAAACCATCCCGGATGCCGAGGCCCTGCTCGTCTATCACCCCGGCGATCTTACGGACGGACAGCTCTATCTGATCGACCAGTATGCGATGCGCCATGGCCGGGTGCTCGCCTTCCTCGATCCGCTCGCCCACGTCGCGCTGCGTGCGGGCCCGGACGGCTTGCCGCCCCTGAATGCCACGCGCGCGTCCGGTCTCGGTCCGCTGCTGGCGCGCTGGGGGGTGGCCTATGATCCGCAGACCGTGGCCATGGACCGGTCGCTCGGCCTGCCGGTGGAGATCGTCGAGAGCGACGGCCGGACGCGCCGCCGCGCCTATCCGCTCTGGTTCGCGATCGGCCCAGCACAGATCAATCAGACCGACCTCGCCACAGCCACGCTCGATCTCGGCCTCAATTTCGGTTCCCCCGGCGCCCTCGACGTGATCGGCCTTCCCGGAATCGAGGCGACAGCCCTGATGGCGACGAGCCCCGAGGGTGCACGCCTGGATGCAGACATCGCCGCGGGAGCGCCGGGTCCGGATGCGCTTTTGCGCGATTACCAGCCCGACTCCGACCCGCTCATCCTGGGCCTGCGCATCCACGGTATCGTCGAGACAGCTTTCCCGGACGGTCCGCCGGCGGGCGAGGTTCTGTTCAATCCGGCGGATCATCTGGCTGTTGCCCCGGCCCCGGTCGACATCACGCTTGTCGCCGATGCCGACTGGCTCGACGACACCTATTACGTCCGCCGCGATCCGGTCGTCGGCGATACGCTCGTGGCCGACAATCTGTCCCTGGCCATGAATCTGATCGACATGGCCGCCGGCGACCCGGCGCTTGTCACCTTGCGGTCACGCGCACCATCCCTGCGACCGATGACGCGGGTCGAGGCGCTGCGTTCCGAGGCTGAAACCCGCTATGTCGAAATCCAGACCCGGCTGGAAGCCGAGATCGCGTCGGCGCGAAGCCGGCTGGAAACCCTGCAGGGGACCGGCCAATCCTCCGCGCTCCTGACCGGGTCGGACACGTCCGATCGCGAAGAGGCGGCCCGGTTGCGCCGCGTCATCGCAGACCGGCGCGCGCAGCTGCGCGCTGTCGAACGCGATTTCCGCCGCGATATCGACGCGCTCAATGCGAGTCTTCAATTCTGGACCATCGGCGTGCCGCCGACCCTGATCGTGCTGATCGGGATCGCCGGTGCGATCGTTCGCCGCCGCAGGAGGCGTGCATGAGCCGGCCCATGAACACGGCCCGCCGGCGCCAGCTGACCCTCGTCGCCGGTGCTGCGTTTATCATGCTGGTGCTGGCGCTCGGCGCGAGCTGGCAGGACGCCCGCCGCAACTGGCAGCCCGCCGTCGAAGGCCCGGTCCTGCCGGACTGGCCGCAGGCGGTCGCCTCGGCACAGAGTATCGAGATCGACAGCGCGGAGGACCATTTCACCCTGCAGCGAACGGAAACGGGTTGGGTGATGCCCGAGCGGGACGGCCATCCGGTCCGGTCCGCCCGGCTTGCCGAGCTCGACGCCTTCCTGTCGGGCCTCGAATATGCGGGCGCCCGCACCACCGACCCCGACAAGCATGCCCGTCTCGGCCTGGCGGCCGACGGGGCTGAGGGAGTCGGAACACGTGTGACGGTGCGCGATCTCGACGGCGCGGTGACGGCAGACATCATACTGGGCGATATGCGCCAGGGCCGGGCCTATGTGCGCTTCCCGCAACGCAATCGAAGCTGGGCGGCGCGCCCGGGTGAAACGGCGTCGGAGCGACCGGCCATCGAAACCGCGCAGGACTGGCTGGACCTGGACTTCCTTGCGCTGGGCAGCAATGAGATCGCCCGGGCCGACATCGCCCCGGAGCAAGGTCCCGCCTATCGCCTTGAACGCGCCGCCCGCTCGACCCGCAATTTCGCGCTTCGCCAGCCTGCGGGCTGGCGCCCGATCACGGCGGCCGCGGGCAATGGCCCGGCCAGCGTTCTGTCCCGGGTCCGCTTTCGCGACGTCCGGCGTGCCGACCGCATCGCGGGTGAGGTAATCGCACGGCACACTGCCCAGACCTTCACCGGTCTGCAGGTGACGCTCGAAATTATCGCCCTGGGAGAGACCCGCTGGGCCCGCCTCGAGGCATCGGCGCTGACCGACGACGCGCAGGCGGAAGCGGCGGCGATCAATGCGGCTGCTGAGGGTTGGGCCTTTCTGCTTTCCGATCTGACGCTGGACCGGCTTGTCCGCCCGCTCGACCAGATCGCGGACCCGGTCGGAGGGGATGATGCGCCTTAACCAGATTACCATCCCGGTGAGTGACATCGCGCGCTCCAGGACCTTCTATACCAGGCTCGGCTTCCGTCTCCTGGTCGACAGTCCGCACTATTGCCGTTTCCTGGCGCCGGAGGGGGATACGACCTTCTCGCTCCACCTGGAGAGCGGGCCGATCCATCCCGGCACTGTGATTTATCTGGAAGACGAGGATGTGGATGCGCGGGTGCGGGAATTGGAGGCGAACGGCTTCGTCTTCCGCGATGCGCCCGAGGACCAGGGATGGCTATGGCGCGAGGCGGTGCTGACCGACCCCGATGGCCATCCGATCAAGATCTATCATGCCGGAAAGAACCGGATCGACCCGCCCTGGCGCGTGTCCGACTAGGGGATTTGGCAGGATTTGCCGGTCTTCCGTCCTTTTGCCGGAAGCCGGAAAACCTAAGCTGGATGCGCATTGCAGGGGCCGGGAAATCCGCAGACCCCGCTCATCTCGCTGAAGGACATGCGCATGACTGCCATTACGCCAGGACCGGTCCGGAATATCGGTTTTCTGCTCTTTGACGACATCACGCAGCTGGATTTTACCGGCCCGCTCCAGGTGCTCTCGCGCCTGCCCGGCGCGCAGACCCATCTCGTCGCCCGTACCCTCGAACCAGTCCGGACCGATTGCGGCCCGTTCATCCTGCCGACCATGACGCTGGATGCGTGCCCGCCGCTCGATCTGATCTGCGTGCCGGGTGGTTTCGGTGTGGATGCTGCCATGCAGGATGAGAGCGTCCAGGCCTTTCTGCGAAGCCGCGCACCGGATGCGGCCTATGTAACGTCGGTCTGTACCGGGGCTTTCGTGCTCGGCGCTGCCGGCTTGCTGGAGGGGCGTCGCGCCACGACGCATTGGCGTTATCACGATGTGCTGTCGCGCTTCGGCGCCGAGCCGGTCAAGGCGCGGGTCGTGCGTGACGGCAATCTGTTTACGGGCGGCGGCGTGACTGCCGGGATCGATTTTGCCCTGACCATTGTCAAGGAACTGGCAGGCGATGCGGTTGCAGCATCGATACAGCTGGGTCTCGAATATGATCCGCAGCCGCCGCTTGATGCGGGATCTCCGGATCGTGTGCCGGCCCCCGTGAGGAAGGCTGTCGAGGACCGGTTTGCGCCGCGTGTCGAGGCGTTCATGAAAATCGTCGATCGGGTCGTGGGCGAGCCCGCTGCCTGAGCGGCCTTAATCGCGGGGCTCGTCCTCGTCTCCAACCCGCATGAGCCGGTCGGCAGCGGCCCGGGCGAAACGCAAGGTGATCGCCTTGCGGCGCGCCGGTGCGAGCGCGAGCACCGGGCTCTCGCGCACAATGGCGCCGCCGAACCCGTCGGCGATGATCAGACCTGTCTCCTCGGGAATGAGATCGTGCGGAAAGCGCTGGGAAACCGCGAAGTAGAGCCGGTCGCAATAGTCGGAATACTCCATCCATTTATTGTCGGCCCGGAAATCGGCGATGCCGGATTTCACCTCGACGATGGATATCTCGCCCTTGCGTCCGATCGCGGCCAGGTCGGCCCGCCGGCCGTCGGGCAGCCGGAATTCCGGGATGGCGGAAAAGCCCATCTGCCAGAGCAGCCGCGCCGCCCCGCGCATGAGCGCATGGGCGTCGTCGATATCCGGATTGGCGGCGGATGCGACGTCCTGAAGGTTCATGCTCCCAGCATGTTCCATATTTGTTCGCGCGACAAGGTGCCGGAGGCTGCCAGCTGTTCGCGTCCCGTCAGGGCGCGCGCTTCTCGCCTTTCAGCGAGACTTCAGGAATGGCCATGGCTTCCGGCCCGACCATGTCGAAGCTGTAGTAGGACGAGTTGAGCATGTCTTCGTGCTCGCGCAGAACCTCGGCCGCGGTATCGGCCGGGACGGCGCGTGTCCGGCTCTGCGTCTCGTAGTGCATGCGGTAGCGTCCGCCGACATGGACGGTGAAGTGGTGATAGCGGAAGGCCGCATTCTCGATCACCACGTTCTCGTTATTGAGATCCCAGCCCGCGCCGCCATCGGTCAGGATGATGTCCACCGTGTGCTGGCGGCGGCTCGGATGGCTCACGGCGAGCGGCGTGTCGCGCTGGATCTGCGCATTCGACTCGACCAGTGACGGGATGGCGTGGGCGCGGTAGCCGAAGCTGTAGAAACCGGGCTGGTCGCCGGCCTCGTACGGATTGGCCAGTTCGAGCCGTTCCGTGATCACGATACGGTTGGCGTCCATATCGTCCTCGATGGCCAGCGGTTCGAGGAATTGCGCTTCACCGAAGAAGCCGTTGTAGAAATCGAGATAGTTGCGGCGAATTCCCGATCGCCCGTTCTCGGCGATGAGATAACGCATATAGTCGGCATTGGCGCGCGTGAAGGTGGTGACCACATCCAGATAGGCCGGTTCGTGCTGGCCGCCGGAAATATCGAGCTGTTCCTCGATGACGACGGTGGGCTCGGTCGGATGCGGTTCGGTGCGCATGCGTTCCACGCCGTTGCCTTCGCCGTCAAGCACCAGCGCATAGCCGTAATCGGGTTCGACGAGGGTCTCCAGCGTTCCGCCCTGGTGCGATTGCGTGGGGTCGAGCCAGAAAGTCTCGCCGTTTCGGGTCAGCCGGACGATGACATGGTCGAAGGCGCCGGGTGAGGGTTCGAGATCGGGCAGCCCGAAACCGGTGGAGAGACTGACCAGGGCGGCATCCGCCTCGAAGCCGAGCGCCCGCGCCAGCTCCATCAGCAGCACCGTCTTGGCCTTGCAGTCGCCATAGCGCACATCCAGCGTGTCCGCCGGCGCGGCCGGCAGGTAGGACCCTTCGCCATAGGTCAGGGCGAGATAGCGGATATCGTTCTGGACGAAGCGAAGTGCTTCGATGAGCTGGGCTTCGGCACGGCTATGGCGGCCGGCAATCTCCGCCGCGAGCGCCTGTACGGAATCGTCCATTTCGAAATCGAAGAGCGGGCGCGCCCATTCGGCCACCTCGTTCCAGTCCGCATAGCTGGAAATCCGCAGCGAGGCGAATTGCTCCAGCTCCAGCGGAGCGCCGGCTTCCGCATCGACGGCTGCGCGCGGGGCCGGCTCGAGAATGAAACTTTCCGTATTGCGCGAAACCCGGCGCTCCACATCGGCATCGCCGCCGGCGACGTCCCAGTGCTGTACCGTGCCGCGCGCCCAGTGGGAGCGGATCGACCGGCGCTCCACCGGAAGGCTCCAATTGAGGCTGAAGCGGCGGAAATCATGGTCCGTGAAGACGGGATTGTCGCCGACGATGGAATAGGCGATGTCGACGATATCGCCGCGGCGTACATCGTCCATGCGCAGCATCGCCGTCGCTTCGCCATTCAGCATCTGTCGGTCGCGGCTGGTCTCGCGGCGGGCGAACTCGATCAGGCTGCGATCCTTCCGGTCCTCGGTGACGCCGTCCCGGGTCAGCCGGACATGATGGAAGACGAGGCTGTGATAGGCCGGGTCGAAATTGACTTCGAGGCTGGCGATGGCATCGACGCCGGACGCGTTGATCGCCTCGCGCACCTGCCGGTAATAGGAGACGGGCTCCTCGCCGCGGCTGTCGTGCTGGTCGTCCACGAGCAGGTAGCGAACGCCGCCATAGGGTTCGTGGATCGCTTCGTCCGGATCGGCCGGCTCGATTTCGACCACGAAGTCCGGCGCCGGACTGAAGACCGCTTCCGTAGGCATCTCGGCCGCACGATCGGAAAGCTGGCCAGAGGCCACCCCTCCGAACAGCAGACATGCCAGGACACCGATAATGGACACAACGCTACGTAACATGACTTCCCCCGAAACCCCTGCGTGCAGATTAGGCTGAGCCCTGACCTGTGCAAACCGCCTCCTTGCAGCCAGACTGGGCCTTCCTGGAAGATTGTTGTGAGTTTGCGACATGAGCGGCGACCCTATCGCCCGGATCCTGCCCCCCACGCTCGAGCAGTTCGAAAGGCTGGCCGAGGCGGCCTGGCATGACCTGCCGGACAGCTTTCGGAAGCTGTGCGGGCGCGTGGAGATTTTCGTGGCCGATTTCGCCGATGAGGAGACCTTGCAGGCCCTCGGAATGGAAGACCCGTTCGAGCTGACGGGCGTCTATATCGGTGTGGACCTGTCGCAGAAATCCGTATCCGACCCGTCTCCGGAACCGGACCGGGTTTTCCTGTTCCGGCGGCCGATCCTGGATGAATGGGCCGATCACGGGAATGTGCCGCTGGGCGAACTCGTGACGCATGTCCTGGTGCATGAGATCGGCCATCATTTCGGCCTGTCGGACGATGACATGCACGCGATCGAGGATCGGGCCTGAGGGCGCTCTATTCGCCGGTATAGCCCCAGCGCTCGACCCAGGGTGCGAGAACGGGAAGGACCGGCGTCATCGCATCTTCGTATTTGCGCCAGAGCCCGACCGAGCGGTCGTGGATCGGTTGCGTCACCTGCGGCCCGGACGGGGTCGAGATCGTTTCGGGAAGATGATCGCGGTACTGCGCCATGCGGTCCTGCCAGGACAAGCCGATACTTTCGAGGGCCACGGAAACCGTTTTCGGCATATCGCCGACGAGCGATTCATACCGGATATCGCAGATCGGGCTGTCGGGGACGAGCCGCAGTCCGGCTTCGCCGGCCGACATTGCCGCGTCATAGAGCGCCGCGGTGTCTTCCAGCGTAAAGGTGTGCACCATCGAGGCGTTCAGCTCGAACAATTGCTTGTAGGCGGAGAGCACGGCATCGCGTGGATCCCGTACGGCCCGGATGACCCTTGCGCCCGGGAAAACCTGTCCGAGTACGCCCAGCCAGGGCAGGTTGAGCGGTAGCTTGTCGATAAAAACACCCTCCGCTGCGGCACCGATCTCGTCGGCGCGCTTCCAGTAGGCCGCACGCAGATCCTCCGCGTGCTCCGGGAGCGTCGCCATGAAGCGTCGGAGGCTCTCTTCGCTGTCGCCCGCACTCGCGATGATCGGTTGCGTGAGGAGGGCCTCGTCGCTGACCCGGATATCCGGATGCGAGCCCAGGATTTGTTCGAGCAGCGTCGTCCCGGATCGGGGAAAGCCGACCAGAAAGACCGGCGTGCGTATTGCGGCCCCGGTGCTCGTGCTGGCGGGCTCGAGCGTCGGGTAGGCTTTCCCGAGGCGCTGGAAGCTCTTCAGACCGTTGAGATCGTCCCGAAATTGACCGGTCGGGGCCAGATGATCGCGCAGCGCGCCATACCCGGTCTGCCAGGCCGACATGGCCGCCTCATAGGCCCCGAGTGCCTCGTGCGCAAAGCCGCGGTGGCGCCAGACGGGGGCGTCTATGCCCGGATGCGCCCGGCCCGCATCGAAATGCTGATCGATGACGGCCAGTGCGGCCTCCGGCCGGTCCGCGGCGAGTTCGGCGGCGGCCAGCGCTGAGATCCCTGCGGGCGCTCCGGATTCATGATGGAGCAGGAGCTCGCCATAGCGCCGTGCGGCCTCCCAGTCGCGCATGGCTTCGCTGATCCAGGCCAGGTCGCGCAGACACGCCAAATGGTCCGGCATGATGCGATGCGCGGCTTCATAGGCCGTCCGGGCAGCAGCCAGATCACCCGCCTTGCGTTCCATTGCGGCGCGGAAATAGACCGCCTCGAAAGAATCCGGGAAAGCCCTGGCGAGTGCCTCGTAACGGCTTCGGGCCGTCGCATAGTCTTCCAGATCGGTCAGCACCTGGGCTGCGGCCAGTTCGAAGGGAAATTGCCCGGGAGCGACGCCGCAAGCCTGCTCAACATACAGGAGCGCGCCAGCGGGGTCTCGCAGAGCCCGGCGGCAAATGCCTTTCAGATACAGTCCGTTCGGGTCTTTCGGCAAAGCGGCGAGGATCGAATTTGCGACCGCCTCGGCATCCTCGAAGCGATGCTCGCGATAGGCTGTAAAGCCGGACTGGGCATGGTTGTAAGCGTCTTGGGGTGTCATGTGATCGGTTCGCTCGGCGCTCGACGTCGGTATCAGGGGCACAAAGTGGAGACCCATTCGGGCACAGTTTCGCTGGCGGGACCACACAGATGTGCATCGAACCCGTCGGTCGTGTCAGTCGTCTCCAGATTGATCTCCGTGAGGCGTGCGCCGGCGCGTCTGGCGATATCGGCGAAACCGGCGGCCGGGTAGACGGTTCCCGACGTTCCGATCGCGGCGAACTCGGTGCAGGTTTCCAGGCTTGCCAGGATGAGCTCCATACCGAGCGGAATTTCGCCGAACCAGACGATGTACGGCCTCAGTCCGCCGCGCGCGCCGCAGCGCGGGCAGACGATATCGACAGACAGGTCCGGCAGGCTGTCTTCGACCGCATGACAATGCAGGCAGCGCATCTTCGCCAGTTCGCCATGCATGTGAACCAGGCGTTCCGAGCCAGCGCGTTCGTGCAGGTCGTCGACATTCTGGGTTACCAGCAGGAATTCCCCGCCGCGGGCCAGCCAGTCCCTTTCCAGCCGGGCGAGCGCTTCGTGAGCGGCATGGGGGCGGGCATTCGCGAGCCCGGCCCGGCGCGCATTATAGAAGGCATGAACCTGATCGGGCTGTGCTGCGAAGGCTTCCGGCGTGGCCAGCTCCCGCCAGTCGAATTTCGACCAGAGGCCGTCCGTATCGCGGAAGGTTCCAAGGCCGCTCTCGGCGGAAATACCGGCACCGGTGAGTATGACGAGGGATCCGGGCATGATGTCGACCTAACCCGTTCGCGGCCGCCCGCAAAGCCCGCCCCCGTTATGCCGGGCATGAAAAAACCCCGCCGGGATGCGGCGGGGTTCTTCAATTCGCGCAGTGCGACAGGGACTAGCCCTTTTTCTTCGGCTCACGCTTTTCGATGCCGCGGCCGGTGACGCGCTCGGCGATACGGGCCGACTTGCCGCGACGGTCGCGCAGATAGTACAGCTTCGCGCGGCGGACCTTGCCCTTACGCTTGATCTCGATCTGCTCGACATTCGGCGAGTAGACCGGGAAAACGCGCTCAACACCTTCGCCGAAGGAAATCTTGCGGACGGTGTAGCTCTCGTTCAGGCCTTCGCCAGAACGCGCGATGCACACGCCTTCGAAGACCTGGATACGCTCACGGTCGCCTTCCTTGATGCGAACATGGACGCGCAGGGTGTCGCCGGCGCTGAAATCCGGGATGGTCTTCTCGCCCAGGACGCGGGCGGCTTCTTCTTTTTCAAGCTGCTCGATCATGTTCATCGTGCATTCTCCTTGCGAGCCTTGTGCCTCGTCCAGAGGTCCGGGCGACGCGCCTTCGTAATCTCTTCTGCCTGCTCCCGGCGCCAGGCCTCGATCTGGCCATGGTGCCCCGACAGCAGGACCTCCGGGATCTCCCGACCCTCGAACACGCGCGGTCGCGTGTAGTGAGGATATTCGAGGAGATCACCCTCGAAACTCTCATCTTCGGTCGACATCGGGTCGCCCAGCACGCCGGGGAGAAGTCTCACACAGGCCTCGATGAGCACCTGGGCTGCGGCTTCGCCACCGGCCAGCACGGCATCGCCGACACTGACCTCTTCCATTTCGCGGCTTTCGATCACCCTCTGGTCGAGGCCTTCGAAGCGTCCGCAAAACACGACAACGCCCGGACCGGCCGCCCACTCCCGTACCCGGGCCTGTGAGAGCGGTCTTCCGCGCGGCGTCAAATAGATCAACGGCCGTTTCTCGCCTTGCCAGCGGGACTGCACCGTATCAATCGCCTCCGTGGAAACATCCGGCCTGAGCACCATACCAGCGCCTCCGCCGGCCGGGGTGTCGTCCACGGAGCGGTGCTTATGACGGGAAAAATCCCGGATGTCCACAGTTTCTAGCGCCCACAACCCACGATTCGCAGCTGTCCCGATCAGCGATACGCCGAGCGGTCCCGGAAAGGCATCCGGGAAGAGCGTCAGGGCCGTTGCGGTCCAGGGAATATCGGTGGCGGGCGCGTCAGTCATGGCGCGCGGGTTTAGCAGGGATGGGGGTGGGGGGCTAGCTCGGCTTTCGCGTCAGCAGGGCGCATCCTCGACATCATCCCGTGTGGCGCCGTCACGGATCGCGAACACGAAGCAGGTCGCCTCCTCGGTCTGAGTAGGCCAAGGCTCGTAGCGCCAGCGCTCATAAGCTTCCAGTGCCTCGCGCTCGAAGCTGTTTCCGCCAAAATACTCACCCGTTTCGCGCCGTCGCGAGGTGGCGCATTCCGCCTCGATTTCCAGCGGGCGGCCATCTGGCGCAATCTGGCCGGCTACACGGCAGACGCCGGCAAGGCGACGCTCAAGCCCGCTTGTCGGGTAGCGGGCAACCGAGTGGCGATAGAAGGTTCGGTTCCGTGTCCATGCGCCGTCGACATAATAGAAAACAAGTTCGCGTTCGTGCGGCAGATGGCGTGAGAGGAGGTTGTCGGAAAGTTCGGACAGGAATTGTGTGGCGGCACTGGTGAGCGCGCCGCTGTCGGGCGCGTCCTCCGGGCATTCGGCGAGATGCCGGCGGTTCCAGTCTTCGTCGCGATCGATCCGGATCTGGCAGTGTGCAATAGCGGAGGGCTCCCCAAACACGGCGAGACCAATCAGAATTCCGATCATTGTGTTCCCCTTCCTCGCAACCATGGCATGCAAATCTGCGTGCCGGCAAGATGGGGCTGAGCCTACTCGCCCGCCTCTTCCTCGGCTTTGCTGCCCACTTCTTCCGGCGGATCGATCGTGATCACGCCGTCGGTGACGGAGACATGCGGGACGAAGTCGCGGGTGAAGGGGAGCATCCAGCTGCCCTTGCGGTCCGGGGTGCCGGAGATTTCCAGGAGGTCGCCGGAGCCGAAATCATGGATCGCCTTGAGCGTACCCATGGGCGAACCGTCGAGGCCCTGGACGGGCAGGCCGATCAAGTCGGCATGGTAGAATTCGTCTTCCTCCAGCCCGGGCAGGGCCGAGCGGGGGATATAGAGCTTGGTGCCGCGCCGGGCCTGGGCCTGTTCGCGGGTCATGGGCTCGGTAAAGCGGACGATGAAGCCGTCCTTGACCGGGCGCCAGGTTTTCGGCGTCAGCAGGGTCTGGCCGTTCTCGTCGAGAAAGGGCCCGTAGGCGAAGGCGGCGGCCGGCTCGCCGGCAAAGCTCTTCACCTTGCACTCGCCCTTTACGCCATGCGCGCCGGCAATGGCGGCAATGAAGACGAGATCGTCGGCGGTATCGGTCATGCGGGCAGCCTTGTGCGCCGAGAGAAAAGAGGCGGGCGCCAGGGCCCGCCTCGATTCGACAGTCCTATTCGGACTTTTCTTCTTCGGCAGCAGCCTCTTCAGCCGGGGCTTCCTCGGCCGGAGCTTCTTCGGCGGCCGGAGCTTCGGCTTCGGCCTTGGCTTCAGCTTCAGCAGCCTTCTTGGCTTCTTCCTTCTCGGCGCGCTCGGCGGCGAGCTCCTTGGCTTTCTGGCCCGGCTCGGCCTTCTGCGGGTTGTTGCCGCGCTCCCACTTCCAGGCGTCGGCTTCGATCTCGTGGATGAAGCGGCCGACACGGTCGCTCGGCTTGGCGCCCTTGGCGATCCAGGCCTTCGCCTTTTCCATGTCGATCTGGACGCGCTCGGAGCCCTTCGGGAGCATCGGGTTGTACGAACCGATCTTCTCGATGAAGCGGCCGTCGCGCGGCGAACGGCTGTCGGCGACGACGATGCGGTAGTAGGGACGCTTCTTGGCGCCACCACGGGCGAGACGGATTTTCAGAGACATCGGGTATTTCCTTCAGTTTGGTCTTTGAATAACGCGATTACTTTTTCGGCAGGCCGCGGGGCAGGCCGTCGGGACCAAGCCCGCCGCCCAGGCCCGGAAGGCTGCCGGAATTGCTGGAACCGGAACTGCCGAGGCCGGGGAGCTGGCCGCCGCCGGGCGCCTTGCCGCCCAGCAGGTCCTGCGTCGCCTGGCCCATATCGGCCGGATTCATGCCGGGCATGCCGCCGGGGGGCATACCGCCCATCCCGCCCATCATGCCGGCCAGGCCGCCACGGCCCTTCTTGTTCATCTTCTTCATCATGTCCGCCATCTGGCGGTGCATCTTCAGGAGCTTGTTCACATCGGCCACGGTGACGCCGGAACCGGCCGCAATCCGCTTCTTGCGCGAGGCCTTGAGGATTTCCGGCTTGGCGCGCTCCTGCTTCGTCATGGACTGGATGATGGCTTCCTGACGGGTCAGCATCTTGTCGTCCATGCCGGCGGCAGCCATCTGGGATTTCGCCGCCTTGTTCATGCCCGGCAGCATGCCCATGATCCCGCCGAGGCCGCCCATCTTCTTGAGCTGGCCGAACTGTTCGCGCAGGTCGTCGAGATCGAACTTGCCCTTGGCCATCTTCTTGGCCATGCGGGCGGCTTTTTCCTGGTCGACGTCCTGGGCGGCTTTCTCGACGAGCGAGACGATGTCGCCGCGGCCGAGAATGCGGCCGGCCAGGCGCGTGGCGTCGAAGGCGTCGAGCCCGTCCGGCTTTTCCGACACGCCGAGAAACTTGATCGGCAGGCCGGTGACGTGGCGCATGGAAAGCGCCGCACCGCCGCGGCCGTCGCCGTCCATCCGGGTCAGGACGAGACCGGTGAGCGGCAGGCGTTCATTGAAGCGCTTGGCGGTCTCCACCGCGTCCTGGCCGGTCAGCGCGTCGGCGACCAGCAGGGTCTCGTGCGGACGGGTCGCGTCGGAGATGGCCTTTGCCTCGGCCATCATGTCCTCGTCGATCGAGGTGCGGCCGGCGGTGTCGAGGATGACGACGTCGAAGCCCTGCAGCTTGCCCGAGGTCATGGCGCGCTTGGCGATGTCCACGGCGCGCTGGTTCGGCACGATGGGCAGGAAGGCGACGTCGATCTGGCCCGCCAGCTGCTGCAGCTGCTCCATCGCGGCCGGACGGCGGGTGTCGAGCGAGGCCAGCAGGACCTTCTTCTTGTGAATTTCCTGGATGCGCTTGGCGAGCTTGGCCGAGGTCGTCGTCTTGCCCGAGCCCTGCAGGCCGGCCATCAGGATGGCGATCGGCGGTTCGCCTTCCAGAGAGAGCCCGACCGGCTCGCCGTCGCCGCCAAGCAGTTCGACCAGCGCGTCATGGACGATCTTGACGACCTGCTGGCCCGGAGCCACGGCGCGGATCACGTCTTCGCCGACGGCGCGCTCGCGGATCTTCGAGACGGCGTCCTTGACGACCGGCAGGGCGACATCGGCCTCGAGCAGCGCCACGCGGATTTCCCGCAGGGCCGCATCGACGTCTTTTTCCGACAGCACACCGCGGCCGGTGAGCTTGTCGAATACGCCGCCAAGTCGTTCTGTCAGTGCGTCGAACATGCGTTCGTCTTCCTCGTCATTCCTTTTGCCGCGCGCCGTTGGCCGGAGCGCAGACCCATCAGGCAAAGCAATTCAGCCCCGCTGAGCGAAACCTTCGCCGAGCAGGGTTCTCGCCGACCTCCCCCGTCAGTTGGGACGGATGTGCCGGTAAGACAAGCTTTCACGCTTGCATGATGAAGGCGGGCGTTTACGCGCGGTGTGGAAAAGAGTCAAGCGCAGTGAGGCGAACGATCGCTTGACGGGGGCTCATCGGGCGCTCACCCGGGGGTGGCCGGACCCGGCCGTTCGTGCGGCGGCCGGGTCCTTCGCCAGCGCTTCGGGGCTATTCGCCCGAAGCGTCGTAAGTGACCTGTACGGTGTCGGCAACGACGGTCGGGACTGGATCGTGGTGAGCCGAACTGAAGGTCAGGGTGGGTCCGCTGGGCCGGGACGAGAGCAGCGCACCATAAGCCGAGGCGAACAGCAGGATCACGGTCAGCCAGAGAATGGCTGTCTTGGCGAGCACGCGCAGTCCGCTTGCTGAATGAGACATCCTTTTCCTCCCTTGGCTGCGGTCGTTGAACGAATGTCCGTTGACGAACAGATGTCCGTTGACCGGGCGTCGGACCGTGGCGATTCCCGCCTTTGTCTTGACCGTCGATTCAGCGCTGTTCCGCTTAACGAAAACTTACTCGGGCCGGTTCAATGCGTTTGATCCTTAATGCGGAATAAATTCGCTTCAAATTGTGGCTTTCTCGCGCAACCGGTCGAACAGGCGCCGACCGCGAATGACGAACCACAGTGCCGTCCATACATTTCCGAGCACGAAGACGGGTGTGATCCAGAACACGCCGGGGAGGATTTTCCGCTCGGTCGCCGCAATCACGACGGCGCAGAGAATGAAACCGAAATAGAGGTCGAACAGGGTCACCACGCCCCAGGGGTCGCTCGTCAGCCAGGTGCCCGCGGAAGAGAAATCCCCGGCCCTGACCGCGTGGAATATGAGGGCGGTCAGGACCAGGGCAGGGGTGAGAAGAAGGAGGCGTTTCATGGAGGGCGGTCACCTCCTCTTCGTCAGGGACATAACCGCCTACGCCCGGCGCGCCGGGCCGGATCACTTCCTTGCGAAAAAAAGAAAGGCCCGCCGAAGCGAGCCTTTCGGTTTTCCGTATGAGGTGCCGGTCTAGATCGTTGCCGGCGTCCTGAAGGTTTCCTCGTCGAGTTCGCCTTCCCATTTGGCGACGGCGGTCGCGACGGCGGCGTCGCCGGTCACGTTCACGGCCGTACGGGCCATGTCCATGATGCGGTCCACCGGCAGGATGAAGCCGACGATGATGGCCGTGTGCTCCGGCGTCACGCCGAAGGTCTCCAGCACGATGGCCAGCAGGAAGAGCGAGGCGGACGGAATGCCGGCCGCGCCGATCGAGACGATGGCCGCCGTGAAGGCGATCATCACGTAATTGACCAGGGTCAGCTCGTAGCCGAATGCCTGGGCGGTGAAGAGCGCGAGGATGCCGAGATAGAGCGCCGTGCCGTCCATATTGATGGTGGAGCCCAGTGGCAGGACGGAACCGGCGACTGACTTCTTGACGCCGAGATTGTCCGAGGCGGCCGTGATCGTCACCGGCAGCGTGGCCGAGGACGAGGCTGTCGAATAGGCGACGGCGATGGCGTCGGTCATGCCGCGGAAGAAACGGACCACCGGCAGATTCAGAATGACTCGGATCAGCAGGCCGTAAGTGATCACGGCGTGGACGAAGAGGCCCACATAGACGGCCACGATCAGGGTCAGGATGGACTGCAGCGCTTCCAGGCCCTGGCTGACGGCGGTGTAGGAGACCAGCGCGAAGACGCCGAAAGGCGCGACTTCCATTACGTAATGGGTGATCTTCAGGATGACGTCGGACGCCGAGTTGAAGAGATCGCCCATCGGCTTGCCCGCCTTGCCGGTGGCGATGATGCCGACACCGACGAGGAGCGAGAAGAAGATGATCGCCAGCACGTCGCCGTCGGCTAGGGCTGCGACCGGATTGTCCGGAACGATCGCGATCAGACGCTCGGCGAGCGAGGGCGCTTCACGTGAGACTGCGACGGCCTCGACGCCGCCCAGATCGGCACCTACGCCGGGACGCATGATCGTACCGAAGGTCAGCCCGATCACATTGGCGAAAATCGTGGTGACGAAATAGAGCGCGAAGGTCTTGAGGCCGAGCGAGCCCAGCTTGGCCGGATTGCCCATGGCGATGACGCCCGCGACCAGGGTCGAGAAAATGAGCGGGACGATCATCATTCGGATCAGGTTGATGAAGAGCAGTCCGACTGGCCGGATATACTGGTCGATAAAGGCCGTCGCGGCCTCCTGGCCCATGATCCCGGACAGCGCGAAGCCGAACAGGACACCCAGTACCAGAGCACCCAGAACACGCTGCCAGAGTTTGATTCCGAACCACCACTTCATGACGGACCCCTCTCCCCGATCTGCCGTTTTCGGCAGGCGTCATTGATGCCCGCACACTAGTGCGTGTCGGGGCCGGGTCAATCTCGGGGGTGAGAGGCTAGCGGCGCTTCGGCGTGTAGAGCGCCTTGCGGACGACGCAGGGCAGGGTCAGCACGAGGCCGGCGACGCCGCCCAGCATCATGAAGGCCGGCAGCGTGCCCGGAGCGAGCACCAGTCCGGTGAAAGCGATCACAGCGCTGATCAGAACGGGCCGGAGGACCGACGCCCAGCTGACATCGGCGAAGTGCTGCGCCCGGTTCATCGTGTCACGTGAAAACCAGGTGCGGCCGCCACGCGAGTCGTGGTCGGTCCGTGTTGCCCGCCTGGGTAGCGGGTCGAGCGTATGATCTATCATCGACATACGCTCATTATACGGAACTTCTAGTTCAGCGCAACCGGTTGTGGAAAGCTGCCTAGAGGTTCCGTATTTCAATGAGTTCGAGGCGCGAGCCGGGCATTTCGTAAATTAACGAAACCTGTGAAAGTCGACCTGCTACCTCAATTCAGGCCTCAGCCATCATCACATGGGCCACCGCATTGACGGTCGCCGCGATGCGAACGGCCGTTTGTATCTGCGCCGTGGTGAGTCCGTGCTTGCGCAGTTCGGCTTCGTGGCTGTCGATGCACAGGCCGCAGCCATTGATGGCGGACACGGCGAGGGACCAGAGCTCGAAATCGGCCTTGTCGACGCCCGGATTGGCCAGTGTGTTCATGCGCAGCTTGGCCGGCAGCGTGCCGTATTCCTTGTTCTTCGAGAGATGCAGGAAGCGATAATAGACATTGTTCATGCCCATGATCGCCGAGGCGGCCTTCGCGGCATTGAGTGCTTCCGGGCTGAGCTGGGCCTGCGCATCTTCCAGGATGGCGTCATAGGTCGTCTTGTCGCCGGCCGCATGGGCGACAGCGAGGAAAGTGCCCCATTTCTTCTGGTCGTCGAGTTCGGTTTCGCGCGCCAGGGAAGACAGGTTCAGCTTGAGGTCCTTGGCGTAGTCGGGCAGCTGGCTCTTGAGCGTGTCGATGCTCATCGGGGAGGCTCCTTTCCTGTATGCGATTGATTCGCAATTCTTGGTTCGGGCAATAAAATGCCCCGGAGCCATGTGCGTCACACATCCGAGGGACGGCTCCGGGGCACTGACGGTCGGCTGGAGGGACGAGCCGTCAGACAGGGACTTGCTTAGGCCGCGATCGTGTCGCCGCCGACCGCGCGGTTGCACGGGCAGAGTTCGTCCGTCTGCAGGGCGTCGAGGACGCGCAGCGTGTCTTCCGGGTTGCGGCCGACATTGAGATTGGTCGCATAGACGTGCTGGATCGTACCCTCATCGTCGACGATGTAGGTGTAGCGGTAGGCCACGCCTTCCGGGGAACGGATGCCCAGGCTGTCGACCAGCGAGCCGGTCGTGTCGGCGAACTGCCAGTGACCCAGCTTGTCCAGGTCCGGATGCTCGCGGCGCCAGGCCAGCTTGCAGAACTCGTTGTCGGTGGAGCCGGTCATGACGATGGCGTCGCGATCGGCGAACTCTTCGGCGAGGTTGTCGAAGGCGACGATCTCGGTCGGGCAGACGAAGGTGAAGTCCTTCGGGTAGAAGACGATGACCTTCCACTTGCCGTCAAAGCTGTCCTGCGTGATCGGCTCGAAGGCCGACTCGCCATTCTCTTCGTGCGCGTTGAAACCCGGCTTGACGCCAACGACTTCGAAATCCGGCAGCTTGTCGCCGATACCCAGCATGTAACTCTCCATTTTTGTGGGGGCGAACCCGGGGGCCGCCCTGATGATGACGGCGGTATGGCGCCGTCGAAAAAATAAATCCAATGGATTGTTTTTAGTGAAGCCATAGGTATTATCAATACCCATGGCACAGCTTCCCACACTCCGACAATTGCAGTTCCTGATCGCCCTTGCCGAGCACGGAAGTTTCTCTCGCGCGGCGGAGGCGGTTTTTGTGACCCAGCCCACGCTTTCGGCTGCGATCAAGGAACTCGAGACCAACCTGGGTACAATCCTCGTGGAACGCGGTGCGCGCGGTGCGGCGCTTACACCGGCAGGCGACACGGTGCTCGAGCGGGCGCGCCGGGTCATGACCGAGGCCGAGGATCTCGTTATCGCAGCGCAGGCCGCCGGCGAACCGCTCGCCGGGCCTTTCAAGCTGGGCGTCATTCCGACGATCGCGCCCTTCCTGCTGCCTCGCGTGCTTCCGGCCCTGCGCGACGCCTATCCCGATCTGGAGCTTTTCCTGCGCGAGGACCTGACCAATCGTCTCTATGACGCATTGCGCGACCGCCGCATCGATGCGGCTCTGGTCGCCCTGCCCTATGAGGCGCCGATGATCGAGACGACGCCGATCTGGTCCGACGAGTTTCTCTTCGCCTGTACGTCCGACCACGCCCTGGCGGAGAAGTCTCGTCTCACCCCGGGCGATCTGACCGGAGAACCCCTGCTTCTGCTCGAGGACGGACACTGTCTGCGCGACCATGCCCTGGCGGCCTGCTCCATGGGCAGTGCCCGCTCCGACTTCGCGGCGACCAGTCTTCACACGCTTGTTCAGATGGTGAAGTCGGGCCTGGGCGCGACGCTCTTGCCCCGTATGGCGGTCGAGGCAGGCCTTGTCGATCGCATGGGTCTTGTCGTGCGTCCTTTCGATCCGCCGGTCGCCGGTCGTGAAATCGGCGTCGCCTGGCGGAAAGGGTCGGCGCGTGCGGACGAGGCGATCCAGCTGGGCAAGGCGATCCGGGAGAGCCTTGAAGCATCCGATCTCGCCGTCGACGGAATGTCCGGCCTTCCGCAGAATGCCCGCAGCGCGTGATCGACCGGCTGCAAGCAGTGCGGCGCGCCGTCACATGGCATTCCGCTCGAATACGGATATTTCTGTAGGCACAGAAATTACAGAAAGCGATCCGATGAAACTCTCCGGTCCCATGCAGCGTTTCGTCCTCCATTGGGGAGAAATGGGCGCGCGCTGGGGCGTCAATCGCTCCATTGCGCAGATTCACGCCCTGCTCTATCTCGCCGAGGATCCGCTCCACGCCGAGGAAATCACGGAAACGCTCCACATCGCCCGCTCGAACGTGTCCAACTCCCTGAAGGAGCTGCAGACGCTGGGGCTGGTGAAGCGCGAGCACGTCATGGGCGACCGGCGCGATCACTTCACCGCGTCGCACGAACCCTGGGACATGCTCATGGCCATCGCCGAGGCCCGCAAGCAGCGCGAGATCGATCCCACGATCGAAATCCTGCGCGAATGTGCGGCCGACGCGAAGGCGGACCCGGACACGCCGGCCCTCGTCACCGAACGGCTCGAGCGGATGGAGAGCTTCGTCACCAACCTGACCGACTGGTACGGTCAGGTTCGCAAAATCCCCCAGAAGACGCTCGTGAAACTGATGAATCTCGGCGCCCGCGTGGCGAAATTCGTGGGGGGCTAGCGCGCGCAGCGTTTCCGGAAGGGTCCGGTCACAATGATCAGAAAAGCTCCAACACCTGTTCCGGCGGCCGGCCGATCATGGCGGTGTCGCCGTGGATCACGACGGGGCGCTCGATCAGCTTGGGGTGCTGCGACATCGCTTCGAAAAGCGCCTCCTCGTCCTCGATCGCCTTCAGGCCGAGCTCGCGATAGATCGCCTCGTTCTTGCGCAGCCATTCATGCGCGGAGGTGAAGCCGAGCTTCTTCATCACGGCCTTGAGTTCGGCCACGCTCGGGAGGTCTTCCATGTAGTTCCGCACCTCCAGTTCGCCGCCGCGGGCCTCGAGCAGGGCCAGGGTCTGACGGGATTTGGAACAGCGCGGATTGTGCCAGATGGTCGTCGTGTCGCTCATTTTTCTTCCTTCAACTGGCTTCATGAAAGCGGGTCTTCTACCGCAAACTCAAGTTTCAGACTGCATTTCATCTGTGTTTGATTCTGCCCGAGGGTGCACCGGAGGCCTAGCCGTCATTGTCTCCGCCGGCCGAGAGCAGGGCCCGCGCGGCCTCGAGATGTAGCCGCTCGACCATGTTTCCATCGAGCGAAATCACACCCTTGCCGGCATTATCCGGATCCGCGAAAGCCGCGACGATACGGGCTGCCTGTTCCAGCTCGGCCGGGGTCGGACCGAAATACAGGTGGGCCAGATCGACCTGACCGGGATGGATGAGGGATTTGCCGTCGAAGCCGAGCGTCCGGCCCTGTTCGGCTTCGGCCCGGAAGCCCTTCGGGTCGCGAAACTGGTTGTAGACCCCGTCCAGCGCATAGAGCCCGTTCGCCCTGGCGGCGCAGACGATCTGCGCCAGATGCCCGACCAGGGCAAGCCGGTTGCCGGCGGTCGTGCATCTCAGCTCCTTGCAGAGATCATTCGTGCCGGCGATGAGGCCGCTCAGACCGGTCCCGGTCGCGCTGGCTATGCTGGCGATATTCAGGATCGAGCGCGGCGTCTCGACCATCGCCCAGATGGGCGTCGAGGCGCCATGCGCGTTGAGCGCGGCGCGAGCGGCGTGAAGATCGCCGACCTGGTCGATCTTGGGCAGCACGATCGCATCGGCCCGGCTGGCGACGCGCATATCGCCGTCATTCCATTCCGTGTCACGACCGTTCACGCGAACGGCACGGATCGCGCCCGACACATCCCAGCTCTCCAGCGCTTCCTCGACCCGCTCGCGCGCCTCCTCCTTTTCGTCGGGACCGACGGCGTCCTCGAGGTCGAGAATGAGAAGATCAGCGCCGACATGGGCGGCTTTCTCGATCGCCCTCGGTTTGGAAGCGGGAACGAAGAGTGCGGAACGGATGAGGCGTCGCATCGGTGCGATGGTCCATGAGGTCTTGGGATCGAAGGGAAAACCGATATAGCATGAAATACATGCCGCTGGCCCTTATCCTTTCCAGTCACGTTGCCGCCTCTTCGGTCGGAGGCGGAGCGGGCGAGCGCGTGCTCCATACCGGCAGGATCGACACGATGCTGGTGCCGACCGTGCTGTACGGGCGCCACCCCGGCTGGGGCGATCCGGGAGGCGGGACGGTCGAGCAGGACATGTTCGAATCCGTCCTCTCCGGTATTGCCGATCAGGGGCTTCTGGACATCGTCGATGTTGTCCTGACGGGCTATTTCGCCGATGTCGGACAGGTCTTCGATACGGCATCCGTGATCGATGTGGTTCGCAAGGGCAGCCGGGTCCAGAAAGGCCGTCGTGCTTTCGCCCGGGAACCCATGGTCGTGGTCGACCCCATCATGGGAGACTCGCCCGGCGGTCTTTATGTGCCGGCCCCGATCGCGGCGGCGATCAAGGACCAGCTGATTTCCCGGGCGGACCTGGTTACGCCGAATGCGTTCGAGCTGGGCCATATCACAGGCCGCCAGCTAACCGATCTGGCCTCGATGGTCCGCGCAGCGAGATCGATGGACCGCCCGGTTCTGGTCTCTTCCCTGCCGCGTCACGGCAGGATCGGCGTCCTGTATGCCGATAGCGAGGAAGCCTGGCTGGTCACGCACGAGCGTCTGCCCAAGGCCCCGAACGGGACCGGAGACGTCCTGACGGCAGCCTTCGTGCGCGCGCTCGTCGAGGGTGCCGGGCCGAAGGCGGCGCTCGAATATGCGGTTGCCGTAACGGTGAGCCTCGTCATGAGGGCCAATGAGTGGCACTCGACCGAACTGCCTGTCGTGGCGGGCAGACCGGTTTTCGACGAGCCGCTCGTGCGCTTCGAAGCCGAAGCGGTCTAGCCGCAGGGCGTGGCTTGTTGCGCTGCTGCATTCGCGCTAGCCAGACGGCATGACCGATACCCGAACTCCTGCCATTCACGGCCATGTCGCGCCCGGCTTCGAGCCGGTCCGCGATGCCTTTCTGTCCAACTGGACCGATTATGACGAGCTCGGCGCAGGCTTCGCGCTGCGCCTCGGCGACGAAATCGTCGTCGACCTTCATGGCGGCTGGGCGGACAAGGCCAGAACCCGCGACTGGCAAGCCGATACGCTGATCCCGGTCTACTCGACCGGCAAGGCGATCGCGGCGCTGGTCGTGGCGCGCCTCGTCGATCAGGGAAAGCTCGATTACGACACGCCCGTCGCCCGCTACTGGCCGGAATTCGCGGCCGAGGGCAAAGGCGCGGTGACCGTGGCCCAGGCGCTGTCCCACCAGGCCGGCCTGTCGGGCATCGCCGAGGAAATGGATCCGGGCGACTGGTTCGATGCGGACCTCATCGAGGACCGGCTCGCGCGCCAGGCGCCGCTCTGGGAGCCGGGCACGGGCTCGGGCTATCACCCCGTCACCTTCGGCTTTATCGTCGATGCTCTTGCGCGGCGCACAGACGGCCGAACGGTCGGGGCCATCCTCCGAGAGGATATCTGCGGGCCGCACGACATCGATTTCCATATCGGCCTGGACGAAAGCGAGCATGCGCGTACCGCCGAACACGCCATGCCCAAACAGGTGCCGCAGCTGGGCGAGCCCAACCGCATGCGCGAGCTGGCCTTCCTCAAGCCCTGGTCCTCGCCGGGCCGCCGCGGCGCCACCGAATGGCGCAGGGCGGAATTCCCGGCGGCCAATGCGCATTCGACCGCCCGCGCTCTGGTCCGCCTGATGAGCGTCTATGCCGACAAGGGCCGGCTCGAAGGCGAGCCCTTTATCTCGGAGGCGACATTGGCAGAGCTCGTCAAGGAACGCGTGCGCGGCGAGGACAAGGTCCTGCCCTTCGAGCTGTCCTGGGGGGCCGGCGTGATGCGCAATACGACGCCGGGCTTTTACGGTCCGACACCGGAGGCCGTGGGGCATTCCGGATGGGGCGGGTCCTGCGCCTTCGCCGATCCGGTAAAGGGGCTGTCGGGTGCCTATGTCATGAATCGCCAGCAGCACCACCTCGCCGGCGATCCGCGCCCCGTGCGGATCATCGAGGCGGTGTACCGGTGTCTCGGCTGAAGCAATGTCTCATGAAAACGGCACCGCAGCGATTGCCGCGGTGCCGATGTGTCATTGTCTGCAGAATGCGGACCGAGCCGGAGCCTACAATCCCCAGCCGGCCGGTTTGACGGTTTCTCCGCGTGACAGGGCCTGCATGCCCTTCACGACCTGGATGATGTACCAGATCAGCGCCCAGAGCAGGACGAGAATACCGATCAGGACAAAGGTCAGCAGCGTACCGACCACCACATAGGCCAGGCCTTTCCAGAAAATGTGGATCTGGTTGACATAGTGGCTCTTGAGCCAGTCCGGGGCCTTGTCCTTGGCCAGGTAGGCCATGATCACGCCGACGAGGCCGGTAATGCCGACCACCAGGCTGAGCAGGTAAAGAATGTAGATCAGATTGGCATTGCCGCGATCGTCCGGATTGACGGACACGGTCGTGCCGCTTTCGCGCGCTCCGCCCTCGGGCGGCTGTTCATCGACTGGCATGGTCTTCCCTCCAAAAGCAGCCCGCAGATGCAGGCCGTTCTCCTCTCGGGTGAAAGAAAATCGCGCTTTGCAACCGGAAGCAAGTTTTTCGACCCGCTGCGGTGCCGGCGCTATTTGTCGGCGATCCAGCGATAGGCCGCTTCGCGCGTCTCGAAAACGCCGATCGCCGTCATCCAGCCGGCCCGTGTCATCGCTTCCCAGAGGCTGGGAATGGTGCGCTTGAGATCGTCCGAACAGACCAGCGCGGTTCGCGGTGAGTGTCCCTTGCGGTTTTCCGCGTTCCAGACGCGCATGAAATCCTTGTGCTGGACCAGATTGTCGGCCGTGAAGTCTTCCAGCGTCGCATCCGGCCGGATCTCGATGATTATGTCGAAATCATTCTGCCAGCCAGGCACATCGGGCAGGCGGCGGATCGCGTTCTGCATGTCGGCAACGGTTGAGTCCTCGCGCAGTTCCAGCGTGGCGATCTTGCGGCCCGGATTTATGCGCCAGTCCAGCTCGGTCATGCCCCGCCCTTCAGGCCTCAGCTTTCGAATCGTTTCCAGTCAATCTAGGCATTTTCCTATTCCGCGTCAGCCGGAAAGCGGCGCTGCAGCCATTCGAGCATGTGAGCATTGAGCTGTTCGGGCTCCTCCCACATCGTCCAGTGTCCGCAGCCCTCGATGACGGCGAATTCGGAATCCTTGCACAGGGCGGGCATCCAGCCGGCGAGCTTGGGCGGCAGCATGAAGTCGCATTCGGCCGACACCATGAGGCAGGGCATGGCGAGGCGGTGGTCCACGCCGCCCATGCGCTCCCAGTTCGCATCGAAATTCCGGTAGAGATTGATGCCGCCCGCAAAGCCCGATTTGCGATAGGCGTCAGCATAGATCTTGCGATCTTCGGGCGGGACGACGATCCGCTCATCGGGGCGGCCCTTGAAGCTTTCGAAAAGGCGCGGAATATGGGTGATGTCGGGAAAACGGCTTTCCAGTTCGCTCGCCTTGGGCGGCCGGCCGAACATGAAGGCGAAGAAATCGTCCTCGCGGCCTTCGAAGACCTTTTCGGCAAGGCCCGGTTCCTGGAAGCGCAGGATGTAATGCTCGTCGCCGCCGACCTCGCGGAAGTAATGCGTCGGCGGTTCGGCGCCGCGGGGCAGGTGAGGCGTATTGACCCCGATCACGCCGGCCACATGGGATTTCGCCAGCATGGCGGCGTGCCAGGTTATGATCCCGCCCCAGTCGTGTCCGACCCAGACGGCGCTCTCATGCCCGAGTGCATCGAGCAGGCCTGTCAGGTCGGCGATCAGCGTGTCCATGACATAGTCGGACACGGCTTCCGGCCGGTCCGACCCGCCGAAACCGCGAAGGTCGGGTGCGATCACGCGATAGCCTGCCGCGGCCAGCACACCGATCTGGTTCTTCCAGGAATAAGCCAGCTCCGGCCAGCCATGCACCAGGAGGAGGGGCTGGCCGTCTTCCGGTCCGGCGATATGGACGGAGAGGGTGATGCCGTTGGTCTGGATGGACCGGGCGGGCGGAAACTCGGACATGCGGGTGACCTTTCGACCCGAAACGTTTTCGGGATCAATCCATTATTGTCTTGCCGAGACTTCAGATCAGGGCCGGGGAGAGGTCAAGGGTGTAACCGCGGTGCGGCGGCTTTGCCGCCCTTGACCTCTCCCCGGCCCTGATCCCTCCTGCTTTCAAGACATCTACAGGTAACTGCGCGCCCGGCGCGCCGTCTTAACGGGCCTCTCCGGGTGCGGCAGCGCGTACCTTGTCGCGACGGAACTGGCTCCAGGTAAAAGTCGCCACGCCGCCCCAGATCAGCACGAAGGTGACCATGTGGCCCGTGGTGAAGGCCTCTCCGCCGAGCACGCCGATGAAGAATTGCAGGGTCGGCGCGGTGAACTGCATCACGCCCATGGTCGAAAGCCGCAGCCCGCGTGCGCCGATGATGTAGAGCAGGAGCGGGACCACGGTCACCACGCCGGCGGCCATGAGGAGAAGGGCCTGGCGCAGACTTTCCGTGAAATGCCCGTGTCCGCTGGCTTGCAGCCAGATCAGGCCGATGATGGCGAAGGGCAGGAGGAAGCTGGTTTCCCAGAACAGCCCGACCCGACCGTCCGCCGTGACGACCTTGCGGAGATAGCCGTAGCAGGTGAAGGAAACCGCGAGCAGGAGCGAGATCCACGGGACTTCGCCGACCGTGATGATCTGGTTCATCACCCCCAGCGCCGCCAGGAAGATCGCTGCTATACGCCAGGGACCGAGCGGTTCGCGCAGCACCACGACACCGACCGCGACCGAAAGCAGCGGGTTGATGTAATAGCCCAGCGAAGCCTGCAGGACGTGGCCGGAATTCACCGCGTAGATGAAACCCCACCAGTTGACCGAGATGAGCGCGGCGGTGATCACCAGGGTGATCAGGGTGCGCGTATCCTTCAGTGCGCCAAGCACGCTGCCGAGCTTGCCGGTGACGAGAAGCGAGCCGGCGAGCAGCGGCACGGCCCACACCACGCGGTGCAGGATGATTTCCAGGGCGCTGGCGAAATCGAGCAGCTGGAAGAAGAGCGGCGAAAGCCCCCAGATCAGATAGGCGCTCAGTCCGATCGCCGTGGAGCGGCGGATAATGGCAGACGGGTCGCTGGACATGCGGGCTCCGGACGACGGTTTCAGTCCATCGCACATAAGCAGCCCGGGTGTCGATGACGACCCGCTATTTGTGCTGATCTGCCATGCGTCGATGGGGGGGTGGCCTAGCTGGTCTTCAGGATGCCCTTGTTGAGCAGTCCTTCGGCAATCTGCACGGCGTTCAGGGCGGCACCCTTGCGCAGATTGTCGGAAACGACCCAGAGCGCCAGACCGTTTTCGACGGTCGGGTCCTCGCGGACGCGCGAGACGAAGGTGGCGAATTCGCCGACGCTCTCGACCGGCGTGACGTAGCCCTCGTCCTCGTGCTTGTCGATCACCATCAGGCCCGGGCTCTCGCGCAGCAGGTCGCGCGCCTCGTCGGCCGAAAGCGGGTTCTCGAGCTCGAGATGGGTGGCGATGGAATGGCCCACGAAGACCGGAACGCGGACGCAGGTCGCGAACAGCTTGACCTTCGGGTCGAGGATTTTCTTGGTCTCGACCACCATCTTCCATTCTTCCTTGGTCGAACCGTCTTCCATGAAGACGTCGATATGCGGAATGACGTTGAAGGCGATCTGCTTGGTGAAGGCGTCCGGCTCGATCGGGTCGTTGACGTAAATGCCCTTGGTTTGCGTCCAGAGCTCGTCCATGGCGGCCTGTCCGGCGCCGGAAACGGCCTGGTAGGTGGCGCAATTCACGCGCTTGATGCCCACGCGGTCATGGATGGGCTTGAGTGCGACCATGAGCTGGATGGTCGAGCAGTTCGGATTGGCGACGATGCCCTTCCTGATCCCGTCGAGCGCATCGAGATTGACCTCGGGCACGACGAGCGGAACCTCCGGATCCATGCGCCAGGCCGAGGAATTGTCGACCACGATGGCACCCGCCTTGGCGATTTTCGGCGACCATTCCTTCGACACGTCGCCGCCTGCGGACATGAGCACGAGGTCGACTTTCGAGAAGTCGAAGCTCTCGGCGTTCTGGCATTTCAGCGTCTTGTCGCCATAGGAGAGTTCCACGCCCATGGATTTGCGGCTCGCCAGGGCGAAAACTTCGTCCGCCGGAAAGAGACGCTCCGCGAGAATGGTCAGCATTTCCTTGCCGACCGCACCCGTAGCGCCGAACACCGCAATCTTCACACCCATGACCAAGTCCTTCCGTCTGGCTTACCCGTTGATCCTTGCCGACGCCTAGCCCCATAGCCCCCGCTATGCCGCGTGGCTAGGGGGCAGATCAGACGGGCCGGCGGAATCCGTGCCCGGGCTCAGCGCCGCTGCATGCGAAGCCAGATCCGCCAGGCCAAGAAACCGACCAGCAGGATGACGATCAGTTCCAGCGCGTTGATGCCCAGGAAGAGCGGCGTGATCAGCCGCTGGAGTACGCCCCAGCGACCGTCGTAAATGGTCTCGCCCTGGCGCGCGAAACCGATATAGACGGCCACGAAGACGATGAGCGCAGCGCCGAAACCGGCCAGACGGATCATGCCGGCCGGGTTGAAGCCGCGATCGGTCTTGCGCGATTGTTCGCGATGGCGCTGGGTACGGTCGAGAAAACGGCGTCTGGGCATGGCCGGAAACTCGGTTGGAAGCCGCGCCAGGTCAAGCGTCCCGCTCCGCATCCGTCAATTTTCTCGATCGCCTTTGCGGCTTCGTAACGACGCCGTAAGAGTTTCATTTGATTTGTCGCCTGATCCATGCGCATAACAGCCCGGACGGGCGGCCCAAGGAGGCCGGACGGAATACTGATCGCCTACCGATGCCTGGCACATGTCTATGCATGTAATGGTACCATCGGACCCTTAGACTTCAGCCTTCCCCGACTTTCCACGTCCGTTACGGCGCCAGGACGCTTGCGCCGTCACTTTCTTATGCCCGGACGCGGGGCATGCATTCAGGGAAGGTTCCCACCATGGCCACAGGTACGGTCAAATTCTTCAACCAAAGCAAAGGCTTTGGCTTTATCACCCCGGACGAGGGCGGCAATGACGTGTTCGTGCACATCTCTGCTGTCCAGGCTTCTGGCCTTCCGGGGCTCAGCGACGGCCAGAAGGTTTCTTTCGAAACCGAACCGGATCGTCGCGGTAAGGGTCCGAAGGCGGTCGACCTTCAGCTCGCCGACTAAGGCGGTCTGAAACCGACACAGGAAGACGGCGTGGACGAAAGTCCGCGCCGTCTTTTTTTGTGCCTGTGCTCCGGTTTATTCGTCGGCCATCGACTCGCGGACAGCAAAGGCAGTGGCTGGGAAATCGGTGAAGACGCCATCGGCCCCGATCCGGAAGACGGCCTGCAGCTCCGCCGTGATGTCCATATCGTCCGAGACCGGCTGGTCGTCGCGGAAGGTCCAAGGGTGGACTTCAAGCCCGCGCGCGTGCGCCGCCTCGATAAAGCCCGTCGACGCGCCGCGCGCGTCCATGACCAGACTCTTGGCGGGGCCGACGCCGTCGGCGAAGGCGGCGGCATCGTCGAGCGAGACCGTCGGCTGGAGCGGGTCCGCAAACGGGTCGAGTTCCTGTAACGGGAAGACGAGCATAAGCAGCGGCGTCTCGACTTCGTCGTTCAGTCGCCGCAGGAAATCCGGCTCGAAGCACTGGATGGCTGTCGGCGCGTCGGCCCCGTCCAGTCCGCGTGCCCGCAGGATGCGGACAAGTTCCGGCAGCGGGTCGAGGTCGACCGAAGCGAGATAGGCCGGCGCCTTCACCTCCGGTTCGGTGCGGATGCCCGCCTCGGCGGCGAGATCGAGCACCTCCTCGAAAGTGGGGATGAGAAACCGGCCGTTGAAGTCCTGGGAGCGGTCCGGCCAGGGCTGGACGGCGCGCAGGGTGCGGATTTCGGCGAGCGTGAAATCCTCCACCCACCAGTCGTCGCGGCCGTCAATCACGCGCCGGCGGTCGGCGAACTCCGGATGTGCGGCAATATCGGTGGATGTCGAGAGGTAGTGGTCATGGCGCACGACCAGATGACCGTCGGACGTCATGACGAGGTCCGGTTCGATCACGTCGGCACCCTGTGCGATCGCGAGACGGTAGGCTTCGAGCGTGTGTTCGGGGCGCTCGCCGCTCGCGCCGCGATGGGCAATGACCAGAGGGGCGTCGCCGTCGAGCGTATTCCAGGCGTCGGAAGCATTGCCGGGCGCAGGATTGCAGCCCGACATGGCCAGGAGGGCGCCTCCTGCCAGCATGATTGTCATCGTCGAGCTGCGCATGATTCCCCTCCCGCTGCGGCGCGTGGCAGACTAGCCGCGCGAGCACCGCAAGGGGAGTGACAAATGAGCGACACGACGCGTTTCGGCAGTCTGGCGTCGGCGGCGGAGCGGTATGGCAAGCTCAGCCTCGAAAACTACGCCATCATCCGCAATGTGGCCGAGAACATCTCCGTCGGCTTCTGCCGCTTTCTCGGTGCGCCGGGCGGTGTCTGCGTCTTCCTGGTACCGCCGGAGGGGGCCTGGACACCCCAGCCGCACGGCAGCGGGGCCTTCTCGGTTTCCGGCACCGGCTTTCTGCCGCTGGGGCCGATCGCCTTCGGTCTGGCGGTGAAGGTCTCGACGACCGGCGAGTGGGTCCGGCTCGTCGTCACCTGCGCGAAGAAGGGTCAGCATGTGGAAGTCTCGATCCGCAATGGCAGTACGTTCGATCTGCCGCTACCGCTCGAGGAGGCCGACCTGGAAGAATTGTTCGGCCGATTGCACGGGCATCTCGTCAAATGGTTCGACGACCAGAGCGAGACCTATGAGCATGGCGACTATGGCGGCCGGTCGATCGGTTTCGACCTCGTCCACAGTCCGGACGGTGCCGGTGAGGACGCGCCCTGAGCGTCAGCTGCCCAGCAGCGAGAACGGCAGTCCCAGCAGGCCGCTCCCCATCAGGCCCGCACCGCCGGCGAGGCTCAGACCGAGCCCCGTGACCATGCGGTGGCGCAGGGCGAAACCGCCGACGATCCGCCCGGCCTGGAAGACATTGCCGGCTCCGAACAGTGCGACGGGTCCGCCGATCCCCATGGCGATGAGGAAGGAGACGAGTGCGAGTTGTGTTTCCGGGGTAAATCCGTCCATCTTGGCCTCCCTTGTGCCGGTCGCACCTGCTTCATGCTTGTGCGGGCGGTGCGAAATCGGAAACGCTTGAACATGTGAGGCCCATGATAGACGCCCCCGCTGACCTCACCCTGACCATCGCAGTCATCGCCGGTTCAGGTGTGGCGGCTCAATGGCTTGCCTGGCGACTGCGCTGGCCGTCCATCGTGCTGATGATGGGGGCCGGCCTGCTGCTGGGCCCGATCGCGGCGCTGGCCCTGGGAGCCCCGCTTCTGAGCCCGGCCGAAAGCTTCGGCGGCTATCTGCGCCCGATGATCGCCCTGGCGGTCGCGGTCATCCTGTTCGATGGCGGTATTTCCCTGAATTTCCGGGAACTTCGCGACGCATCGACCCCGGTGCGGCGGATGGTCCTTCTGGGTTTTCCGCTGGGCTGGGGACTGGCGACCATCGCCCTGCACTATGTCGCGGGGCTGGCCTGGGACATCGCTGCCATGATCGGCGCTCTCCTGACGACCACCGGTCCGACTGTCGTCCTGCCGCTGCTGCGCCAGGCCAAGCTGCCCGGCCGTATCGCCTCGGTGCTGAAGTGGGAGGGGATCGTCAACGATCCGATCGGTGCGCTGGCGGCCGTATTCGTCTTCGAGGCGATCCGGCAAACCGCCATGGGGCATGACTGGCTTGGTGCTGCCGGTGCGTTGACGCTGGGCGCACTCATCGGTGCGGCCCTGGGCTTCGCTTTCGGCTACGGCCTGTCGCGGGCCTTCCGGCGCGGCTGGGTGCCCGAGCCGATGAAGGCCCCGCTCGTACTGGCTGCGGTGCTGGTCTGTTTCGCGGTTGCCGACGCCCTGGCCAGCGAGACCGGGCTGGTCGCCGTGACCATGTTCGGACTCGTCGTGGCCAATTCGCGTCTGGCCTCGATTGAGGAGATGCGGCGTTTCAAGGAAGGCATCGCCGCCATCCTCGTGGCGAGCGTTTTCGTCGTCCTCGCCGCCGATCTGGCCCCCTCGGATTTTGCCGCCCTGGGCTGGCCGCACCTCGCCTTCATCCTGGTCTTCATGCTGGTGGTCAGGCCCCTCTCCGTGGTGCTGGCGACGCTGGGGTCGGGGCTCGATGCGAGAGAGACCGGGTTCATCGGCCTGATCGGACCGCGCGGCGTGGTCGCCGCGGCGGCGGCGGGTCACCTCGCGGTCGGTCTGATCGATGTCGGGCGGGCCGATGCGGAAATCCTCGCGCCGCTGGTTTTCGCGACCATTTTCGCGAGCGTGTTCGGATGCGGGTTCGCGGTCGCGCCGCTGGCCCGACTTCTCAAGCTCTCGCAAACGGGCCCGGAAAGGCTTCTCCTGGTCGGCGCCAATCCCTGGAGCCTCGGCCTCGCCGATGCGCTCAAGACGGCGGAAATTCCGGTCACCGTGGCGGATACGAGCTGGCGGCGCCTCCGGGCGGCACGCCTGGCCGGGCACGAGGTCTATTACGGCGAGGTTCTGTCCGAGACGGCGGACTGGCGGCTGGAGCCGGCCCGCTTTGCGTCACTGCTCGCGGCCTCACCGAACGATGCCTATAACGCGCTGGTCTGTGTGGATTATGCGCCCGAGCTGGGCCGGAGCCGGGTTTTCCAGCTCTCCGGGTACGAAGCGCCCCGGGGCGAGGAGGACGGCGAGGCGAAGGACCGCTCCGATGAGGATCCGCGCGCGATCGCCTATACGGCGCGCGGCCGGACCCTGATCCGGCGCGGCCGCGGCTATGACGGCCTTGCGCGCGACTGGTGGAAGGGCTGGCGCTTTCGTGTCACGCGGCTGACCGAGGCCTACACGCTCGAGCGGCTCCTCGAGGATCTTGGAACGGACGGGGAATTGATCCTCGCGCGGCAGCCTAACGGCACGATCGCCCTGCTCGGGCCGGGCCGCGAGCCGCCGCGCACGGCCGAAACCGTGCTGATCAGTTTCGCGCCGGAAGCGGCTACACTGCAACTCGATGCGGACAAGGCGCCTGATTCAGCCGATCGGGAGGCCGGCGCTCAATCGTAGCGGGGTTCGCCCGACGAGGGCTGGGAACTGCCCGGGCTGGCGCCGCCGCAATAAGGCCAGTTGTCGGCATTGGGATCGCCGTCGGGGCAGACCGCATCGCGGCCTTCATAGATGACGCATCCGGACAGGCTGACAGCGCCCAGAAGCGCTGCAAGAACAAGAATTGAACGCTTTACCGTCATGATTGGGTCCTTCTTCGCCGGCATGGTGGAATCTGGCCGGGGCAAGCGCAAGTCCGATCTGCGCGTCTTCATGGGGAATTAACCCTGCTCCGCACACATGAAACGACGTGTTTCTATGCAAGGACGAGGAATGGCCCGCCGGCCCTCAAAGCGCACGGTAGAGCGCCGCACCACGGCAGCCCGCAAGTCGCGATCGGCCACGACGCGGCGGCGCCGGCCTGCGCGAAAGCGTGGCGGTTTCCCCTGGCTGCGCAGTGCCGCAGTGGTGCTGGTCCTGATCGGGCTGGCCGCCGGCGGCTGGCTCGTCTCCATCGCCCGCGACCTGCCCGATACCTCCGGACTGGCGGCGATCGAGCGGTCCGCGACCATAACCTTCCTCGATCATGACGGACGGGTGATTGCCCGCCGCGGTTCGGCGCACGGGCATGATGTATCGATCGACGACATCCCGCCCTATCTCGTCGATGCCGTGCTCGCGGTGGAGGATCGCCGCTTCTACAGTCATCCCGGTGTCGATGTGATCGGTCTGGGCCGCGCCATGCTCGCCAATGTCCGCGCCGGGCGGGTCGTGCAGGGCGGCTCCACCTTGACCCAGCAGCTGGCCAAGAACCTCTTCCTGTCGCCGGACCGCACCCTGCGCCGGAAGGTGCAGGAAATGATGCTGGCCTTCTGGCTGGAGAGCCGCTTCACCAAGGACGAGATCCTCGAGCTTTATCTCAACCGGGTCTATTTCGGCAGCGGGTCCTGGGGCGTCGAGGCGGCGTCCATGCGCTATTTCTCCAAACCGACCAGCGATCTCAGCCTGGGCGAGGCGGCCCTGCTGGCCGGTCTGCTCAAGGCGCCCTCGCGTTACAGCCCGGCCAATGACACGCAGCGTGCCGCGGCCCGCGCCACGGTCGTGCTCGATCTGATGCACCAGACCGGCCGCATCACCGAGGCCGAGCGCATCGCCGCTGCGCAAACCCCGATCCGGGTTTCGCGCGGAGCCTCCAGCCAGGGCGCGCAGTATTTTATCGACTGGGTCTTCCAGCAGGTGCGCGAGGTGGCAGGTCCGTCGCATGGCGATCTGGTCGTGCACACCACGCTCGATGTTGATGCCCAGCGCGCGGCCGAACAGGCGCTCGCCAGCGTGCTCGACGATAACGACACCGCGGCCGGCGCGGATGAGGGCGCGGTCGTTGCCCTGGCGCATGACGGTGCCGTGCGGGCCCTCGTGGGCGGTCGCAGCTATGCCCATTCGCAGTTCAATCGTGCGGTGTTCGCGCAGCGGCAGCCCGGCTCCGCCTTCAAGCCCTTCGTCTATGCCTCGGCCTTCGAGGCCGGCCTCTCGCCCTGGGATATCCGCAATGACGCGCCGGTGCGCGTCGGCGACTGGACGCCGCAGAATTACAATGACGAATATCGCGGCGAGATGAGCCTGCGCGAGGCTTTCATCCGCTCCTCCAATTCGGTTGCCGTGCAGATTGCCGAGGAAACCGGCCGGGCCCATGTCGCCCGCCTGGCACAACGGCTGGGTATCGAGAGCGATCTGCGTATCGACCGCTCCCTCGCGCTCGGTGCCTATGAGGTCACGCCGCTCGAACTGGCGTCTGCCTATGTCCCCTTTGCGAACGGCGGATACCGCGCCCCGGCCTGGGGCGTGCGCCGGATCGAGACCGGGACGGGCGAGGTCCTGTTCGAGGCGGACACGCCCGATCCGGCCCTCGTTCTGGACCAGCGCACCTATGGCCGTATCCATGATCTCCTGGTGACCAATGTGCGCGAGGGGACCGGCCGCCGGGCGGCCGTGCCCGGGCTGGAGACCGGCGGCAAGACGGGCACGACCAACGATTTCCGCGATGCCTGGTTCGCCGGTTTCTCGGGCGATCTGGTGGCTGTGGTCTGGACCGGCAATGACGACAATGCGCCGACGGAGCGTGCGACAGGCGGCGGTCCGCCGGCACGGGTTTTCGGCGCCTTCCTGCGAGCTGCACCCCGCAGCGGGCTTGGCGTCGACCTACCGGTCGCGCGTCTGGCCGAACCGGTGGCGCCGGCGCCCCGGCCGGTCGCGGAGGCTGTGACTGCCGCCGAACCGGCCGAGAGCGAACCGGCGACCGAGCGCGATGACCCGATCGGCGCGTTCCTGTCCGGCCTGGGCGGTAACGAACGCTAGACAATCCCCCCTTCTAAACCGCAGGTTTCACACAATTGCCTCACCGGAAATGCTAGCTTCCCGGGCGAGGGCCTGTTGAAGTGACAATTCCGAAAGAGGGGATACCGATGAAGACCAATTTGCTGCTGGCCGCCGCGACGGCAAGCCTCGCCTGCGTCATGCTTCCCGCGGGCAGTGTCCTTGCACAGAGCCGCGCCGCGGCAGATGCCGCCATGGAACGCATGGGACTCGTCGGCGACGGCAATGACGTCGTCCGGTTCGAGCGCAGCGAGTTCGATCGCGGCCGTTATATCCTGCATGATGTCGTGTTTACCGATCTGGAGACCGGGACCGACGAGGCGACCGGCGATGTCACAGAGGATCTGCGCGCCGAACGGCTGATCTTCGAGGCACCACGGCTTTCCGGTAGCGGCGATGTCCTGCTCGACGGTCTCGTAATCGAGGGGCTCAGCGCCGTCTCGGACGATAGCGGTACGGTATTCGGGCTCGACCATTTCGAGGTCGATGGACCGAACGCCCTGATGGCCGCGGACCTTGGCCGCGTCTTCGCGGGTGAAGTCGACGAGGATTACGAGCCCGACTGGAATCTCTACGAGTTCGACGCCTTCCGCTTCGAGGGTCTGACCGGTCAGTCCACGGCGGGCGAAAAGGGCGGCGAGAGTTTCGATCTCGCGCTCGACCAGTTCGTCATCGAGAATTACAGCCGCGTCGAACTCGGCCGCATGGCCCTGCTCGGCATGCGTCTGAACGGCCAGTCTCCCGAAGGCCCGGTTCGTTTCAATCTCGACGAGATGTCGGTCATCGGTTTCAAGACCGAAGCCTATGCCGAAATGTTCGATGCGATCGCTGCGGGTGCCGATGAAAGCGCCATTACGGACGCCTATTACGACAGCGCCTTCTCCGCCGGTATCGACGTATTCGACCGGTTCGCGGTTCGTGGTGTCGACCTGGCTGCGGCGGGCATGGAGTTCACGCTCGGCAATATGGTCGGCGAGATCGAGCAGCGCGGTTCCCGCTACATTTCCACGGCCAGCCTCGACTCGGCCCGTTTCATGCCCGATGCGAGCCAACCGGAGGGCGCGGAAGTCGCTTCGGCCATCGGCCTGCTGGGCTATGAGGATATCGAGCTGAGCATGGAGGCCAACTCCATCTATGACGAGGATACCGGGCGTTACTGGACGACGGGCGAGAACTATCTCCAGATCCGAGACGGTCTGCGGATCGAGTTCGCCCAGGATCTGGGCGGATACGACGAATACTTCGCGGCCCTGCCCGCCGCGGGCGAGGCCATGCGGGACGCCGAGGAGAAGGATGACGAGGAGGCGACCCTCCAGGCGTCGCTGGACCTGATGGGGCCGATCGTCCTGCACAATCTCACTGTGCGGCTGGTCGATCTGTCCCTGCTCGAGCGAGCTCTCACTGCCGGTGCGACGGCCCAGGGCGTGACGGTCGACGACATGCGCGCGCAGGCCGCAGCCATGGTTACGCTGGGCACGGTCGGTGCGCCGCCTGAAGTGCCGCGCCCGCTGCTCATGCAGGTGTCCAATGCGCTGGTGACCTTCATCAATCAGGGCGGGTCGATGACGATCGACATGACGCCGCCCGTCCCGCTCTCCGTCGCGGACATCGCGGCGCAGATCGAGGCAGGCAGCTTCGATTACGACGCGCTGGGGCTGACGGTCACGAACGACACGGACGAATAGGCGTCCGGGCTTTCGGCGCGCTGCGCCGGGCTCAGTCCCGGTTGCGGCGCGCCAGTGCCTCGGCGCCCTGTTCGCGCATGAAGGCTTTCATTTTCGGAGCGATTTCCGAGCGGAAACGGCTGCCATTGAAGACGCCGTAATGGCCGACCTTGGGCTGGATCCAGTCCATCTGGAGGTCGTCGGGCAGGGCGCTGCAGAGCGTGTGCGCCGCCTGGGTCTGGCCGATGCCGGAAATATCGTCATTTTCGCCCTCGACCGTGAGCAGGGCCGTATCGACGATGCGGGACGGATCGACGAGGCGCCCGTCATGCTCCTGAATGCCGCGCGGCAGCTTGTGCTCCTGGAAGACGTCGGTAATCGTCTGCAGGTAGAACTCCTCGGACAGGTCCATCACGGCGAGATATTCGTCGTAGAAGGTGCGGTGCTTCTCGGCGCTGTCGCCATCGCCCTCGACGAGATGGTTGAAGAAGTCCCAGTGGGCGTCGACATGCCGGTCGAGATTCATGTTCATGAAGCCGGCCAGCTGCAGGAAGCCCGGATAGACCCGCCGGAAGGCGCCCGGATGGGGCATCGGCACGGTGTGGATCAGATTGTTCGCGAACCAGTCGAAGGGCTGCTCCTCGGCGAGCTTGTTCGGAACGGTCGGCGAAAGGCGCGTATCGATGGGCGAGCCCATGAAGGTCATCGAGGCCGGACGGGCCGGGTCCTCGTCCTGCGCCATCAGGGCAATGGCCGACAGGGTGGGCGGTCCCGGCTGGCAGACGGCGACCACATGCACGTCCGGGCCAAGCACGGCGATCATCTCGCGGATATAGGCAACGAAGGCGTCGAGATCGAACCGGCCCTCGTGCAGCGGCACCATGCGCGCATCCTGCCAGTCGGTGATGTAGACCTCGTGATCGGGCAGGAAGGCCTCGACCGTACCGCGCAGCAGCGTGGCGTAGTGGCCCGACATCGGGGCGACGAAGAGGACTTTCGGGTCCGGGGTCTCGCCGCGTGCAGCAATGAGCGCGTCGTGATCGCGCTCGAAATGCAGCAGATCGCACCAGGGCTTCGACCAGACGACCGTCTCGGCGACACCGACTTTCTGGCCGTTGATCTCGGTCTCTTCCAGCATCCATTCCGGCTTGCCGTAGCGGCGCGTCACGGACTCGAAGAGCTCGGCGGCGGCGGCCATGGTGCGGCCTGCGACCGTCTCTCCGACAGGATTCCAGGGCGCCCGCAGGGTCTGGCGGGTGGCGTTCGCAGCGGCGCGCCACGGGGTCATGGCGATACGATTGAATTCATAGACGCTGTAGAGCATGGACTCTCCTTATCGCGATGATGCGCGCGCTTCCTCAACGAAGTCTTGCAGGCGCGCCGCGATCGTGCGCGGATCGGACCCGTGCGTGAACACGTCGACGAATTCGCCGTCCGGTCCCATCAGATAAATGATGGACGAGTGGTCCATCAGATAATTCTCGCCCTCGCCGTTTTCGCCCGGGGCGCGGCGATAGACGACGCGATAGGCGTCGGTGACCGCTTCGATCTGGGCGTGGCTCCCGGTCAGGCCCGCAAGGCCGTCGGGAAAGGCGGGCGAGGTCACGTATTGCGAGAGCTGTTCGACCGTGTCGCGCTCGGGATCCACCGTGATCAGGACGGGCTGGTAGAAGGCCCGGTCCTCGGGAGAGAGCTGGTCCAGCGCAGCCGCCATCTGCTGCAGCGAGAAGGGGCAGACGTCCGGGCAATAGGTGTAGCCGAAATAGATCAGCATGGCGCGGCCGGCGAAATCGGCTTCGGTGACGGTGCGGCCGGTCTGGTCGACAAGTTCGAAGGGGCCGCCGATCGCAGCTTCACCGCTGACACGCGTGCCTGCGGTTCGCGTTTCTGCAGGGCCGCCATCGCGCAGCATGAGGGTGAAAAAGCTGATCATCAGCACAGCAGGCGCTGCGATCAGCAACCAGATCAGGGGACGCGGCATGCCGGCTCCATTCTCGAGACGCCCTGCGCCTGCAGGGCCGAATTCGATCCGCCAGCTTGGATTCGCCGATGCGGACGGGTTCATCGGAGCGGCGAAGCAGTTTATGCCTGATGCCGACCGATGCTGCACGTGCGAAGGTATGACGGCATGACCGGCCTGTCCATGGTTCAGCGCCGCCTGTCTTCGGAGATTGATTATGAGCGATCCGGATTGGGACCCCTACGGCAATACGGCTGCCCTGACGCCGGTCTTCGGGCGTTTGCGCGTCCGCACCCTCGTCATGCTGCGCTGGCTGGCCGTCTCCGGCCAGACCGCCACCGTCCTGGTCGTGCATTATCTGGTCGGATTCGAACTGCCGCTCGGCTTCTGTCTCGGTATCATCCTGACCAGCGTCTGGATCAATACCTGGCTCACCCTCGCCGTGCCGCCGCAGAAGTTCGCGCGTAACCGCGAAGCCTTCGTCCAGCTCAGCTATGATGTGGCCCAGCTCTGCGCCCTGCTGATGCTGACCGGCGGTTTGCAGAACCCCTTTATCGTCATGCTGGCTGCGCCGGTGACGATCGCCGTGGCTGCGCTGCCGGCGCGCTGGTCGACCGGCGTAGCGGCGATCGCCATGCTCGGAACCGGGGCGATGTGGCTGTGGAGCCTGCCCCTGCCCTGGCTCGACGGCGAAGCCTTGCACCTTCCGGGCATGTATGTCTTCGGCCTGTGGTCCGCGATCTTTATCGCGGTTGCCTTCACGGCAGTCTATTCCTGGCGGGTCAGCCAGGAAGGGCGGCGTATGGCGACGGCGCTTGCGGCGACCCAGAGCGTGCTGTCCCGCGAGCAGCGCCTCTCCGCGCTCGGCGCGCTGGCCGCGTCGGCGGCCCACGAACTTGGCACGCCGCTCGCCACGATCCAGCTGACGGCCAAGGAAATGCTGCACGAGCTGAAGGGCAATGATCTTCTGCGCGAGGATGCCGAGCTCATGGTGACCCAGGCCCGCCGCTGCCGGGATATCCTCAAACGGCTCGGCCAGCAGCACGAGGCCAGTGACGAGCGCCATGACCGTGTGGAGTTTCTCGCAGCCCTGGAAGAGGCGAGCGCGCCCCTGCGCGGGCTCGGACCGGTCGTCGACGTTCATCTTGCCGAGGGGACGGGCGCGCCGCCCATGCTCAGACGCATGCCCGAGCTTCTCTACGGGATCGGCAATTTCATCGAGAATTCCGTCGATTTCGCCGCTTCGCGCGTCATTGTGGAAGGGCGCTGGGATCCGACTAATATCTATATCCGCGTGTGCGATGACGGCCCGGGTTTCCCGCCCGACATTCTGACCAAGATCGGCGAGCCCTATGTCACCACGCGTTCGGGTACGCCCGGACAGGGCGGGCTGGGTCTCGGCGTCTTTATCGCCAAGACAATGATCGAGAAGTCCGGCGGCGTGGTCCGCTTCGACAATAGCGGTCCGGACGGGGGTGCTGCGGTATCCATGCGCTGGCCGCGCAAACTTGTGGAGGCTTCCGGCTCCGTGAGCTAGGAAGTAGGGACGCTGAGCTTTGCAAGCATGAGGATTGAGGCGTGAGCGATATCGACTACGAACTGCCCGAAGACAAGAGCCTGCTCATTCTCGACGACGACGCGCCCTTCCGGACGCGTCTCGGTCGCGCGATGACCAATCGCGGTTTTGTGGTGTCGGCCGTTGCGACCGTCGACGAGGCGAAGGAAGTCGCCCGCTCCAACCCGCCGGCCTTCGCCGTGCTCGACCTGCGGCTGGAAGACGGGGACGGGCTGGACGTCGTGAAGTCCCTGCACGCCTCGCGGCCCGATTGCCGCGTCGTCATGCTGACCGGCTACGGCAATATCGCCACCGCCGTCGCCGCCGTGAAGGCCGGTGCGGTCGACTATCTTTCCAAACCGGCCGATGCGGACGATGTCATCAAGGCGCTGCTCGCCCATCCGGAAGACAAGCCGGAGCCGCCGGAAAACCCGATGTCGGCCGACCGTGTGCGCTGGGAACATATCCAGCGCGTCTTCGAACTGTGCGATCACAATGTCTCGGAGACGGCCCGCCGCCTCAACATGCACCGCCGCACCCTGCAGCGCATCCTGGCGAAACGGGCCCCGCGCTGATCCGGTTCAGCCTGTCGGGTCGCGGAAGGTGACGGGCGGCATGGGGCGGCGGTCGATCTCGAGTTTGAAAATGTCCGGGCGTCCATAGTGACCTGCCACATCCAGCGACTTGCGAGCCCGGCGCGCCTCTTCCGGGTCGATCGTTGCGTAAAGGACATCCTTTTCCTCGACAAGCGGTCCAGCGACGACCCCGCCGAAGGGTTTGACCACGATCGCGCCGCCCGGATTGATCCATTCCTCTTGGGAAAAGAGCGCATCGCGGCCCGGCATTGATGCCGGCAGGTCCTTGCCTTGCACCGCAGTCGCCGTACTCAGGACCCAGCAGCCGCCTTCGCGCGCGATATGGTTCATGGAGGCGGTCCACATATCGCCATTGTCCCAGGTCGGCGCGATATGGATGTCGATATTCTGGGCATAGAGCGCCTGCCGGGCGAGCGGCATGTAGTTCTCCCAGCAGATCAGGGTGCCGATCCGGCCGACCGGCGTATCGACGACCCGCAAGCCGCTGGCATCGCCGCTGCCCCAGACCATGCGTTCCGGATTGGTCGGCATCAGCTTGCGGTGCCGGTTCAGCAGGGTGCCGTCGCTACCGATCACGACGACGCTGTTGAAAAGCGTGGTGCCGCTGAAGGCGCCGTCGCGTTCATTGAGGCCGATGACGACGACGATTCCGTGCTGTGCAGCCGCTTCGCACAGAGGATCGAGATCGCCGGCATCGATATCGACCGCATTCTGCCGCAGCAGGGCATGCAGCTCATTGCCCAGCGCCATGTCTCCGCCCGGCTTCAGCCGCCAGATCCAGGTGGGATAGCCGGGCAGAAAGGCTTCCGGGAAAACGATGAGCCGGGCGCTGGAGCGCGCTGCTTCATCGATGATATCCAGGGCACGCTGAAGACTCGCATCGCGGTCGAGATAGACGGGCGGCTTCTGGCTGATGGCGATTTTCACGTCCAAGGCGACCTCCGGAAATCTCTGCAACCGGAAGTGTGGGGGAGGTTCGGGCGCGGAGCAAGCGCCTCGTGCTAGCGCTCTCCGGCGGGGGCTTCCGGGCCGACATGGGCGTAGCCGTAAATCGGGCCGCCATGGGCGCCCTGGACGATGGCGACGGTGCCGTAGCGGCGCATGCTCTCGCCCATGAATTCAGCCGGGCCGCCGGACCACATGCCCAGATAGGTCAGTGATTTGACCATGTTGTAATGATCCATCACCAGGCCTTCATTCTCGCCGGCGGTGATCTCCATCTGCGACCAGCCGGGATGATAGGCGACCAGCCAGACGTCGAGGTCTTCCTCCGGCGCCTCGCCGTCCAGCCTCACGATGAAGGAGCCGAAGGGACCGTCCTCGATCTCGATGACCGGACTGTCAGGCATGGCTGTGAGGCGCTGGTCGACTGCATGGGCGACCTTGTCCTGGCGCCAGCCCGGCGCGTCGATCACGCCGTCGACGACGAAATGGGGCGTGTAGAGGCGCGGCACGTCGAGGCGCGGCAGATAGGTGCGCTGGCGCTGCACGTATTCCGGCCGGGCATAGGTGTCTTCCCAGCCATACATGTCCCAATAGCTGACGCCATAGGCGAGCACGAAGACGTTCTCGCGCTGGTCCAGCTCGCCGAGATAGCGATTGGCGTCCGGGCAGAGCCCGCATCCCTGGCTGGTGAAAAGCTCGACGAGGACCGGCCGTTCGGCCGCCGGTGTCGCGGTCGCGTCCGGTGTCTCCTGCGCGGACGCGTTCGAGGCCAGCAGACTGCCGGCCAGGACGCAAAGGGACAATATCGGTGCGAGGCAACGCATACGGACTAGATAACCACGCCCGCCCGCGACGGCCAATCACTTGGCTGTGACGCGGGCGGGAGCAGTCGTGTCCGTTCCCGACTACGAGCGCGCGAGGTTGCGCAGGACGTAGTGCAGGATGCCGCCATTGCGGAAGTATTCAAGCTCGTTCTCGGTATCGATGCGAGCGATCACATTGGCGGTCTTCTCGGTGCCGTCCGGGAAGGTGACTTCGACCGTCATGGTCTGGCGCGGCGTCAGGGATTCGATGCCCTTGATCGTGACCGTCTCGTCGCCGGTCATGCCCAGGGCTTCCCAGCTCTCGCCTTCCAGGAATTGCAGCGGCAGCACGCCCATGCCGATCAGGTTGGAGCGGTGGATACGCTCGAAACTCTCGGCGATGACGGCCTTCACGCCCAGAAGGCGCGTACCCTTGGCAGCCCAGTCGCGCGAGGAGCCCGTGCCGTACTCCTTGCCGCCGAACACGACCAGCGGCGTGTTTTCGGACTGGTAGTCCATGCAGGCGTCATAGATGTCGACCTGCTTGCCGTCCTTCTTGGTGAAGCCGCCTTCGACACCGTCCAGCATCTTGTTCTTGATGCGGATGTTGGCGAAGGTGCCGCGCATCATCACTTCGTGATTGCCGCGGCGCGAGCCGTAGGAGTTGAACTCCAGCACCGGAACCTGGCGTTCCTGCAGGTAGCGGCCCGCCGGGCTGTCGGCCTTGATCGAACCGGCCGGCGAGATGTGGTCGGTCGTGATGCTGTCGCCGAAGAGACCCATGATCTTGGCACCGACGACATCGCCCGGGCTTTCCGGATCCATCGTCATGCCCTCGAAGTAAGGCGGGTTCTGGACATAGGTCGAGGTGTGATCCCAGGCATAGGTCAGGCCGCCGGAGACCTCGATGTCGCGCCAGGCCTTGTCGCCCTTGAAGACGTCAGCATAGCGCTTGGCGAACATGTCCGGCGTGACCGCAGTACGGACCACTTCGGCGACTTCCGCCGAGGTCGGCCAGATGTCCTTGAGATAGACGTCATTGCCGTCCTGGTCCTGGCCGAGCGGATCGGTGGTCAGGTTGACCTTCATCGAACCGGCAATGGCATAGGCCACGACGAGCGGCGGCGAGGCCAGATAGTTGGCGCGCACGTCCGGGCTGATCCGGCCCTCGAAATTCCGGTTGCCCGACAGCACGGAGGTCGCGACCAGATCGTTCTCGTTGATCGTCTTGGAAATGGCGGGCGGCAGCGGACCGGAATTACCGATACAGGTGGTGCAGCCATAACCGACGAGGTCGAAGCCGAGCGCGTCGAGATCGTCCTGCAGGCCGGCCTTCTCCAGATAGTCGGTGACGACCTGGGAACCCGGCGCCAGGGAGGTCTTCACCCAGGGCTTGGTGGTCAGGCCCCTGGCGCGCGCATTGCGGGCGACCAGACCCGCGCCCAGCATGACGGAGGGGTTGGACGTGTTGGTGCACGAGGTGATGGCGGCGATGGCGACATTGCCGTTGGTGAAGTCGTAGTCCTCACCCGCGACCGGTGCGGACTTGTCCAGCTCGTGGCCCTTGCCGTACTCGGCTTCCATCGTCTTGGCGAAGCCTTCGGCGGCCTTGGACAGCTCGATCCAGTCCTGCGGGCGCTTCGGACCGGACACGGCCGGCTCGATCGTCGACATGTCCAGGTGCAGCGTGTCCGTGAAGACCGGGGTCTCGGTGTATTCCGGACGGAACATGCCCTGGGCCTTGGAATAGGCCTCGACCAGGGCGACGCGCTTGTCGTCGCGGCCGGTCGCCTTCAGGAAGGCAAGGGTTTCATTGTCGACCGGGAAGAAGCCGCAGGTGGCGCCGTATTCCGGGGCCATATTGGCGATCGTGGCCTCGTCTTCCAGGGAGAGGTGATCCAGGCCTTCGCCGTAGAATTCGACGAATTTGCCGACCACGCCCTTCTGGCGGAGCATTTCGACGACCTTCAGGACGAGGTCGGTCGCGGTCGCGCCTTCCGGCATCTTGCCGGTCAGCTCGAAACCGATGACTTCCGGGATCAGCATGGAAACCGGCTGGCCGAGCATGGCGGCTTCGGCCTCGATACCGCCGACGCCCCAGCCCAGAACGGCGAGGCCGTTGATCATCGTGGTGTGGCTGTCCGTACCCACGCAGGTGTCCGGATAGGCGACGGTCTCGCCGTCTTCATCCTTGGTCCAGACGGCCTGGGCGAGGTTTTCCAGATTGACCTGGTGGATGATGCCCGTGCCCGGCGGAACGACGCGGAAATTGTCGAATGCCTTGGCGCCCCATTTGAGGAACTTGTAGCGCTCGCCATTGCGCTCGTATTCGCGCTCGACATTCTTCGCAAAGCTGTCGGCCTGACCGAAATTGTCGACCATGACCGAGTGGTCGATGACCAGGTCGACGGGAACCTGCGGATTGATGCGCTGCGGGTCGGCACCGAGCTTGGTGGCCGCGTCGCGCATGGCGGCGAGGTCGACCACGGCGGGAACGCCGGTGAAGTCCTGCATGACCACGCGGGCCGGGCGGTAGGCGATCTCGTGGGTCGACTTGCGGGTCGTCAGCCATTCGGCCATCGCCTCGATATCCGCTTTCGTGACGGTCTTGCCGTCTTCGAAGCGAAGCAGGTTTTCCAGCAGGACCTTGAGCGAGGCCGGCAGGCGGGAGACGCCGGCCAGGCCGTTCGCTTCGGCAACTTTCAGGTCGTAATAGGTGTAGGTTTCACCGGCCGCGGTGAGGGTGCGTTTACAGGAAAAACTATCCAAAGAAGCCATTTCTGTTCCTCAACTTCCTAATCAGAGCCTCACCACGAGGGTGGCGGGCGATTTTCGATTGGGCGGCGCCACTGCCGGGGAGGGCAGGTGTCGGAAGACGGGCGCATCCGTCGGCTAGGGCGGATCCGGTCGTGACCGTTCGCGCGCGTTTTAGCCGCACAGCCCCAGCACCGCAACGCAGATACTGCGCGTTGACGCCGGAGTGTTGTTGGGGCGACATGCGCGACAATGTCTCGAACCGCCAACTCCATCGCGGAAAACGCCATTCCCGAACCGGCCAGGCTCGTCGCCGAGGGGATAACCCTGTCGCGCGGCGAGGTCCGCCTGATGGAGGGCGTCGGCTTCACGCTCGAGCCCGGCGGCGCCCTTTTGCTGACGGGACCGAACGGGACGGGCAAGACGACCCTTATGCGGGCGATTGCCGGTTTTGTCCGGCCCGATACCGGTTCGCTTTCGCTGAACGGGGAAGCGGCGGCCCTCCTGGCACCCGACCTGATCGGCTGGCTCGGCCATGCGGACGGGCTGAAACCCGGCGAGACGCTGCGCCAGGCCTTGCGCTTCTGGGCCGGGCTGCACGGGCAGGACCGCAAGGCCATCATGCCGGTGATGCGGACGCTCGCTATCGATCATCTCATCGACCGGACGGCGTCCAGCCTGTCGCGCGGCCAGCAGCGCCGCGCCGGCCTGGCCCGTGTCGCGCTGACGGGGCGCCCGCTCTGGCTGCTCGACGAACCGGCCGGCCCGCTCGACGGGGCCGGGCGCGACCGCCTGGCCGAACTGGTCGCGGCGCATCGTGCCCGCGGCGGCTCCGTCATCGCCGCCACCCACCAGGTGCTCGACTGGCCTGATGCGCAGATCCTCGATCTGGGCGCTCATGTGAACGGAGCGCCAGCATGAGTGTGCTGACAGACGTCTTTGCGCGCGAGGCGCGGCTCGCCTGGGCCGGCGGTGGCGGAGCGGCCGGTCCGACGGCCTTCTTCCTTGCCGCGATCACGCTGGCCCCGCTCGCCATCGGCCCCTCGCCGGAGCTTCTCTCGGCGGCCGGGTCCGGCCTGATGGGTTTTGCCGCCCTGCTCTCGGTTCTCCAGTCGGCCGAGCGCCTGTTCGGCGACGATGTCGCCGACGGTACGCTGGAGCTCTACGCCCTGACGCCCGCCAGCCTGACCGGCCTCGTCCTTGCCAAGGTGACGGGTCAGGCGACCGCGACGCTCTGGCCGCTGCCGCTGATCGGGCTGGTCGGCGGCATGATGTACGGACTTCCGCTGGAGGCCGCCCTCGTCCTGGCGCTGGCGCTTCTATTTGCCATTCCGGCGCTGTCGCTCCTCGCCGGCTTTGCCGGCGCGCTCGCCGCCGGGGTGAAGCGCGGCGGTCTCCTGATCGCCCTGATCGCCACGCCGATGATGGTGCCGGTCCTGATCTTCGCCGCAGGCGCCGGACGCTCCGCCCTGGAAGGCGACGACCGCATCTTCGCCAATCTCGGCCTCACCCTCGCCGTCTCGCTGGGGACGACGGCGCTGGCGCCGTTCGGGATCGCGGCGGCGGTCAGGAGCAGACTGGGTTAACCGGAACAGGCTGTCATCGGGTCGCAGTTGCCCAGACAGGCGCGCCGAAGTAAGTGAGCAGGCATGTTCTCGTATTTCGCCAATCCTCAGCGTTTCGACGTGCTGGCCCGGCGGGCGATCCCCGTTCTGGGGGGGCTGGCCGTGCTACTGCTGGGCGCCGGCGTTTACATGTCCTTCTTCGCCTCGCCGCCGGATTACCAGCAGGGCGAGACGGTGCGGATCATGTATGTGCATGTGCCGGCCGCCTATTTGGCGATGGCACTCTATGCGGCGCTGGCCGGGGCGAGCTTCGTCTATTTCGTCTGGCGTCATGCCATTGCCGATGCGGCTGCCGAGGTGATCGCGCCGATCGGGGCGGTCTTCACCGTGCTGGCGCTGGCCACAGGCTCGCTCTGGGGCAAGCCGATGTGGGGAACCTGGTGGGAATGGGATGCGCGGATGACCTCCGTGCTCGTCCTGCTGCTGGTCTATCTCGGCTATATCGCCCTGCGCGCCGCGCTCGAGGATGCCCAGCAGGCCGCCCGCGCGGGCGCTGTCCTCGCCATGGCTGGCGTGATCAATCTTGTGATCGTGAAATTCTCGGTCGAGTGGTGGTCCAGCCTGCATCAACCGGCCTCGGTGATCCGCTTCGACGGGCCGACCATCCACGGCTCCCAGCTCTGGCCGCTGGCGCTGATGGCGCTGGGATATAGCTGTCTGGCCGGCTGGCTGGTCTTTTACCGCCTGCGCAGCCGCGCCATTGCGCGCCGGGCGATCAACCTGCAGCGCAAGCGCGAACAAGCCGCCCGGCCGACACGCGCCGGCGAGGCGGCGCGCGGCGTCGAGACGGGAGGGGCGTGATGAGCGAGTTCCTCGCCATGGGAGGCTATGCCGCCTTCGTCTGGCCGGCCTGGGGGCTGTCCGCTCTCGCCATTGCCGGCCTGGTCGCCTACGCTCTTGCCGAACGCCGGGGGGCTGCCGAGCGCCTGCGCCGGCTGGAAGAGGACGAGGCCTGATCGATGCAGGGGGTCATGAGGGGGATAAGGCTGGCCGCGCTGCTGGCGCTCATCGCGCTGGGCGGCATGATCGGCTGGCGAGTCTGGCAGGACGCATCGGTGCCGGCCGAGCCGCTGCCTGAACTGTCCGGACTGGTCGCCCTGGAGGGCCGGGAGGCCTTCGATCCGGCTGCGATCGAAGAGGCGTATATTCTCAATGTCTGGGGCAGCTGGTGCGCCCCCTGCCGGATCGAGCATCCGGTCCTGATGGCGCTGGAGGCCGAAGGCATCCCGATCTACGGACTCAACTGGCGCGACGAGCCGGAGGCCGCCAACGCCTTCCTCGAAGAGCTGGGCGATCCCTTCGTGGCGATCATGCAGGATCCGGACGGCGTGGCCGGGCAGGCGCTGGGGATTACCGGGGCGCCCGAGAGTTTCGTGATCTCCGCGGACGGACGCATTCTCGTGCGCTGGCCAGGTCCGTTGACGGCGGATGTGCTGCGAAACCGGATCTATCCGGCGCTGGAAGACGAGGCCCGCCGGGCGGGCTAGCGCTCAGGCCGCATCTGCCGCCTTGGCGGCTTTTTCGGCCCTGGCGGCCTTCTTCGCCTTCTTCTCGAGCTTCTTGGCCTTGGCCTTGGCTTTTTCCTTCGCCTTCTTCTTGGCCTTCTTCTTCTTTTCCTTGGCCTTCTGCCTGGCTTTCTTGGCCGCTTCCTCGCCTTTTTCGAGCGTGATGGCGATGCGGCGCAGGGTTTCCAGGAAGCTTGCGCGCTTGTTCTTGGGCAGGGCCGAGAGGATCGCCTTGTCGGCCTCCATGGCGCCGAGCGTTGCCGCTTCCAGGAGCGTGCGGCCCTCAAGGGTCAGCTTGACCGCATTGGCGCGGGCATCGTCGGGCAGTTTCTCGCGCTCGAGCAGGCCGTTCTTGACCATGCGGGCGACGAGTTCGGCGAGGGTGGAGCGGTCGATGCCGGTCGACTTCACCAGCTCGGTCTGGGTCAGGCCCTCCTTCTGCGCGGTGGCATGGAGGACGGCGAACTGACGCTGGGTGAGTTTCGCGCCGGCCATGGCCTTGGTGAAGCGCTCGGCTGCGAACTGCTGGGCGCGGTGAAGGAGGTGGCCCGGCGATTCCGCAAGCTCGAAGGCGCTGACGTCTTTCTTGTCCTGCGGCATGACGGTCCCCGGCTTCACGCGAAAATCATCCTAGGGCTGATTTATAACGTGAAAATGACAATTGTCCGAGGACGGACTGCCGCGTCAGGCGTCGGCCGCATCCTTCGCCCGGGGCTGGTTCTTCAGGACGAGCGGCATCTGGGCTGCGGCGAAGATCAGGCTCAGCACCATCACGCCCAGCTTGGCGTTCGACCAGAGCGCTTCGGAGAATTCCATGCCCGCAAACCAGCGCGCGCTCTCCGGCACGACGCTGTCGGTGATGTGGCGCCAGAGGAATTCGTTGAGCAGGGCCAGGACCTGGAACCAGAGCGCCCAGCGGATCGCGAGGATCAGCCAGGCCCTTTCGGTGAGCTCGAAAATGTGCTCGAAGAAGATGCGCCAGATGTTATGGCCGAAAGCCAGACCGATCAGGATCATCCAGGACAGGAAGAGATTGATGATGGTCGGCTTGATATAGATGAAGATCGGGTCCTGCAGCACGATCCCGATCGTGCCGAAGCCCAGCACGATCGCCGTGGTGAAGACGAGCATGGGCGGGATGCGCTTCTCGGTCCGGATCGACACGATCAGCGCGATCGTCGCCGCGATCATGTAGGCGCCGGTGCCGTAGTAGATGGCCTGATCGGGCACGAAATTGCGCGCCAGATTATAGACCAGGATCCAGACGCCGATCGGGCCCGCATCGACGAGCAGGCGGGAGCTCTGCTCGGAGGTTTTCTGAGTCTGGGCCACGATTACGGCGCTCCTGTCGCGTTTACATCACCTGTAGCAATACGAGCCCCGCGGCGAGGCAGATTGCAAGCAGTGTTCGCCGCAGGCCGAAATCTTCCTTCAGCACCAGGGCGGCGAGGATGGCGCCGAAAACGATCGAAAGCTCGCGCAGGGCCGCCATCGGCGCGACCGGCGCCAGCGAATAGGCATAGAGGGCGAGGCCGTAGGTCGCGGCATTGAGTCCGAAACACATCAGGGCCGGGCGCGCTTCCTGCCTGACGGCCGCCCAGTACTGCCGGCCGCGGCGGACGGCGCCGGTCGGGGCTATGGTCAGGGCCGAAAGGACGAAGAACCAGCCCAGATAGACCGGCACATTGCCCAGGGCCCGTACGCCCGCCGCGTCGATCACGGTATAGGTCGCGGTCATACAGGCGGCGGCTATCGCAAGCAGAAGGACTTTAAGCTTAGGCGCGCCGTCCCGCTCCGGCCAGGCGAAGCCGACGAGGGCGGCGCAGGCGATGGCGAGGCCGGCCAGCTGGACCGGCTGCAGGCCTTCGCCGAGCGTCAGCCAGGCCACGCCGGCCGCCAGCGCCGGTGCCGTGCCGCGCATGACCGGATAGGCGAGGTTCATCGTGCCGTGCTCGAAGGCGGCGATCAGCAGCATGTTGAAGGCCCAGATCACGACCGCACCGGCGAGCAGGAAGCGCCAGACCTCGAGCGGGGGCAGGGGCTGGAAGACGAGCCAGGGCAGGAATATCACCGCGACGAAGACCTGGGTCAGGCCGCGAAAGACCAGCCGGTCCTGCGCCTTCTTGGTCAGCAATGTCATGACGGCGTGAGCGCTGGCCGAGCCGAGCATGGCCAGCGTGCCCGCCAGGAGCGGGGCGTCCAAGCGTCAGCCCTCGCCGGTCGCGGCTGCGGCGACCTCGTCGACGCCCGCAAGGGCACGGGAGAAGTCCCGCGCGGAGAAGGGCTGGAGGTCCTCTTCGCCTTCGCCGATGCCGATATAATGGACCGGCAGCTGGAATTTCTCCGCCACCTGGACCAGCGACCCGCCCTTGGCGGTGCCGTCCAGCTTGGTCATCACCACGCCGGTGACGTCGGAGGCTTCCAGGAAGGCCTCGGCCTGGGAGACGGCATTGGAGCCGACCGTGCCGTCGAGCACCAGCACGACATGATGCGGGGCCTCGGGGATTTTCTTGCGGATGACGCGGACGACCTTGCGCAGCTCGTCCATCAGCTCGGCCTTGTTCTGGAGCCGGCCGGCCGTGTCGATCAGGACGATGTCGTTTCCGTTGCGCTGGGCTGTTTCCAGGGCGTCGAAGGCCAGGCCCGCCGCGTCTGCGCCGATCTCGCGCTTGACGACGGGTGCTCCGGCGCGCTCGCCCCAGATGGAGACCTGCTCCACGGCAGCGGCGCGGAAGGTGTCGCCGGCGACGAGGAGCGGATTGCGGCCTTCGCGCTTCAGCTTCACCGCGATCTTGCCCAGCGTGGTGGTCTTGCCCGACCCGTTGACGCCGACGAAGAGCACGACGCGCGGTGCCTCACCGTCCAGGGCGAGCGGTGTTTCCAGCGGTTGCAGGGTTTCCGCTACGACATCGGCCAGCGCTTCGCGGACTTCCAGATCGGTGACTTCCTTGTCGAACCGGTCGCGCGCCAGCCGGTCTGTGACGCGCATGGCGGCGGCGGCGCCGAGATCGGCGGCGATCAGCGCGTCCTCGAGTTCCTCGATGGCAGCGCTGTCCAGCTTGCGCTTGGTGAAGATCGCGCTGACGCTCTCGCCCAGCTTGGAGGAGGAGCGTTTCAGCCCCTGCGCCAGGCGGGAAAAGAAACCCGGCTTTTTCTCACTCATCCGGCAATCACCCCGTACAATTCCCGTCCGTCATGCCGGTTCACATCGATATCGACAAGGGCTCCGGGGCGGGGAATTGCGTTTTCCGGCAGGCGGATGCCGGCGAAATTGCTCGCCCGGGCGAAACCCGGCTTTTCGATCAGGGCGCCCTTGACCCGGCCGATCATGCCGTCGAGGTGAGCCGAAAGCGCGGCATCAGCCTTCTCGCGCAGTCGGGCAGCGCGCGCCTTGATGACGGCTTTTTCCAGCTGCGGCATGCGCGCGGCCGGCGTGCCAGGGCGCGGCGAGAAGGGGAAGACGTGCAGATAGGCCAGATGGCACTCGTCGACCAGCTTCAGCGAGTTCTCGAACATCGCCTCTGTCTCGGTCGGGAAGCCGGCAATCATGTCCGCGCCGAAAGCGATCTCCGGCCGGGCCGCCTTGAGCCGCGTGCAGAGCTCGATCGCATGATCGCGCAGATGGCGGCGCTTCATGCGCTTGAGGATCATGTCGTCGCCGGCCTGCAGGGAAAGGTGGAGATAGGGCGCGACGCGCGCTTCTCCGGTGATCGCCTCGAACAGGGCGTCGTCGATCTCGATCGCGTCGATCGAGGACAGGCGCAGCTGCGGCAGGTCCGGCACCTGGGTCAGGATGGCCTGGACCAGACGGCCGAGCTGGGGCGTGCCGGGCAGATCGCCGCCCCAGGAGGTCAGGTCCACGCCGGTCAGCACGACTTCGCTATGGCCCGAGCCCACCAGGGCCTTGACCTGGTCGACCACTTCGCCGGCGGGCACCGAGCGTGAATTGCCGCGGCCGTAGGGAATGATGCAGAAGGTGCAGCGGTGATCGCAGCCGTTCTGGACCTGAACATAGGCCCGGGCGCGGCCTTCCATGCCCTCGACGAGATGGCCCGCGGTCTCGCGCACGCTCATGATGTCGTTGACGCGCACCTTTTCGGTACCGCCGAGCAGGTCGGCCGGTCGGAAGGTCTCCGCCTTGAGCTTTTCCGCATTGCCCACGACGCGGTCGACTTCCGGCATGGCGGCGAACATGTCCGGATCGACCTGGGCGGCGCAGCCGGTGACGATGATATGCGCGTCCGGATTGGCGCGGCGGGCGCGGCGGATCTGCTGGCGCGCTTGCCGGACCGCTTCATTGGTCACGGCGCAGGTGTTTACCAGGATGGCATTTTCCAGCCCTGCCTCGCGCGCATGCTTACGCATGACCTCGCTCTCCCAGATATTCAGCCGGCAGCCGAATGTCAGGATATCGAGATCGCCTTCCGGCGACGCGGGCGCTGCGGGCGGCGCGTCGGCTCCGGAGGCGGCAGGGTTGTCGTCGCGCGCGCTCATGAGGCGTGGATAAGTGGTGGACGGGCGCGCTCGCGTCAAGCGCCGCCCGGTTGTCATCGCAGGCGACATGAACGTGCTGTAATAATTCTGTTGAATAAAATATTCAGGTATTGGTAATTCCCCGTGATAATGATGGTTTAAACGAAACAGGGGAGACGAACATGAACCGTTTATCAGTTTTCTCGACGACTGCCTTGGCGGTTGTATTGAGTGCGTCATTGACATCGCCATTGCTTGCCCAGTCCGGAGGTGAAACCGAAGACGTCATCGTTGTGACCGCGACCAAGCGGGAAGCGGCGCTGCAGGACGTTCCTTTCTCCATCAATGCGCAGACGCAGGCCGATCTGCAGCGAACGGGTGCCGACTCCATCGAGGATGTCGCGCGCAATGTCGCCAGTCTGAACATCCAGAATCTCGGGCCGGGCCAGTCGCAGGTTTCCATTCGCGGCGTGTCCGCGGGCCAGATCGTCCGCGACCAGCCGGGTGTGAAGGAACAAGTCGGCGTCTATCTCGACGAATCGGTGATCTCGCTGTCGCTCTTCACCCCGGATCTCGATCTCTACGATCTCAATCGTGTCGAGACGCTGCGCGGCCCGCAGGGCACGCTCTTCGGCTCCGGCTCGATCGGCGGCACGATCCGCTACATCACCAACCAGCCGGATCCGAGCGGTTTCGAAGCCTCCGCCGAGGCCGAAATCAATTCGGTCGAGGATGGCGGTATGGGCGGTCATCTCAAGGGTATGGTCAACATGCCCCTGGACCAGAACTCGGCACTGCGCGTCGTGGCCTATCACACCGAGTATGGCGGCTTTATCGACGCCCTGCGTGAAGGCGGCGGGCGCAGCGAGGACGTGAATAGCGGGCAGCGCACCGGCATTCGCGCCGCGCTCGGTATGGATCTCAGCGATCGCGTCACCGTCACGCCGCGCGTCATCTACCAGGAAATCTCCGCCGACGGTTTCAACCGCCAGGAGCGTTTCAACCTCTACGCCAACCCGCACACCACGTCGCGGCCGGCCATCACTTTCGGTCCGCGCGAGCAGTTCCTTCTGCTCGACGAGGCGTTCGAGGACGATGTCCTGATCGCCGACCTGACGGCGGAAGTCGGTTTCGATGCGTTCGACCTGACCTCCGTGACCAGCTTTACCGACCGGTCCATCCTGGTCAGCCGCGACGCCTCGGCCCTGACGGGCTCGGTTTCCGTCGATCTGGGCTTCCCGGATGCCGGCGTGCTGCTTCCGTCCAATCTGCGCGACACCACGGAAGTCGAGTCGTTTACCCAGGAGCTGCGCATCGCCTCCAATGGCGATGGGCCGATCGACTGGATCTTCGGCGTCTACTATGCCGAGACGGACCGCAATTACGCGCAGCGCCTGCCGACCCCGGGCTATGACGCGTTCACCGACGCAGCTTTCGGACCAGGAACCTCTGCGGCTCTGGCCAACGGCTTCCCGCTCAACTCGCCCTATAATGCCGATCTCGACTACACGCTCGAACAGACGGCCGTGTTCGGCGAGATCAACTGGGCGGCGACGGACCGGCTCGATATCACGGCCGGCGGCCGCTGGTATGACTTCGAGGAAGTCCGGACCATTTCCCAGGGCGGCCTGTTCTCGTCCGGTTTCTCCAATGTCGAGGACACGACCTCTTCGGACGGCTTCACGCCCCGCGTGATGGCGGCCTATGAGGTGAACGACGCCGTGACGCTCAACGCGCAGGTCTCCCAGGGCTTCCGTCTGGGCGGCGTGAACGACCCGCTCAACGCGACGCTCTGCTCGCCGGCCGACCTGACCATTTTCGGCGGCTTCCAGGACTATGACGACGAGACGTTGTGGAACTATGAGGCTGGCATCAAAACCCAGCGCGGCGGCATGACCTTCAATGCGGCCGTCTTCCACAATGATATCGAGAACCTGCAGGTCACGCTCGATGCCGGATCGTGCTCCTCGCGGATCACCTTCAACGTTCCGGAAGCGCACACGACCGGCGCCGAGTTCGAGTTCGGCTCGCAGGTGACGAACAATCTCTTCCTCAGCCTGTCGGGCACCATCCTCGAGGCGGAGTTCGACACCACCGTCGTCGACGGAACCAGTTCTGTTCTGGGCGGTGTCCGGGAAGGCAATCGTCTGGCTTCGACACCGGAAGTCATGTTCTCGGCCAGTGCGCTCTATACTTTCGATGCGCCCTGGGCGGGTCCGACGGCTGAGGGCTTCTTCACGGCCTCCTACCAGCATGTCGGCAGCCAGTTCACGCAGCCAAGCGACCAGGAGCCCGGTGCCGGCGTCTTCACCTCGGGACTTCCCTTCGGGGGCGCCACGGGTGCAGAGCCGAACTATATGGATCTGGAGCTCGACCCCTATGGTCTCGCCTATCTGTCGGCGGGTATCGACTGGGGCGACATGCAGCTGACGATCTTCGTCGACAACCTGCTCGACGAGAACGCCAACCTGTCCTTCGACCGCGAGCGCGGCGGCCGGGCACGCCTGTCCTACCGCACCAACCAGCCGCGGACGATCGGCATCAATCTGCGCAAGCAGTACTGATCGCTTCCGGCGATTGACCCCAAGCGGAACGGGCGGCCTTCGGGCCGCCCGTTCTCGTTCGATCGTCCGTATCCGGTGAGATCAGCGGACGAGAGTGCGCCGCGTCGCTTCGCCGGTCAGGATGGCCCAGACACCGACCAGCGCGTGATAGATGTGCCAGTCGGCAAGGCCGAACGTCGTCGTCGCGCGACTGCTGCCCACAACCACCGACGCGAAGATCAGGAGCGCGAAGGCTGCGAGCCAGAGCGCGGCTGCCGGGCGCGGACCGCGCACGAACATGGCGACCGCGCCGATCGAGCCGGCGAGCAGGGCCAGTTGAGGCAGGAGGGCGACGAAACCCGCCAGGCCGGGCCAGAGCATCATGAAGGCGACGAGCACCGGGATCCCGACGCGCAGATAGCGCGTCAAGGCGGGTGCCGGATGCAGGTCCAGCCCTTTCATCACGACGGCGACAGCGATCAGTCCGAGACCGGCGGCCGCCGCGAAACTGCTGGCGAGGCTGTGTATCTCCGCCATGGCATCGACCTGGCCGGACGCGAAGCGGACCGCACCGGCAAGCGCCGCCAGCCCCATGAAGGCGAGGCCGAGCCGCACCATGCGAACGGCTCCGTCGCGGCGGGCTCGCCAGATGCGCCAGATGCCGACCCCGGCACCCAGCGTCACAAGCGCATCGGTCAGGGCGAAGGCGATCATTCCGCGTCCGCCTCGCCGGCCTCGATGGCCGCAGCCTGCGCCTCGATCCAGCCGGTCATTTTCGCTTCCAGCGCGGACAGCGGCATGGCGCCGTCCTCCAGGAGACGGTCGTGGAAGGCGCGAATGTCGAACGCCTCGCCGAGACGCTCTTCCGCCCTGGCGCGCAGGTCGCGCATGAGAAGCTCGCCGGACTTGTAGGCCAGCGCCTGACCGGGCCAGGAAATGTAGCGCTGTACTTCCGTGCGCACATTGTGCGGCGCCAGGGCCGAGTTCTCGAGCAGACAGGCTTCGGCCTGTTCGCGCGTCCAGCCCATATAATGGATGCCCGTATCGACCACGAGACGGCAGGCCCGCCACATCTCGTAGGTCAGCCGTCCGAACTCCTCATAGGGGGTCGTATAGAGGCCCATATCGGTGGCCAGGGTCTCGGTATAGAGGCCCCAGCCCTCGCCGAAAGCGGTGATATAGGCATTGCGGCGGAACTCCGGCACATCCTCAAGCTCGGCGGCGATGGAAATCTGGTGATGGTGACCGGGCACGGCCTCGTGCACGGTCAGCGCGGGCAGGGTGTAGAGCGGGCGCTGCGAGAGGTCGTAAGTGTTGACCATATAGCCGCCGGCAATGCCGTTCTCGAGATCGCCGCCCCAATAGCGCCCCGTCGTATAGGTGGGCGCCATCGTGTCCGGCACGGGTCGCACGCCGTAGGGCAGGCGCGGCAGGTGGCCGAAGAAGCGGGGCATCTGGTCGTCGGCCCGCTTGGCGATCCAGGCCGCTTGCATGAGCAGTTCTTCCGGCGTCTCGGCGTAGAATTGGGGATCGGTGCGCAGGAAGTTCAGGAATTCCGCGAAAGAGCCTTCGAAACCGGTCTCCTCGATCACGGCATCCATTTCCGCGCGAATACGGGCGACTTCGTTGAGACCGCGCTGATGGACTTCTTCAGGAGAGGTATCCAGCGTGGTGTGGTAGCGCACCAGCACCTGGTAGTATTCGCGGCCCCCGGGCACTTCGGAAACGCCAATGCTCTCGCGGGTCTGCGGGATATAGGTGTTCCGGAAAAAGTCGAGCAGGGTCTCGTAGGCCGGCAGGGCTGCTTCGTCGATCGCGGTGTCGACCTCGGCGAGGAGGCGTTCGCGCTCGGCCGCCGGCAGGCTCTCCGGCAGGGCCTCGATCGGTGCGCGCAGCAGCTCGCGCAGCGTGTCCGGATCGGCCAGCGCCTCGATCTGCGAGGTCACGCCCTCCGCGGTCTGGCGCGGCTGGGTGAAGCCGTCTGCCAGTCCCCGCTCCATCCAGGCGATGTTCTGGTCGAACCAGGCCGGCAGATTGTAGAGCCGCTGGATCCAGGCCTCGCCCAGCTCGATCGTGCGCGGCCGCGTCGAGGCGGCGGCATAGGTCGGCGCCGTAAAGAAGCCGCTATCATTGAGGAAGGGCCTGCGTGCCTCGTCGAAGCGGGCGCGTTCGACGCGATAGCGCAGCATATAGTCGAGCACCTCGTAGGAGACGCGCTCGCTCTCGGTCAGATCCGCAGCCTCGATCGCCTGCAGACGTTCCAGGAAAGCGGCTTCCTGCTCGGCCTGCGCGTCCAGGGCTTCGGCGGAAATGTCGAGCCACTGGCTGGCCGCCTCGACATCGCCTTCGCGCGCTCTTCGCCCGGGACTGTTCTCCCGCTCGAAGTCCTCGAATTCCTCGATCAGGGTCGCGAAGGCCGCCGAGGCTTCGGACATGTCGGCGTTTTCGGAACCGGTCCCGGCATTGGCCGGCTCGACCGCAGCGGGCGCGGTGGCGCTGCCCTCCGGCTCCTCCGGCCCGGAAGGCTGGGAACAGGCGGCCAGCAAGGCGATCGGAAGCGTCGCCAGGAACGGGCGGACACGGCGTGCGGTCATATCGGACTCCCCTTGAAATGCCGGGGGAGAATGGCGCGAGTGCCGGGACGGGGCAAGCGGCGCGCCCCGGCTGCTCAGCGGTATTTGCGCTCCAGCCCGACGCGTTTGGCGACCATATTGTCGACCATGCGGGCGGGCAGGATTTTCTGCAGGGACCAGTTGGCCAGCCGCTGCGGCACGATGGCGTAGCGGAAGCGCGGTCTGGCTTCGGTCAGCGAGCGGAAGACGCGATCGGCGATTTTCGAGGGCGGATAGCCGGCCGGTCCGTTCACGGTCATCCAGCTGCGGATGCGCATCATCGCGTCGTAGAAGCGGGTCTTGCGATAGGGCTCGGCATCGATTTCCTCCGCCTTGGACCAGATCGGCGTCGCGACGGCACCGGGGCCGATCACGACGACCTGGATGCCGAACATCATCAGCTCGCGGCGCAGCGATTTGGACAGCCCCTCCACGGCATGTTTGGAGGCGGTGTAGGGTGCGACGAAGGGAGCGCCCAACTCACCGGCGACCGAGGACATCATGACGATGCGCCCCGGTTCGCCCTCGAGGCTCTCATCCACGCCGAGCAGCGGCCCGAAAGCCTGGGTGACGCGCACCACGCCGGTGACATTCACGTCGATCTGGTATTCGAAATCCTCGAGCGGCAGATCCAGGAGAGGTCCCGCCACCGCGATGCCGGCATTGTTGACCAGGCCCTTGAGCGTCTGTCCTTCGAGGGCGTCCCGGACGGTGTTGGCGGCCGCGCGGACGCTCTCGGTATCGGTCACGTCCATGATGAGCGGCGTGACGGCGTCGCCGAGCTCGCTCACGAGGCGCTCGCCATCCTCCCGCTTGCGGACCCCGGCGAAGACGCGCCAGCCTTCCCTGGCGAGGCGTTCGGCGCAGGCATGGCCGATACCGGTCGATGCGCCGGTGACGACGGCGGAGGGGCGGTTCGAGGCGGGGTGTGGCATGTCGCAAGTCCTTGCTGTTCGCATCCAAGTGTAGGTCATTGCTTATGAATTTCCAGGATGCGTTTTCGGGGCCTAGAGTGGTGATACGCTCGAAGTGCATCTGGGGAGAAACAATCATGCGCATCTCGTCTTTCGTGCGGGCCGGTGTCCTGGCCCTGTCCGCCTCCGTTCTTGCCACGGCCGCAGCGACGGCCGAGGGCCGTCAGGCTCTGGTCGGCGGCATGCTGATCGACGGGTATGGCGGCCCGCCCGTGCATGACAGCGTCATTCTCGTCGAGGACGACCGCATCGTCGCCGTGGGCAATCAGGACAATACCCCGGTTCCGGACGGGTATGAGGTCGTTTCCACCGAAGGCATGACGGTCATGCCCGGCCTGTGGGAGATGCATGCCCACCTGATGCTCAACGGTCATTCCGACTACGAGCACTGGGACCGCACCTATCTCGACCGCCTGGAAGGCGAGATCATGCCGGCCTCCGCCGTGCAGCTCCTTCTGGCAGGCGTGACGTCCGCCCGCGATCTCGGAGCGCCCCTCGAGCCGTCGATTTCGGTGCGCGACCGGATCAATGCCGGCGAACTGCCCGGTCCGACGCTCTACGTCTCCGGTCCCTTTCTGCAGGACGAGCCCTATCCGGGCACCGAGGCCTTCCGCTGGGGCATCGACAGCGTGCGCGAGGCGCGCCAGCACGTGCGCACGCTCGCCGATGCCGGCGTCGACGTGATCAAGTTCGTCAGCCAGGACCTGGTCTCGCCCGAAGCCGCGCAGGCCGTGGTCGACGAAGCCCATGCGAACGGGCTGCGCGTGGTGGGTCACTCCCACCGGCCCGAGGAGATCATTCGCGGGCTCGAGATCGGCATCGACAATTTCGAGCACACCGGCCTGACCACGGCGCCGGAATATCCGCCGCACGTCATCGAGGCGCTGCGGGCACGAACGGCGCGGGGCCGGATTTCCGGCGGTCCGCTCTTCTGGACACCGACCATCGAGGGGCTGTGGAACTATTCCCGGACCCGCGAGAACAATGAATTCCTCGACAATACCTGCTGGCACCGTGGCCTCGAGGCCGACACCATCGCCGATATCGCCCGGTCGATCGAACATCCCGAGCGTCTCTCCTATACCCAGCTGACCCCGTTGCGCGCGCCGACCCTGCGCCGCAAGTTCGAGCAGCTGCGCGAGGCCGGCGTGGTCATGCTGCTGGGCACCGATAGCGGCATCCCGATGAAATTCCACTGCCAGTCGACCTGGAACGAGTTCGACGTCTGGACGCGCGAGCTCGACGTTCCGGTGATGGATGCGATCCGCTCCTCGACCTACTGGGCCGCGGTCTTCATGGGTGTGCAGGACGAGACCGGCTCCATCGCGCCGGGCATGGCGGCCGACATCATCGCCGTGGACGGCGACCTGCTGACCTATCCGAACCTGCTGCAGCACGTCGATCTCGTGATGAAGGGCGGCATCGTCTATGTCGAGGACGGGCAGGTGAACGAGCATCTCCTGCCGGAAAACATGCGTATGGACTAGCCGGTCCTGCGGCAAAATGGCGGTAAGTTGTCAGCGGTGCGCTTCCATCGCGTTGACCCTGACACCTTCCGCCCTATTGTGCTGCTCCGACGACGATTTTGCGCCGCAGCGCCAGGGCTGACGCGCGGCGAAAACCGGACATGACTGAGACCCGCCCGCATGCCTGCGAGGACGGGCAAGAAGCGAAAGGCTGCCACATGGCTTCCGACTGGTCTGATCCGCGTCCCATGTCGCCTCACCTGCAGGTCTGGCGCTGGCACGCAACCATGGCATCGTCCATCCTCCATCGCGCCACCGGCGTCGCCAATTATATCGGCGCGGTCGCGATTTCGGTCTGGCTCATCCTGCTGGCCTTCGGCGCGGAAGGCTCCGTCGCCTTCCTGTTCGAGGGCGGCATGGCCTGGGTGACCCGCTTCGCCCTGATCGGCCTGACCTATTCGGTCAGCTATCACTGGCTGAACGGTCTGCGTCACCTGGTCTGGGATTTCGGCAAGGGCTACGACCCGAAGGGCTCGAACACCCGCTCCATCCTCATCATCGTCGCCGCGGTCATCCCGACCGCGCTGCTCTGGCTGAATCTGGGGAGCTGAACATGAGCGATTATCGAACGCCCGCCGCCAAGGTTCGCGGTCTCGGCGCCTCCGGTCACGGGGCCAGCCACTGGATCGCCCACCGGGTTTCCGCCATCGCGCTCTTCTTCCTGGCACCGGTCTTCGTCTGGATGCTGGCCATGTCCGGTGCGCCGGATGCCGAGGCCAGCCGCGCCTTCTTCGCGAGCGCCGGCGGCGCCATCGTGACCCTGCTTACCCTCACTGCGGCGCTTTATCACGCCCGGCTGGGTATGCAGGTGATCATCGAGGACTACATCCACAAGCCGGGAACGAAGACGCTCCTCATGCTGGTGAACACTTTCCTGATGTCGGGGCTCTGGCTCGTCGCCATCTTCGCTCTCGTCAAAATCGCGCTGTAACGGACGCACACTATGGCCGAATACAACTGGATCGATCACACCTATGACGTGGTGGTCGTGGGCGCGGGCGGCTCGGGCCTCCGCGCTGCCCTCGGGGCTTCGCAGGCCGGACTGAAGACCGCCTGCATCACCAAGGTCTTCCCGACCCGTTCGCACACGGTGGCCGCCCAGGGCGGCATTTCCGCCTCGCTCGGAAACATGGGCGAGGACGACTGGCGCTGGCACATGTACGACACCGTGAAGGGGTCCGACTGGCTCGGCGACCAGGACGCCATCGAATATCTCTGCCGCGAAGCGCCGGCTGCCGTTTACGAGCTCGAGCACTGGGGCGTGCCCTTCTCGCGCACCGAGGACGGCAAGATCTATCAGCGCGCGTTCGGCGGCATGACCAAGAATTACGGCGAAGGCCCGGTGCAGCGCACCTGCGCCGCCGCCGACCGGACCGGTCACGCCATCCTGCACACGCTCTACGGCCAGTCGGTCCGCAACGAGACCGAATTCTTCATCGAGTATTTCGCCCTCGACCTGATCATGGACGATGACGGCGTCTGCCGCGGCATCACCGCGTGGAAGCTCGATGACGGCACGCTGCACCGGTTCCGCGCCCAGACCGTGGTGCTGGCGACCGGCGGTTACGGCCGCGCCTACTTCTCCGCCACTTCGGCCCACACCTGCACCGGCGACGGCAATGCCATGGTGCTGCGCGCGGGCCTGCCGCTGCAGGACATGGAATTCGTGCAATTCCACCCGACCGGCATCTATGGCGCGGGCTGCCTCATCACCGAAGGCGCGCGCGGCGAAGGCGGCTATCTCACCAACTCCAACGGCGAGCGTTTCATGGAGCGCTATGCGCCCTCGGCCAAGGACCTCGCCTCGCGCGACGTGGTCTCGCGCTCGATGACGATGGAGATCCGCGAAGGCCGCGGCGTGGGCGCCAATGGCGACCATATCCACCTTCACCTCGATCACCTCGACCCGGCGGTTCTCGCCGAGCGCCTGCCGGGCATTTCCGAAAGCGCGCGCGTCTTCGCCGGCGTCGACGTGACCAAGGAGCCGATCCCGGTCCTGCCGACCGTCCACTACAATATGGGCGGCATCCCGACGAATTATCACGGCGAAGTCCTGACCAAGGTCGGCGACGATGCCGACACGGTCGTGCCGGGCCTGATGGCCGTGGGCGAAGCGGCCTGCGTCTCGGTCCACGGTGCCAACCGCCTCGGCTCAAACTCGCTGATCGACCTTGTGGTGTTCGGCCGGGCCGCGGGCCTGCGTCTGGGCGAGACGACGAAGGCGGGCGCCAGCCAGCCGGAACTCAAGGAAACGGACGGCCAGAACTCGCTCGATCGTCTGGACAAGTACCGCAATGCCAAGGGCGGCACGCCGACGGCCAAGCTTCGTCTGGAAATGCAGCGCTCCATGCAGAACAATTGCGCGGTCTTCCGGACCGGCGAGGTTCTCCAGGAAGGCGTCGAGGCCATCAAGCAGGTCTATACCGGCATGCCGGATATCGGCGTCACCGACCGCACCATGATCTGGAACACCGACCTCATGGAAACCCTCGAACTGGACAATCTACTGGCCCAGGCCGCGGTGACCGTGAACGGCGCGTCCAATCGCGAGGAAAGCCGCGGCGCCCACGCCCGCGAGGACTTCTCCGAGCGCGACGACGAGAACTGGATGAAGCACACGCTCGCCTGGTGCGACGAGGCCGGCAATGTGAAGATCGACTACCGCCCGGTTCATACCTACACGATGTCCAACGACATCCAGTACATCGAGCCCAAGGCTCGGGTCTATTAAGGGGGACTAGAGATGGTTCAGCTGACACTCCCCAAGGGGTCCCAGCCCAAGAAGGGCAAGACCCATCCCAAGCCGGACGGCGCCAGGAATACGCGTTCCTTCCGCATCTACCGCTACGATCCGGAGAGCGGCAACGGTCCGACCTGGGACACCTACAAGGTGGACATGGACGATTGCGGCCCGATGGTTCTCGATGCCCTGTTGTGGATCAAGAACAATGTCGACGCCTCGCTGGCCTTCCGACGCTCCTGCCGCGAAGGCGTGTGCGGGTCCTGCTCGATGAATATCGGCGGCCGCAACACCATCGCCTGCACCTCCGGTATCGACGAGTACAAGGGCACGATCACGATCTCGCCGCTGCCGCACCAGCCGGTAGTGAAGGATCTGGTCCCGGACCTGACGCAATTCTACGCCCAGCACGCCGCTGTGAAGCCCTATCTCAAGACCGACACGCCGGCGCCCGAGAAAGAGTGGCAGCAGAGCCCTCAGCAGCGCGAGAAGCTGGACGGCCTCTACGAGTGCATCATGTGCGCCTCCTGCTCGACGGCCTGCCCGTCCTATTGGTGGAATGGCGACAAATACATGGGTCCGGCGGCCCTGCTGCAGGCCTATCGCTGGCTGGCCGACAGCCGCGACGAAGCCACCGGCGAGCGCCTGGACGATCTCAACGACCCGTTCAAGCTCTATCGCTGCCACACCATCATGAACTGCGCCCAGGTCTGCCCCAAGGGCCTCAACCCCGCAGAAGCCATCGGCGAGATCAAGAAAATGATGGTGGAGCGGGAAAGCTGATCGCGGGCGTTTTCATGTCATTTATGTATTAGCCCTCCGGACTTATGCCCGGAGGGCTTTTTTCTCGCTCAGACTCTATTTGCCGGCGCTGGTGCAAAAAATGCTGTCCGAAACGCGCCTGGTTGAAATGAGTCTAACGCTGTGTGATACTGTGTCTAACAGCTCGTTAGGTGGCGACAAATTTTTCTCCGCCTCATCGCGTTGGAGATAGAGAGATAGAGAGATAGAGAGACTGACAATGAACCAACTTCCTAGGCTCTCGGGCACAGAGCGCGAGGTGCTTCAACTATTGAAGACTGGAACGGAAATGTACGGTTTAGAACTTGTAAAATCGTCAGATAAACTCAAGAGAGGGTCGATCTATGTATACCTCAGCCGGATGGTCGATAAGGGCTTTCTGATTGATCGAGTCGAAAAGCGCGAAGGTCAGCCAGGAATGCCTCGGCGCCTCTATCGAATTTCGGGCCTCGGGCAGCGGATATTGGCTGCCGTCGACGCGTTCGAAGAGACCGGTGACATGCTGTCAGGAGCGGCTGGATGCTAGAGGTCCTTTCTTGGGTCGCGCGTAACTTGCTTGACTACCTAGGGCTCCTCGGGGTGGTTGTGGTTGGCTATACGATTTTGTTGAAGTCAGATTCGTTCCGGGTCGCCTTGCGCCGTACATTTCCCGCGTCAATGCGAGGTGTCCTTTGGATTGTGGTTAGTCTGTCTTGGGTTAGGCGTACTCGGCCTATTGACGCGGACGCAATTAAACGTCCGCCTGGGCATCTAGGTGCCGAACTCTTACGCACCATATTTCCAAAGAAAACCTATGATCGGGTTTTCTCACAGATTTTGGAAGATATGCGTGAAGAGTATTTCGCGGCGTTGGAGGAAGGACGTCCGCGGCTGGCGCAATGGCGCCATTTTCAGTTTTATGTGAGCTCGATCTACGCGGCGATTATCTGGCTTCTTGGGAAAATCTTGAACCCACTGGGCGAGGTGTTGAAGCGAGTCATTTCGCGCGATTAGCGCGAATGCTTTAGTCGCTAGGAGCGGGGCGCAAACTATTTCTCTCGCCGCGAATATTCACGCTTTGTATTCCTTCTCGCGCCAAGCGCAGCCCGCCCCTCCATCGCATGCCAGCCAGCAGGCCGCGCGGGTCCAGCGCCGACATCCCGGCAAGCGATGAATGGGGAAGTGGGCGCGGGGCGCGCCGCTCAGCTCCGGTTTCCCAGCTTGTTCAGGGGGAATCGAGATATTTCATTTCAAGCTGTCATCCCGGCCGGATAGCCCGCGCAGGCGGGCTGTAGAGCCGGGACCCATAAACGCGGGATGTTCCCGGAAGCGGACTCTCTTATCCACGCCGCGCCTTCTTCCGGCCAGCACCGGGCGTACGGGTCCCGGATCTCCGCCCGGCACTAGGCCGGGCATGCGTCCGGGATGACAAGTTTGGAGCGTTGAAAATCGAACTTATCCCCGCCCTCCAACTCTCCCCCATAATCACCCCCGTTCTCGCACCGCTCGAGGCCCGGCCTGGTTCGCCGGGGGTGTGGGGAGGACGGAGCTTGCCCGTCCTTGCCGGATTGACCACGGCAAGGCCCGGTGAGGCCATCGGTTCGGAGAGGCAGCAAAAGCGCTGACTGTCTATCCAGACCGGTTCGAGAAGGAGCCCGTGAGGGCTCCGGTAAATCTCCGTGTGCAGGGTCGTTCCCGATGCCACACAGCAAAACTCATCAGTTCCGGCATCGCCGGACACCCTGCACCCCTCATACCGCCAGGCCGGAAGGTCGTGGCGCTATCGGTGTTTCGTCCTCCCCCGCCGGGGGAGGTGTCCCGCAGGGACGGAGGGGGCCAAGCGGTACAGGACAAAACTCCCCCATCGACCCGCCGCTTCGCGCCGGCCCACTTCCCCCGGCGGGGGAAGACGATAACGGCACTGAGAACCCGGGACCACAGGTCCCGCAAGCGCGACCGCGCGCCGGCCCTTATGGGCCGCCCCATCGGAGGCGTCCGCGAAGCGGACTGCCGTGAGATCAAAAAACCTTCCCCTAACGGCCCCAGGCCATGGTCTCGCAGATATTGCGGAACATCTCGGTCACCTGGGCGTCGCTGCCGTCATCCTTGCCGACCGTCATCGGGCGGCCGAAATCGAGGCGGTAGCGGGCGTCGGCCTTGCCCATGAGGCCCTGGAAGATGGTCATGTCCTTCAGCTCCTCGTTTATCTGGGCGAGGGCGTAATAGAGCAGGGGCATGCGCTGGCGCACGGCGAGCGGGATCACGGGCGCGCCGAACTTGCGGGCGAGGCTGACGGCGGTCGGGTGCCAGGGGCGTTCCTTGAGCTGCCAGTGCTTCCAGCTCCATTCCGACATGCGGCCGGAGGGGAAGACGACGATGCAGCGCTCGTCCTTGAAGGCGTCGAAGGAGCGGCGCAGGACTTCGCGGCTCTGGGTGCGGTCGCGTTTCCGGTCGCGCCATTCGACCGGGATGATCCGTTCCTCGAGGCCCGGACAGACCTTGAGCGCGTCGCGATTGGCGAAATAGAGCATGTCGGGACGGCGCTCGCGCAAGACGTCCCAGAGGGCCAGGCCGTCGGCGATCCCGCCGGGATGATTGGCGACGATGACGCAGGCGCCGGTCTCGGGCACATGTTCCAGCCCGGTCGCCTGCGTGCGCAGGTCGAGAAAGTCCGCCGCCCAGTCGAAGCATTCCGTCCCGCCCATGCCGGTGATCGTGTCCACCATCGCCACGGCGCGCCGGTAGCCCAGCATCGGATAGCCGAGGAATTTGATCAGCGGCCAGAAAGGCGTGTGGATCAGGTGCGGGGCGCGATCCTCGATCAGCTCGTCGACGATGTGTTTCGCGTCTTCGCGGTGTTCGGAATCAATCGGGTCCATGAGCCGCATGAGACGGCTCGCGCGGCCTGGATGCAATCGGCTTTTTATTGATGGCGGTCTCGAGAGGTTAACAAGACGTCAACGAACTGGCCCGGCGATTGCGAGGTGTGGAGCCGGCATTAACACCTTGTTCACGATCGGGACACGCCATGACCACGACCCAGACCCTGCAAGCCGGCCGCATCCGCAAGGCTCCTGTTCGCCGGACCCGTATCCAGGACGATATGGTCGCCGACTATCTCGGCATGATCGTCAATCCGGGCGACCGGACGGTCCAGATCGGCGCCAGCGAGCTGGGCGCGGTCTGCCTGCGCCGCGGGGCCCGTCACGACATCGTCGCGCCGGTCCAGGCGATCGATGCGCTGACCGCCGATTGCGAGCGCCGCGGCGTCGCCACCGACAAGCTGCGCGGCAGCCTCGTGGCCCGCTCCCAGGATGGCGAGCGCGCCATCGACGTGGCGATCTTCGGACCCGATACGGGCTTCCCGGCCATGGCGGCAAACTGGCGTCACGTTGCGGGCCGTCTCAAGGAAGGCGGTTTCCTGGTCCTTCTCGGTGCCGATCACGGTGCGACGGCCCGCCTGGCCGATGCGCTGGAAGAGGACGAGGCCTTCGAGCTGCAGGACTGCATCGGCGGCGACGCCGCCATCTTCCGCAAGCGTTCGGCCTTCGCCGACGAGCGCGCGGTTCAGCGTCTGGCCAGCGTCGGCAATCCGGCCCGGTCGCCGCGCGGCATTCATGGCAAGGGTATCGGTGGAGTGTTCAATCGCCTGTTCGGCCGCCGTGTCTCGACCCTGCATCGTGGCGGAACGGCCTGAGCCCGGCGTTTCCGGCACCGCCAGCCCCGTTGCGGCGCTTGGCGTTGTCGCAAAACTTTCATTGAACCTGCAATCAGCAGTCATGCTGGTCCGCTACCCGGACAGCATGACTGCTCGTGATGCCGTTTCCGGGTTCGCTGCCCTGTCCCACCCCGTGCGCCTCGCCCTGTTCCGCACCCTGTGCGAAGCTGCGCCAGAGCGGATTTCCGCCGGCGATCTGGCTCACGGTTTCGACGTTCCGCCCTCCACCATGACGGGGCATCTGCAGGCACTCGAACGGGCCGGACTGATCAAGGCAGAACGGCGCTCGCGCTTCATGCTCTACTCGATCAATCCCGATGGTACGCGACGCCTTGTCCGCTATCTGATCGAGGATTGCTGCCAGAGGCGGCCGGAGTTGACGGACGCCGAAACCGACGCTGGCGATACGCAGGCGGACAGCCATGCAAATCTGGCGCACGCCTTCTGATCTGCGCCTTAAGTCCATAATCATCGACGTTGCTTTCCGCCCGGGGCGCGCCTCGGCCGCATTAGGACATTCCGCTTTTCGGCCGATCTGGTCTACAAATCGTCCAGCATGAGCGAATGTGGCGTTTCGATGTGTGAAGACGGGACATTCCGGGTCGAACTGGAGGAGATCCGGTTCCTCGAAGGGTTGATCGGTTCGGCAGGCCTGAATGCGCAGAAGCTGCTGCATGGGCTGGACCTGCCGGGCGATCTGTTCGCGATGCCGCCGGAAACGGCGGTCAGCTACGAACAGTATTTTCGGATCATGCAGGGTATTTCCGACGCTCTGGATGACGAGACCTGCGGAGCGTCCTCGCGCCAGCTGATGCACGGGACGACGCAATTCCTGCTGAACGGGCTGGCCGGCTCGCAAACCCTCCTGGAGGCCGTCAGGCGCCTGGCGTCGGCCTATAATTTCGTGCATGGCGGCGAGTTCAACCGCATCATCCTGCGGCCCCGCGAAATCGTCTATGTCATCGATGATCGCGACTTCCCCTATGCCTTCAGCGAGACGGACGGCGACCACCATGCCTTCATCGAGAGCGTTATGGTCTTCTTGCATGTCCTGTTGACGGAGATCACTGACAGGCCGCTGGACCGTCATGTGACGCGCATCTGGACCCGCCGTTCCCGCACCGCCCCGGGCGGGGCCTTTCTCGAATTCTGGGATGCCCCTGTGCGCCGCGCGGCGCCGAACTACGCAGTTCATTTCGACCGGACACTGGCCGATGAAAAGCTGGATGGAGGCTGGCGGGCGGACTTTCCGGACGGGCATGTTTACGACGTCGTGGCAAACCGCCTGTCCGCGGACCGGCGTTTCGGGCTGGGCCGGGCCTACTGGTCGCGCCGTGTGCGGGCTGCGATCGCATCGGGCATCGACAGCCAGCCCGGTGTCGCGGCCGCCCTCGGCATGAGCCTGCCGACCTTACGCCGGCGCCTGGCGGATGAGCAGGAGAGCTTTCGCGATATCAAGGCGCGCGTTCTCGACGAGCGCGCCAAATCGTTGTTGCGGAGCGGCTGGCCGCCGGGCGATGTCGCCGAAGCGCTCGGCTTTTCCGACCTGCGCAGTTTTTCGCGCGCCTTCAAGGCGCGCAATGGGCTCACGCCGACTGCCTTTCGTACCGGCACGTCGAGCTTGCCCGCGCCGAGTTGAGCGAAAATGTCCTCCAACATTGACGCTTCCTGTCATGTACGGGGTTTCGGCCCCTGCCTACTCTCCCCGGTAACCCGAAAAGAATGAAATTGCGGGGGGAGGACAAAGTGATAGTAAAAGCTTGCCGTTCCGGAGGAGCGCGTTCGCGCTCGAAATCCTTTCATCTGGCCTGTGCCTCGTCCATCGCTCTGAGCGCATTGGCCTTTCCGGTCTGGGCCCAGGACGCCGGGAGCGAGGTCGAGGTCGATCCGGGTATCGAGCGTATCGTCGTGACAGCGCGTCGTCGCGAGGAATCGCTGCAGGACGTGCCGGTTTCCGTTTCGGCCTTCACCGAGGACCGGATCAGCGAATTGCAGGCCGACGACCTGTCGGGCCTGCAATATTCCGTGCCCAATTTCTATTTCGATGAGGGCGACGCATCGAATGCGGTGATCTATCTGCGCGGTGTCGGCCAGAACGACTCGCTGGCCTTCGCCGACCCGGGCGTGGGCGTCTATGTCGACGATGTCTTCATCGCCCGCTCCCAGGCCGCTTTCCTGGAAATGTTCGATGTCGAACGGGTGGAGGTTCTGCGCGGTCCCCAGGGAACGCTCTACGGCCGGAATACGATCGGCGGCGCCGTCAAATTCGTCTCGCGCCGTCCCGGCGATGAACCGGAAGCCTATGTCGAGGCCGGTCTGGGCGATTACAACTTTGCCACACTGCGAGGGCGTGTCAGCGGTCCGATCGCCGAGGACCGGCTGAGCGGCAAGATCGCTTTCGCCTGGACCCGGCGTGACGGTTACAACACCAATGCCTTCACCGGTCAGGACGATGGCGACCAGAACACGCTGGCGCTGCGGACCGGCCTGTATTTCACACCGAGGGACGATCTGGAGATCGACATCATCCTGGAGGGCAAGATCGAGCGGCCGGACACGTCGCGGAACCCGACTCTGGTCACGCCGGCCGCCGGCATTCCCGATCCGGTCGGCGATCCGGGAACGATCGTTACCTTTCCGGTCCCGTCCCGTCCTTACGACGTAAACGTGAATGCGGGCGGCCTGTCCGACGCCACGACGTTCGGTGCGTCGGTGACGGCGACCTGGCAGGTCAGCGATGCACTGGAGATCGAGACGATCAGCTCCTACCGGGAGTTCAGTTTCGATCTCAACCTGGATACGGACGGCACACCTCTGCCGCTGCTCGACGTTCTGCTCGATCAGGACCAGTGGCAATTTACCCAGGAAATCCGTGCCACCTATGATGCGGGCGGCCCGCTCGCTTTCGTCGGCGGCGTCTACTATTTCCACGATGACGACCTGACCTTCAGCGGTGTCGACAACGGCTCTGCCGCGCTGTTCGGTTTCCCGGTCACGCTGTTCGGCCTGCCGACCTCATCGCTTGCGGATACGGATCAGACGACCGATTCCGTCGCGGTGTTCGGCGATGCGACCTGGCAGTTGACCGATGCCATCAGTCTCGGCGCGGGCCTTCGTTATACGTTCGAGGAAAAGCAGTCGACGCGCCGGTTCGAGTATTTCTTCGATCCGGACGTTTCGGTCATCCAGGATCTTCCGCCCTTCCTGTCCGGTGCGGGCGTGGCCGGTACGCCGATCTCCGGCGAGGCGGATTTCGAGGCGTTCACGCCACGGGTTTCGATCTCCTACGAGCCGAACGACAGGGTGCTCGTCTACGGGGCGGTCGCGCGCGGCTTCAAGAGCGGCGGATTCGACGGCCGGGCCAATAATGACTTCAGTTTCCAGCCCTTCGATCCCGAATTCGTCTGGAGCTATGAGACCGGTATCAAGACCAGCTGGGCCGGGGGTCGCGTAATCGCGAACGCGACATATTTCTATAATGACTTTACCGACTTGCAAGTGACGTCGTTCGGTGCCGATCCGGTCACCAATACGTTCGTCAGCCTGTTTACCAATGCGGCGGCGGCGACGGTCCAGGGTGTCGAGTTCGAGCTGATGGCACTGCCGACGGACCATCTCACGCTCAATGCCTCGCTGGGCTATATGGACGGCGCATACGACCGCTTCGAGACGCTGGTCGGCGGCGTGGCAACCGATGTCAGCGACCGTCCGCTGGTCAATACGCCGGAGTGGTCGGGCAGCGTCAGTGCAACGTGGGAAGCGCCGATCGGCGATCAACTCATCGGGGTCGCTCATCTTGACGCCGCCTACCGCAGCGAGACGGCCAATGAGGTGTCGGCCTCGCCGGAACTGTGATGCAGGACGCCTACTGGCTGAGCAACGGGTTTGTCGCCCTGCGGGATGCTGATGAACGCTGGGAACTGCGGGCCGGGGTGCGCAATATCGGTGACGAGGCAATTCAGGTCCAAGGCTTCAATCTGGCTGCGTTCCCGGGGCTGCAGGACGCATTCTACGCTGCGCCGCGGACCTGGGATGTGCGTGTGATCTACCGCTACTGACGGCGGTCATACAAGGACCGGCCGGACTTCGGTCCGGCCGGTGCCGACCTCATCCAACACGAGCCTAAAAGGGAATGCCCATGTGGTTTCGGCCATATTCGACACGGCCGGTAGGCGTACGCAAGGCGCGCCGGCGGCCGTTGTCCAAGGGGGCGCAGGCCTTTCTCGACCAAGCCGATCCCGAGGCGGCGCCGATCCGCGACCTGCCGGTTGAAACGGCGCGCGATGCGGTCGACACCCTGATGTCCGAGATCGACCAGCCCGGGCCCGAAGTCGCATCGGTCGAGGCGTGCGTGGGCCCCGGGGTCGAGGGGCAGGCTGCCGATCTGCATGTCTATACGCCGTTCGGAAAACCGCGGGGCGTACTGGTCTTCCTGCACGGCGGCGGCTGGACGCTGGGTAATGCACGGGCCTATGACGGTTTCGCGCGACGCCTGTGCAGGGCGACACGGCATATCGTCGCCAGTGTCGACTATCCGTTGTCACCGGAAAACAAGTACCCGGCGGCGATCCATGCTGGACTGTCCGCGCTGGCCTGGGCGCGGGATGCGGCCGACCGCGCCGGCCTCGGCGAGAGATCCGTAGCGCTGGCGGGCGACAGTGCGGGCGGTACGCTGGCGGCCGCCATCGCGCTGCGGACGGCCGACAGGTCTGACGTGTCGTTAAGTCATCTGGCCCTATTCTATCCGGTTCTGGTGATCCCGGAGATGGCCGAACATGCCTCGCGGGAATTGCTGGGGGATGGTCGCTATTTCCTGTCCCGCGAAGATGTGTCCTGGGCGGCGGGCAATTATCTTGCCGACCCTGGCTTGGCCAACACGCAGGACGTCTCGCCGTTATTGGCGGAGGATCTTACCGGTTTGCCACCGGTGACCGTAATCACGGCCGGCTATGATCCGCTGCGGGACGAAGGCGCCGACTTCGTCCGCCGTGCCCGTCGCGCCGGTGTCCCGGCAAAGCTCTACTGCTTTGACCGGACTGTGCACGGATTCATGGGGTTCAGCCATGTAATGGGTGAGGCCGCGATAGCCTTCGAGGTGTTGCGGAGGCGCTTTCGTTAGGTGTTACTTCCCTCCCCGGTCCGCCCGGCAATCGGGCGGGCCGGGATTTTTTCGCGCCATGCGTCCGTACGATGGTCCTCCACATATGGCGACCATCAGCCGCGCCACCTCGACACTCCGCGTCCGGCGTATTAAGTCACCGCCAACGAAGTGCCGGCCGATGAAGACCGGCTCCACAAGAGTTGCGGGAGCGAGTTCATGACGCGCGAGATCCACCATTTCATCAATGGCGAAAGCTTCACCGGGTCGTCCGGCCGGTACGGTGACGTCTACAACCCGAATACCGGCGAGGTGCAGGCGCGCGTCCAGTTCGCAACCACGGACGAGGTCGCACGGGCCGTCGAGCTGGCCAAGGAAGCCCAGCTCAAATGGGCCGCGACCAATCCGCAGCGCCGCGCCCGCGTGCTGATGAAGTACAAGGAGCTGGTCGAGGCGGAGATGGACGAGCTCGCCCACCTGCTCTCTTCCGAGCACGGCAAGGTGATCGCCGACGCCAAGGGCGACATCGTCCGCGGTCTGGAAGTGATCGAGTTCGCCTGCGGAGTACCGCACCTGATGAAGGGCGAGTACACCGAGAGCGCCGGCCCGGGCATCGACGTCTATTCCATGCGCCAGCCGCTGGGGGTGGTCGCCGGCATCTCGCCGTTCAACTTCCCCGCCATGATCCCGATGTGGTTCATGGGCATGGCGCTCGCGACCGGCAATGCGATGATCCTCAAGCCGTCGGAAAAAGACCCGTCGGTTCCGGTCCGTCTGGGCGAGCTGATGATCGAGGCCGGCCTGCCGGAAGGCGTGCTGCAGGTCGTGCACGGCGACAAGACCGCCGTCGATGCGCTGCTGCACAATGACGACATCAAGGCCGTCAGCTTCGTCGGCTCCTCGAATATCGCCCATTACATCGCCCAGACCTGCGCCGAGCAGGGCAAGCGCTTCCAGGCCATGGGCGGCGCCAAGAACCACGGCATCATCATGCCGGATGCGGACATGGACCAGGTCGTCAACGACTTCCTCGGCGCGGCCTTCGGTTCCGCTGGCGAGCGCTGCATGGCGCTGCCGGTCGCGGTTCCGGTCGGCAAGGACACGGCGGACGAATTCGTCGGCCGGGTGCTGGAAAAGGCGAAATCCCTGCGCGTCGGCGTGTCGACCGACGACCAGGCGCATTTCGGCCCTGTCGTCTCCTCGGCCCACAGGGCTTCGATCGAGAAGTGGATCCAGACCGGCGTGGACGAAGGCGCCGATCTTCTGCTCGACGGCCGCGGCTTCGAGCTGCAGGGCCATGAGAAGGGCTTCTTCATCGGACCGAGCCTGTTCGATAATGTGAAGCCGGACATGTCTTCCTACCAGGAGGAGATTTTCGGCCCGGTCCTGCAGGTCGTCCGTGCCGACAGCCTGGACGAGGCGGCGCATCTGCCGTCCGAGCACCAGTACGGCAATGGCGTCGCGATCTTCACGCGCCACGGTCTTGCCGCACGCGAGTTCGCCAAGAAGGTCCAGGTCGGCATGGTCGGCATCAATGTCCCGATCCCGGTCCCGGTCGCCTATCATTCCTTCGGCGGCTGGAAGCGCTCGGCCTTCACCGATACCAACCAGTACGGTACGGACGGCATCCGCTTCTTCACCAAGATCAAGACGGTCACCCAGCGCTGGCCGAGCGGTGAGATCGAGGACCAGGCTTTCGTTATCCCGACGATGCAGTAAATCCGGCGAGGCCATCACCCGCCGACATACAAAAGCCCCCGGCCGATGGGCCGGGGGCTTTTTGCGTATCGGTCTTGAGGGCGCCCGCGTCAGGCCGTCTCGGAGCGTCCTTCCAGCCATGCCATGGCCCGGTCCGCGTTCTGGAATCGGGTCAGGGCGCCGGACAGGCCGATCAGTCTGCTTTCGACCTTCTCGCGACTGATCTGCGGCCAGTGCCGCGACTCGACGAGCGCGACCGGAACCGGATGCTCCAGAGCCAGCATCAGATTTTCCAGCAATTCCGCTGTCAGACCAGGCGACATGCCCGCTTCGACTTCCACGGCGTCGAGCAGGATGCCCTTGACCCCGTCATTCCCGCACAGTTCGCGCGCGCGCTCTGTCGCCCAGCCAGCCTCACGCAGACTTGGGACGCCGGAAACCTCTATACATACAAATCGGCCCGCGCCAATTCGTTCGACCTTGATCGTCATACGCTGTCACCCAAGTGGTATTCTTGTTTGACGGGAGAATGGGCGGCGAGCCCGGGAGCGGCCAGTATTTGGAAATGAATCCTGGCAACCGCACATCCAGATCCGGACCCTTGCACCTTTTGGGGGCGGGCGTGTCCAGAGAAATCAATATCTTGGGCAATTGATGTTAACTGTAACATTTTAAAGTAAAATTTTGCTTTCGCAGCGTGATCGCTGCCGAGGTTCTGTTAGCCATGAGGGGTGCGACGCCGTGATTTTATCCCGCTTGGCCATACCGCACAGACTTGAACAGGTTTTTGCACCGCAACACTTGCCTTGTAGTGGTGATGCTACAACCATGGTTTGGCAAGCATATTCACACCTTTTGCGAGGCGCGTCGTCATGACCGGATTCGATTTTCGCACCGTACCCCATATTCATGTCGGCGCCGGCGCCTCGGGGCGCCTGGCCGAAATCGCCGCGCCGCTGATCGGTGAGCGGAAGCGCGTATTTCTCGTCACCGATGCCGGCGTTCGCGGTCTGGGGCTGATCGACACCGCGCTCGCAGGTCTCGATGCTGCCGGGCTCGCCGTTCGCGTCAATGACAGCGTGGTGGCGGACCCGCCCGAGGACATGGTGCTGGCCGTGGTCGAGGAGGCGCGCGCCTTCGGGGCCGAGCTGGTGATCGGTTTCGGTGGCGGTTCGTCGATGGACACCGCCAAGCTGGTCGCCATGTTGCTGGGCAGCGATCAGCCGCTGGCCGAGATGTATGGCGTCGACCAGGTGCGCGGCCAACGTCTTCCGCTCATCCTTCTGCCGACCACGGCCGGGACCGGGTCGGAGGTGACGCCGATCTCCGTGGTGACGGTCGGCGAAACCGCCAAGATGGGTGTGAACGACCCGGCGCTCTATGCCGATATGGCCGTTCTCGATGCCGAGCTGACCTATGGCCTGCCGCGCGCGGTGACAGCCGCAACCGGGATCGACGCCATGGTTCACGGGATCGAGGCCTATACCTCCAAAATCCACAAGAACCCGGTTTCCGACGCTCTGGCGCTGGCGGGTCTGAAAAAGCTTCACGGAGCGATCGAGAAAGCCTGCACGGACGGCAAGGACACCCGGGCCCGAGAAGACATGCTGCTCGGCGCACTTCTGACCGGTCAGGCCTTCGCCAATGCTCCGGTCGGTGCCGTGCACGCCCTGGCCTATCCGCTCGGCGGGATATTCCACGTACCGCACGGGCTTTCCAACTCGCTCATGCTGCCGCCCGTCCTGCGCTACAATGCCGAAGTGGCCGAACCGCTTTATGCCGAGCTTTCCGCCCATATCGGGTTGAAGAACCCGGGCGCTGCGGCGCTGGTCGAGGAAATGGAACGCATCGCGGACGCGGTGAAGATCGAAACGCGTCTCAGCCAGGTCGGCGTCAGCCATAACGACCTGCCCAAGCTGGCCGAGGACGCGATGAAGGTGGAGCGCCTCCTGGTCAATAATCCGCGCGAGATGACGCTGGATGCCGCCAAGGCGTGTTACGAGGCCGTGCTGTGATCGAGAAACGGACCCGCGAGGCCTACAGGCGCTGGCGCAAACTGCCGACGCGCTGGGCCGACAACGACATCTACGGACATATCAACAACGCCGCCTATTACGGCTTCTTCGACACCGCCGTGAACTGCTTCCTGATCGAGGAGGCCGGTCTGGATATCCATGAGGGCGGCGTGATCGGGCTCGTCGTGGAGACCGGCTGCAACTATTTCGCAGCGCTGGCCTATCCGGAAACCGTCGAGGTCGGTATCCGCGTCAGCCGGATCGGCAATTCCTCGGTTCGATACGAAATCGGCCTGTTCAGCGAAGGGGTCGACGAACCCGCGGCGCAGGGGCATTTCGTGCATGTCTATGTCGACCGCGAAACGCGCCGGCCGGTCAGCCTGCCGGACGGGATGCGTGCGGCGCTGGAGGGTATTACAGGCAAATAGGAAGCAGGCTCGCGGCCAAAGCCGCCGCGACTGCGGCCACGGCCAAGGATAGGACCGTCGCTCCAGATTCGAGTTCTCGGCCCAATCGTACGAGTGCGGGGCCTGATTGAAGGCCCCCTAGTTTGCTCGCCCAACGCTGGAGCTTGGCCCTGTCCTCGTGACTGCCACGAGCCGCAACACGGCGAAGACGTTCCGCGCCGACCAGCGCGTGGTATTCAGGCGAAATGGCCGCAACGAATACCGTGCCGATCGTGGCGCCTACCAGAAGCGAAACGGCAAGAATTGCCAGCGTCGAGGCGAGACCGGGTGCGCTCGGGCAGGTGGTCTCGGCTGGGCCTAAAGACAGGCCTGGTCCAAATGCCAGGATAAACCACGCGGACGGCACTACCGCGATGGCGACGCCGTGAAACATCCGCCGTGTAGGCTTGAAGAAAGGGTTTGGTGCCGGGGTGGCCGCTATCAGATTGACAAATTCGGGGTGGAAGCCCGCACTGTGCAAATGTTGCGTGGCATCCGGTCCGAACGGGGCGGACTGCCGGTTGAGTGATTTTAGCGCGTTGAACTGTCGGACCCGCCTGAAACGGTCAATCCGCGCATTGCCTAAACGTCGACCGGCGACGGAAATCTTTCGTCTTCGGTTGGACGGCATTTCAGACTTGCCTCGACAGCTTGTACCCCGCCGGGAATGATCCATGATTGCTGTTTGAGATCAATCCGAGTGATGTTTCTTCAATTCGCAAGGCTGAATGCCCATTCTGGTTCTGGATCGCTTTTCTCGCGACGCTCGCACTGGGCGTGTTCGTGGTCGCGCGTCTCTGGCCAGTTGCGTAATCTCCCCATTGACCGCATTGCGGCAAACTCCCATAGCCTGATGTCATGACGACGCCGATTTCAGTATGGCGCCAGCGGGTGGCAGAGGGTGTTCTGACGGAGGATGCGGACCAGGCGCGGGCCGCCGAGGCTCTGACGGAACTCGCTGCGCGTCTCAAACACTGGAAGAGCGGTCACAAACCCCTGTTCGGCAAGCCGAAGCCGGCACCGAAAGGGCTTTATCTCTGGGGCGGAGTCGGGCGCGGCAAGTCCATGCTGATGGACCTTTTCATGGACCATGCGCCGGTCCGGCCACGGCGGCGGGCGCATTTCCACGAATACATGCTCGATGTCCACGCCCGCATCGGGGCCTGGCGCAAGCTCTCTGCGTCCCAGCGCAAGCGGCAGCCCGAATATGTGAAGGGCGCGGGCGATGATCCGATCCCGCCGGTGGCGCGTGCCCTGGCCCGCGAGGCGCGCCTGCTCGCCTTCGACGAATTCCAGGTTACCGATATCGCCGATGCCATGATCCTCGGGCGGCTCTTCGAGCATCTGTTCGAGGAGGGCGTCGTCGTGGTGGCGACCTCGAACCGGCACCCGGACGACCTCTACAAGGACGGCATCAACCGGCAGCTCTTCCTGCCCTTCATCGACCTCTTCAAGCAGCGGCTCGACCTGTTCGAGCTCGACGGCGGGACGGATCACCGTCTGCGTCAGCTGGAAGCCGCGCCGGTCTATTACTGTCCGCTCGACATGGACGCCGAGCTGGCGATGGACAATGCCTGGGAACGCCTGACCTCGGGCGCGGTTCCGCAGCATGCCGATATCGATGTGAAGGGCCGAAATCTCCGGGTCGAGCGGGAAGCGGCCGGCGTGGCGCGTTTCGGTTTCGAGGAATTATGCGCCCGGGCGCTCGGCTCCGCCGACTACCTCGCCGTCGCGGCGCGGTTCCATACCGTTCTGCTCGAAGGCGTCCCGAAGCTCACGCCGGCCAAGCGCGATCAGGCCAAGCGCTTCGTGACCCTGATCGATGCGCTCTACGAGGCGAAGACCAAGCTTGTCATGAGCGCGGATGCCGAGCCGGTCGATCTCTATCCCGAAGGCGATGGCGCCTTCGAGTTCGAGCGTACGGTCTCGCGTCTCATGGAAATGCGGACGCACGAATACCTGGCGGCGGAACGGCCGGCCGATGTGTGCGATACTGAAACCTAGACCTCGCTGCGGGAGACGCCGATGTCACGATCGATCACGCTCGACGAGACCCTCACGGCCTATGTGCGGGATGCCAATCGCGACGAACCGCCTGCGCTGGCGCGATGCCGCCGCGAGACCGACGCCATGGGCGATATTTCGCGCATGCAGATTTCCCCGGAACAGGGGGCGTTCATGCAGATGTGCGCGCGGCTCGTGCAGGCCCGGATCGCGGTCGAGGTGGGCGTCTTTACCGGTTATTCCGCACTGGCGACAATTCTGGCCATGCGCGACATGCACGGCGATGCGGCCCGGCTGATCGGCTGCGACATCTCCGAGGAGTATACGTCAAAGGCGCGCGACTACTGGCAAGAAGCCGGCGTATCCGGCTCGATCGAGCTGCGTATCGGCGAAGCCCGCGACAGCCTGCGCGAACTCGTCTCCGAGGTCGGCGGCAGGGTCGACATGATTTTCGTCGATGCCGACAAGACCGGATACGACGCCTATTACGAGACCGGGCTCGAACTCCTGCGTCCGGGCGGTCTGATCCTGTTCGACAATGTGCTCTGGAGCGGAAGCGTTGCCGATCCCGCGCGTATCGCCGAAGACCCCGATACGGCTGCGCTCAAGGCCCTGGCGGACAAGATCCGCGACGACGACCGGGTCGACATGGCATTTACCGCGCTGGGCGACGGAATTCTCATGGCGATGAAGCGCTGAGGCAGGCGCCGTGTGCCAGCGACGAATGAGCGCGCTTGCTCCTTGGCCCTGCCAGCGCTAGACCGCAGCGCAGCAATTATATCCAATCCGATGAAGGAGCTTCTCCATGGCCCGTAACAAGATCGCCCTTATCGGTTCCGGCATGATCGGCGGAACCCTGGCACACATCGCCGCGCGCGAGGAACTGGGCGACGTCGTCCTGTTCGACATCGCCGAAGGCGTCGCCAAGGGCAAGGCGCTGGACATTGCCGAAGCCAGCCCGGTTTTCGGCAAGGACAGCAAGCTGGCCGGCGCCGACGATTATGCCGCCATCGAGGGTGCGGACGTCTGCATCGTGACCGCCGGCGTGCCGCGCAAGCCGGGCATGAGCCGCGACGATCTGCTGGGCATCAACCTGAAAGTCATGAAGGCCGTCGGCGAGGGCATCGCCAAATACGCACCGAACGCCTTCGTGATCTGCATCACCAACCCGCTCGACGCCATGGTCTGGGCGCTGCGCGAATTCTCCGGCCTGCCGCACAACAAGGTGGTCGGCATGGCGGGCGTGCTCGACAGCGCGCGCTTCCGTCACTTCCTGGCCGACGAGTTCGAGGTCTCCGTCGAAGACGTCACGGCCTTCGTTATGGGCGGGCACGGCGACACGATGGTGCCGCTGCTGCGCTACTCTACCGTGGCCGGCATCCCGGTTCCGGACATGGTCAAGATGGGCTGGTCCACGGACGAGAAGATGGACGCCATCGTCGACCGCACCCGCAAGGGCGGCGGCGAGATCGTTGCCCTGCTGGGCACGGGCTCGGCCTTCTACGCGCCGGCCGAGAGCGCCATCGACATGGCCGTCTCCTATCTGCGCGACAAGAAGCGCATCCTGCCGTGCGCCGCGCATCTGACGGGCCAGTTCGGCCAGAACGACCTCTATGTCGGCGTGCCGGTCGTGATCGGCGCCGGCGGCGTGGAGAAGGTCGTCGAGATCGAGCTCAATGCTGACGAGCAGGCCATGTTCGACAGTTCGGTCGAGGCCGTGAAGGGCCTGGTCGACGCCTGCAAGGGCCTCGAGCCGGCGCTCGGCTGAGCCCTGCGGCTACCGCGATGAAAAGCCGCCGGTCCATCGGGCCGGCGGCTTTTTCATGTCTGATTGTATGTGATCAGAGCCCGCCGCCGGCGAAGGTCGCGTCATTGTAGAGGCGCATCACCTCGAAATCGTGGATCAGGAGATAGGTGATCCAGGCGAAGGGGAACCAGAGCAGGACGCCGGACGGGCGGCAGCAGCGCTGGACCACGCCGACGGTGAAAAGGGCATAGACCCAGAGGGCGAGCGTCGCGACGAAGCCCATCACCACGTCCTGGCTGCCGTAATAGACATAGGTCCGCAGCAGGATGCCCGCGAGCAGGCCGACGATCTTGATGCTGGAGAAGAAGCGCCAGCCATCGCGCCCGCCGCGCTGGGCGATCCAGAGAGCGATGACGATGAAGGCCGGCATGACGACGCCGACGCCGGTGAGGATGCTGGCATTCGGGGTCCAGGCCGGATGCTGGAGCGTGCGCGCCCAGTCGGCTGCGCCGCTGGAATGGATCCATCCGGCCATGCCGCCCGCGAGCCCGGCCCCTGCGACGAGGTAGACCAGGAGACTGATGATGCCGGGACCTTTTTGCTCGGTCATCGTCGCTTACTCACTCCACAGACAGATTCACTCATCCGGTATTTTTGCAAGCTGCGCGCCAACCGATCCAGCGGGGCTGCGCAGTATTCAATCAGTGCGGTTGCCACTTTCGGGCGAGTATGGCGCCACGACCCGATTGGCCTGTGTTCGCGAGCGGAAACGTGGTGCTGCGCCGACAGGTCGCACGGGATAACGCCTTGACTTTTCGTGCCCAGCGGATCGCATTGACACATGGAAGGAATTCGCCTGGAAACCGACCGTCTCATTCTGCGCCAGCCGGCGCTCGACGATTTCGAGCCCTTGTGCGAGCTGATGGGCGACGAGGTTACGACACGCTTTATCGGCGGCGTCCAGTCGCCGCCGATCGTCTGGCGTTCCCTGTGCGGGATCGTAGGGCACTGGGCGCTGCGCGGATACGGCTTCTTCTCGGTTATCGAGAAGGAGAGCGGGGCCTGGCTCGGGCGGATCGGGCCGTGGTTCCCCCATGGCTGGCCCCAACCGGAAGTCGGCTGGTCGCTCAACCGGGCGAGCTGGGGGCGGGGCTACGCCACCGAGGCGGCGGCCGCGACGATGGATTACGTGTTCGACGAGCTGGGCTGGAGGGATGTGATCCATCTCATCCATGCCGACAATGCGGCAAGCCAGGCCGTCGCAGCGAAACTGGGATCCCGCAATTCGGGTGAAGAAGTCGAGGTGGCCGGTTTCGGCTTTCTCGTCGATGTCTGGGGGCAGAGTGCCCGGGACTGGCGCCGCCATCGCAAGGCCCTGGCGGGCTGACGAGGCGATCGAGGGAGACAAGCAAATGAGCATTCGCCGGGTCATCACCATTCTCAGCGGCAGCGACGACGATGCCGGACTACTGGAGCAGGCCTTGCCCCTTTGCCAGCGCTGGGGCGCGGGCATGGACGCGCTTTTCGTCCGGCGCAATGTCGCCAGCGGGGCGGACTTCCTGGGCAATGCCTTTTCGACCTACGGCATGGAAGCCGTGCTCGAGGCGCTCGACGATGCCGCGGCACAGGCGAGCCTGCGGGCGCACGAGGCCTTCGAGGCCATAGCGGACGACGCGCCGGACAAGGTGATGGGGCGCTATCTCGAATTCATCGGCCTTCCCGGCGAAGCGATGGCGGTGGAGGGCCGCCTGTGCGACCTCGTCATGCTGGCAAAGCCGGACGAGCACGACGCCTATGCCCAGCTTATCGCCATCGAGGCGGCAGCCCGGGAATCCGGACGGCCGGTTCTGGTTCTTCCGGCCGGGCGTGAGGCCACGAACGGGTTCAACCGGGTCGTGATAGCCTGGGACGGATCGCTGGAGGCGGCGCGGGCGGTGTCCGGCGCCATGCCGATGCTGGACGCGGCGAAGTCCGTGCATGTCGTTCATGCCGGGTCCGAAAGCGGATCGGCCTCGTCTCTGGGTGCGCTGGCCCGCTATCTCGAACTTCACGGCGTGCCCTGCACCACCGAGAGCGTCGATCCGAAGAGCGGGGTGCCGCAAGCGCTTCGCAGCGCAGCGGACGAGGCAACGGCAGACCTGTTCGTCATGGGCGGGTTCGGGGCGCCGGGCTGGCAGCGCGTGGTCGGACGGGACGAGACCACGGCCCTGCTCAAGCAAATCCCCTTCGCCATCCTCCTTGCCCATTAGGGCCGGCCGTCCCGATCGATTGGCGTTCAAGAGAGGTGTGCATCGCGCCCGCCGTGAACTGCCCAGCCGGAACAGGCTGAACGCGCCGGTGGTCAGTCCTTTTTTACGGCCGTGCCTTGGGACTGCTCCAGAACGCCAGCGCCAGTGTGGCGAATATTCCCGGTAGGACAGGCAGGAGCCATTCGATCTCCCGGAACGGGATCTCGTCCAGAAAGACGACATCGGTTCGCCAGTAGATCCAGTCGAACCAGAAGATGATGGCGAGCCCCGCGGTCAGCAGGCCGCAAATTGCGACGCCGAGCATACGGCCGATGAAGCCTGGCCAGCTCGACTTGGACGGCAGGAGCGACAAGCGCCGTTTCCCCGACACCAGATTGGTCAGGAGACGGGCCATGAGCAGTATGAGAACGATGCCGGCGCCTGCTGTGACGGCACTCAGTTTTCGGGTGACTGACAGTTCTCCCGCACAAACGTCTCCGGCCGTGCGGCCGGTCGCCCATGACAGCCAGGCACAACTCAGGTCGATATCCAGTTGGGCTCCGGTCGTCGTATTGGTGAAAAAATAGAAGCCGTCGCCGGTGCCGGGGCGCACGTATATCTGACCGTGCCATGTCGAATTATTCCCGCCATGACCGAGGATTATGCCACCCGGGCTCGACCGGCGCGTATAGCTCATTGCGCGGCTTTCACGGGTCTCCGACGGTTCTGCGAGTGCAACCAGGCTTTGCCGGTTCAGAACGCCTCCGCCATTGGTGTGAGCGAGCAGGAAGCGTTCCATGTCTTCGGCCGAAGACCATCCGCCGGCAGCTGTCAGCGCGACATCGACCAGGGACGGGATTTCATTGCCCCCGTGCGCGAAGGCAGCGCTCCGGATTGGCAGTCTGTCCGGGTCAAATCCGGTGGAATCCATGCCGAGCGGATGAAAGACCAGGGCGTAGGCGGCCCGATCGAGCGTTTCGCCGGTTACGTCCTCGATCATCAGCTGGAGCAGAACGTATCCGCCGCCCGAATAGCGCCATTGTGTACCGGGCTCGGCGACGAGCCGAACTTCATACCCCGAATCCATCAAATCCAGGACGTCTTCCGGGACGCGCTCCCCGGGTCCGTAGCCACCGAAGCCATGAATGTTCAGGCCTGCCGAGTGCTGGAGAATGCGTCTGACGGTGACGTCTTCGGGATCGAAGCGATCGCTTTCGAGCCGCCATCTCTGAAGATAGTCGTTTATCGGTGCGTCCAGCTCGATCTGCCCGGCTTCGGCAAGCGCCAGAACGGTCCAGACCGTGAGCGGTTTCGAAATCGAAGCGAGATTGAGGCTCGTTTCGCCGGTGAGCGGTTCTCCGTCCGGTTGCGCGAGCCCTTCGCGACTTCGCCAGACGACTTCGCCATTCCGGATGGCGCCAGCGACCGCTCCCGTGATCGAGTATTTGCGCATCGCCACGCTCATAACTTCGTCCAGGGAAGCCGCAAGCTCCGCATTGTCGGCTTGTGGTGTGATCGAAGTGAGTCTGCGCGCATCGAGCCAGACAAGTCCGGTCCATGCAACCGCGGCGCAAAGTGCGGTAATCCAAATGGTTCTGGCGTTGATCATCGAGGGCTCCCGGAGCGGAGATGGATGTTTCATGGCCACCGGGCTCGACGGCTCGGCTCGTGAGAGCTTCAATAACCGACATATGTCGGTAAAGTCAAATCCCTGCTCTCTGAGGGTCGCCAAGGCATCATTGTCCCGGGGCGATCCGTGCCTCGCCGGCTGAATTCGCATTTGATAAACCGACACGCGTCGGTATTGTGTGCCAATGCGAACGAGACTCTCTCAGGCCCGAAGGCGGGCAGACATTCTTGAGAAGGCGCGGCAGCTCATTGCCGAGCGCGGCCTGGCTGGAACGGAGATGGAGCACATCCGCCTGGCATGCGGGATTTCCCGCGGCGGGCTGTATCACCATTTCGGCAACAAGCGTGCGATCCTGGACGCGCTGGTCGAGGCCGAGGTCTCACGCCTCGTTCTGGATTTCGAAGCGGCCAGCGGGCCGCCGATAGCTGCGGTCTTGACCCTCGGCTCAAGCCATTTGGGCGGAGCGACCGGCGTGCTGGCGCATCTGAGCAAGCCCGAAGAGCGGCAGGATTACCTGTCCAGTCTGGACACGGCGGTATTCAATCTCCTCAGTCCCGTTCTGTGCCGCCGTCTCGCCTCGTGCGTGGAGGACGGGGTCGCGCCCGGACATGTGGCGGAGCTGTTTCTGACGATAAACTCGCACATCAACCGTCGGGAGATCATGGGCGACTGGGACCGGCGGGAAGCCGCCGCGTTTGCAGCGACGGCGCTCCTGTCACTCGAACCCCTGCTTCGCAAACCGACCGGACTGGCGCCGATCATAGAGCGTCTGGGAGTGGTGGCGGAGAGAGGCTGATGCCCTGGCTCTTCCTGGTCCTGGCCTTCGCTATCTCATCGGTCGGCTTTGTTGCTGTTTCCCGCATACCCGGCGCGCAAAACCCTGAGAGCAGGCAGGGCCTTCCGTTCTGGCTGCTTATGGTCTGGGGGCCGTCGCTCGCCGCCATCGTCGCAAGCCTTGCGAACGGGACGTTGGATGACCTGTTTTCGCGTGCATTTCAGGTATCGACCATCCCGGTGTCCGCCTGGCTGCTTGCCTTCGCGCCTCTGGGTATTCTGTTTTTTCTCGGCCGATCCGGCACGAAACGATGCGAAAGGCCGGACGTCGGCCTCGCTGCGAGCATGGTCGGTGTCAACCTGATCCTCGGACCGCTCGGCGAGGAACTCGGATGGCGCGGCCTTCTGCAGGAATCGCTCGGTCACGAGATTGGATGGCTGAAGGCGTCGATCGCCGTAGGGGGCATCTGGACCGTCTGGCATCTGCCCCTCTGGTCGATCGACTCGCCACAGTCGCGGATTTCGATGCCGGTCTTTGCCGCACATTGCATGCTCTATTCGATCATTCTGGGAGCCGCCTGCACGCTTTCCAGCGGATCGATCCTGCCAGCCATCTCGGGGCATCTGGCCGTGAATCTTGCGGCAAACTGGGCGGTCTATGGCGGCTATTCCGATCCGAACGCCTGGTTCAGTGCCAGCCTGCCCTTGTACGGCGTTCTGGCGATGTCCTCGATCGTCCTTGTCCAGGCACAATCGGGCGGGTTCGGCCTGTCGATCTAGAAATGTTCGCAGCCCGCAACCGCACACATCTTCATCTGAGAGATATCTCCGAGCTCCGGCCGCGAGAGGGGGCTAGTACCAGCCGGCTTCCCGCAGCCCGGGCGCATAGGTCCGGCTGACCGGGGCGACGACGCCATTGCGCAAGGTCAGGCGTGCGCGCCCGTCGCCACGCGAGACCGCGTCAACGGCACTGCGGGCGACCCACCAGGATCGGTGCGTGCGGGCCCCGTCGAGGGCATTTACTGCGACGATCGCGTCGCTCAGTCGCATCAGGATCAGCGCGTCTCCCGCTGCAGTATGGACGCGCAGATAGTGATCCTCGGCCTCCAGCGCGAAAATCTCGGCCCGGCGCAGCCGGTGCGGAAGCTTCTCGAGCAGGGCCTGACCGATAGCGGGTTCGGCCGCTCCGGAATCGGATTGTCTGCGCTGGATCAGCCAGCCGATCGTGGTGACCGCTGCAGACACCACCCACACATAGAAGAGTATCTGCGGGAGGACCGCTGCGGGGTAGGCCGGACCGATCGCGGCTTGAATGAGAACAGCTCCCGCGAAGACCGGCAGGGACGCACCGAGGGAGAGAAGGGCGTATCGGGGAAAGGTCCTGAGCCCGACCGCCCAGCGATCCATGAGCCGGTTGGTCGCGACCGCACCCAGCCACCCGATCGCCATCAGCGCCGTCCAGTAGAACCAGGCTCCGGGCATTCCGAGCTGGCGTGAATCATAGGGTCCCAGAATGGACAGCACGGTACCGATCACCAGGATCGACAGAAGCGGCGGCCCGAATTTCTCGATCTGCTCTCGCATGGCACCTGACTGTTCGCGATACGTGAAACGACACCTAGCGCAATTCGCGCAGCCTGGCAGCCCGCTCGCGCAAGCGGGGTTTCCCTGTCGGCGGCGGGCGACTGTCTTGAGGCGGGAACCAGAGGGGGTCCCGTGCAGCCAGGAGACAGTCCGTCATGAACTTCACCGCGCTTTTCGAGGTCTCGCCCGTCATCCAGATACATCTCGCAGCCGCGCTCGCCGCGCTGCTGATCGGGGGCATTCAGCTGTTCGGCCCCCGGTCGGGCCTGCCCCATCGGACATTGGGCATGCTCTTCGTCGGCCTCATGGTCGTCACGGCCGTGTCGGCGATCTTCATCCGGCAGATCAATGGCGGGCAGTTTTCGCCGATCCATATCTTCGTGCCGCTGACCCTTGTCAGTCTGGCCGTGCTCGTCTGGAATATCCGCCGCCGCCGCGTCGACGAGCACCGCAAGAGTGCGCGCAGCCTCTATTTCGGCGCCCTGATCCTCCCCGGTCTGTTCGCCTTTCTCCCCGGCCGCCTGATGTGGACCGTCTTCGGCGGGTGAAACGAGTTGACGCCTTGCCTCTCATTTGCATCTTGAGGGTGTAAACGGGGAGGTTGTCTTGCGAATTATTCTGGCGATCGGGGCCGGCCTCGCCTGGCTGGCAGGCGGAACGGGTCATGCCCAGCGCGATGTCCTGCTGGAAATCTGCAACGAGACCGGTTTCACGGTCGCGTCGGCAGCCGCCTATCGCACGTCGCCGTCTGCGGACAGAACGCTGCGGACCTGGTTTCTCGTCCAGCCCGGCGAGTGTCTGGATGGCGCGCTGAACGGCGTGGTCGGCGAGGATGTGGATCTGCACGTCATGTCCGGCGAGTGGCATTGGCCGGCCGGTAGCGCCGATGCGCAATATTGCGTATCCGCGAACAGCGCGACCAGTTTCGCATCGACCGCGCCCTGCGGCGCTGCGCGTGAGAGCCGGAGCTTCCGGCGGCTTCCGGTCAGCGATACAGGCTTGCGGGGGAGTGGCGGGCGCAATGTCGGGCGCGTGCGCTGGCGCATTCAGTGCTCCGGGCTGGATTCCCGCGATGCCGCTCTGTGCCCCGGGGCGCCGCAGGACGAGCGGGGGCTGGCGCAGCCGGTTCGCACGCTGGAAGTCTGCAACACGCTCGACCGTAATTTACGGGTCGCGATCCTCGAGGCGACTGCCGACGGCAATTTCCGTCTGCGCGGGCGTCACGCGCTTGCCGGCAATGAATGCGCGGACCTCTATCGGGGCTTTCCGTCCGGCGATGAACTGATGGTGGCGGAGATCCGGCACGTGCACAGCCGTCAGGAAGGCTTCTTCTGCCTCCCGGTTCCGGCAGCGGCCCGGACCGGTGAACAGGTGGAGGGGTGCGACGGACCGGACATGGAGCCGGTCGGCTTCCGGATGCACGCTTTCGGTCCGCGCACGGCACGTTACACCGCCTATGTAGGCCGCTGAGGCGTCGTCCGGCTCAAGCGCCGATGACGGGCCTTCACGCGAAGGTGACGCGGCGAACCGCTTCGTGAGTGGCGTCGGGGCCGGTGTTCTTCCTAACGTTATCGAGCGGGTGCTGCCGGCCATGGCCGCAGTCCCCGGCCGCCTGCCAAGCCGGGCCATGCCCTGGTCCGGTCGCAGACCGGTTGGCATCCGCACCCGATTTCTAGGAGAAGCTTTGACATGACGACGAAAACCCAACTCACCGCCCTGACGGCGTCGGCTCTGGCCCTGTCGCTCTCGGCCGCTGCGGCACATGCCGCAACCGCCGTCGAAGATAATGAGATGGAGCAATGCTACGGTGTATCGCTCGCCGGCGAAAATGATTGCGCTGCCGGTCCTGGCACCTCCTGTGCCGGTACGTCCACCGCGGACTACCAGGGCAATGCCTGGAGCTATGTCCCCGAAGGCACCTGCGAATCCATCGAAACGCCCTACGGCAACGGCTCGCTGACTCCGGTCGAGCGCCCGTAAATTCCGTTCGATCCCCCCGCCGGGGCGCGTTGTGCCCCGGCTAAGGAGGCCGTCCCGCATGCCTGTTGCCGCCTTGTCCCCCACGACAGGTCTCGGACTCAAGCCCGAGCACTATCGCGACGCGCTTGAATCCGGCGTGGACGGCCTCTGGTTCGAGGTCCATCCGGAAAATTACATGAGCGATGGCGGGCCACGGCTTGCCTGGCTGGCCGCCATTCGCGAGCGTTATCCGCTTTCCTTCCACGGAGTCGGCATGTCGCTCGGCGGCCCGGACCCACTGGACGCCGGCCATCTCGCGCGCTGGAAATCCCTCATCGACCGGTTCGAGCCGGAACTTGTCTCCGAGCACCTCGCCTGGTCCGCCCATGCAGGGACTTATTTCGCGGATCTGCTGCCGACCCCGATGACGACCGCCGCCCTCGACCGCTTCTGCGAGCATGTGGACAGCATGCAGACCGCTCTCGGGCGGCGCATCCTGGTCGAAAATCCATCTCGCTATCTGCGCCTTGATGAGGCTGTCCCGGAACCCGAATTCCTCGCGGAGACCGTCCGGCGGACCGGGTGCGGCCTGCTGCTCGACGTCAATAATCTCCATGTCAGCGCCCACAATCTCGGCTTCGCCGTCGATGCCTGGCTCGACGCTGCGCCCTTGCACGCCGTCGGTGAAATACACATCGCCGGGCATGAACAGGATCGCGAGCTGGGCGATGCGCTTCTGATCGATACGCACGGAGCGCCGGTGGCGACACCCGTTCTGGCGCTGTACCGGAAAGTCCTCGACCGCATCGGGCCGAAACCGACCCTGCTGGAGCGGGACAATGCCATACCCTCATTCCCGGAGCTGATGGCGGAGCGAGCCCTGGTCGACCGGGCTCTTTCCGGCGTCTTGGCGGCCGAACCGCATGCGGAGGCAGCCCATGCGTGACGCCTTGTTCGACGATTTCGCCAAAGGATTGCGGGGCGGAGACGCCAGTCTGACAGGGCTCGACGCTGAGAACCGCCGCCGCTTTGCCGTTTACGCCAATGCCGTCGCGAAAAACGGGATCGAGGCCCTGCGCTCGGCCTTTCCTGCGGTCGACCGGATCGTCGGCCCGAACTTCTTTTCTCCAATGGCGCACGCCTTTTGGAAGTCGCAGCCGCCGCGCGAGCGGACATTGACGCTCTACGGGGCAGGATTCCCGGAATTCATCGCAAGCTGGCCGTCTGCGTCCGGCCTGCCCTATCTGCCCGATATCGCCCGTCTCGACCGGGCCTGGCTGGAAGTTCTCTACGCGGCTGACGATCCCGTTTTGCGGCCTGAAAGGGTCGCGCGTCTCGATCCCGGACTGCTCCCCGGGCTGAGGCCGCGTCTGCACAGCGCCGTTCGAAGGCTGAGGCTGGCGCATCCCGTGCTGGATTTGTGGCGGGCTCAGAGGTTTGACGCGGAGCCGGGGCCCATGAGGGTCGGGCTGGGTGAGAGCGATGTCCTGGTCTGGCGTGGCCCGTCCGGTGTGCAGGCGGACATGATGACGCCGGGTCGCCGGGCCTTTTTCGATGCCCTGGCAGAAGGAAACACCATCGCCGGGGCCAGCGCTGCGGCATGCGCCACGGAGCCGGGGCTCGACCCTGCGGGCGAATTCGGTTTCGCCCTTGGTGCCGGGCTCCTGTGCGATCCGGAATCCAGACTGTCACCTCGGGAGCCCTCCTCATGACCCCAGCCAATCCATCGACCGCCAATGTCTCTGTGATCGCCCGGCTGAGGGAGTGGCATTCCCGAGGATTCAACGTGCTGGCCGGCTGGCTGGCCCCGGACTTTCTGCCGCTCCTTGCCCGGCTGACCCTCGCCGGCGTGTTCTGGCGATCGCTCCTTACCAAGGTCGAGACGGTCGGCCTGCTGACCTATACCGACTACATCAATGATTTCGCCGTCGAGCGATCCCGGCTGAAACTGCCTGCGTTCCCGCTGGAGCTGAAACCGGCGGCACTGGCCCAGTTCCGCAATGATTTCGCGCTCCCGGTCCTGCCGCCGGAGGCGGCCGCCTGGATGGCGGTGCTGGCGGAATTCGCGTTTCCCCTCCTTCTCCTCGCAGGATTGTTCACGCGTCTTTCCGCGCTGGCGCTTCTGGGCATGACGCTGGTGATCCAGATTTTCGTCTTCCCGCAGGCCTGGTGGGGGACGCATGCCCTGTGGACGGTTATGGCGCTCTACCTTGTGGTGCAGGGGCCCGGACGGATTTCGCTCGACACCCTCACGGGTCGGTTTTTCGCGCGATAGGTGCGCGGGTTTGCTCCGCGACCGGCGCTGCGGCATGGTTCTCCCCGGGGACTGAGCCGACAGGCCGGGGGAAAGATGATTTCGAACGAACGGCCGCGCTCGGCCGAACGCTTCATGCCGGACTGGATCGTGGGCGGGTTCATACGCCTGTCGCTGGCGCCTGGCCTCTGGTTCTGGGGCCGCGACAATGCTGCGGTCTGGCCGGACGTCATGCCGGGCACGATCGAGGCCGCCCACATCTGGGACGTCCCGCTCATCGCTCCGGACCATCTCGCCCAGCTTGCCGTCTGGGGCAGCCAATTGGTCGCCGTTATGCTCGTCCTCGGCTTCCTGACCCGGATTGCCGGGCTGGCCCTTCTGGCGGGATGTGCGGTGTATGCGACCTGGATTGCGCCGGAGGCCTGGCCGGCGGCGGTGATCGTGGCCGCGATGTCCTTCTACCTCTTCGCTCGCGGCGGCGGCGCTTTCTCGATCGACGGCGCCATTGCCGGAACGCTGCGCTGAAGGCGGTCCCGCCGCACCGATAATGATTTATTATTCGGTGAAGCCGAAGTGCGGATTTTGAAAAACGCTCATTAAATCAATCTGATAAATATAATTATCGGATTGGGTGAGGGTGGGGAAAATACAATCTGTAAATATCTGGGAGCTAGTGTCCGAGTCCGCGATTTGAAGGATGACGGAGTATGGTCAGTCAGGAACTGGTCAAGCGCCTGAAAGAAGCGCTCGCTGGTCGGGACTCGATCGACATCGGCGAGTTTCAGTGGATCAAGCTCGACATGGTCAAGGCGGAAGCCGGTGACCAGTGGACCCGGATCCGCAAGAAAATTTATCAGGTCTCGCAGAACTTCATCGAAAAACGTTTGAGCGATGGCGATGTGTTATTGCCCTGCCGGGGCGGCTTCATTGTCGTGCTGGCCGATCAGGACGGGCAGTCTTCAGCCGATCGCGTGGACGAAATATCCCAGGCGCTCAATCTGTTCTTTCTCGGTGACCGGATTCTCAGATCGCTCGAAATGCGGGCCGGAGTTCATGCGGTTGACGCGGCGGATCTCACCGAATTCATTGCCAAGACGGCACATGTTTCTGCGAGGCTCGGAGAAGATCAGAACGGTCGCGAAACCCCGGAAGCGGCAAGTGTCGTCGAGGATGCGCTGAGGCGAGAGGGTGAATGGCGGCCGCTGGATGCGGGCGGTATCGAGACGCAAGCGGCGGTCGTCGAACAGGGCCGTGACGAAGCGGCCGGCTATCGGGAAGCCCGCTGGGCCAGGGCGGAGGGTGCGGAGCAGGCCGCACGGCCGCCCACAATGGAACAGGGCCATGACGGAAAGGCGCGCCATCGCGAAGCGCGCTGGAAGGCGCAAGAGGCTGGCAGCAAGGCGAACGACAAGGGCTTCGGTCAAACCGCCCCTTCTGCCGAAGAGGCTACGCGAGCGGCCGGTTGCGGAGAAAGTGCCGCATCGGAGAATTCGCCGTCTTCCGGGGCGGTGGACGCAGACGAGCAGATACGCCGGCAGCTCCCGCGCGCGCGGTTCGTCGAAGATGAGAACATTTGGGACGACATCATTTTCGCTCCCTGCTGGGATGCGAAATATCAATACATAACAACGAATTTCTGTCTGGCTCGCCGTGTGAGGAACGGACAGGTTCTCTACGGGCGTGACACATTGCTGGGCAGAACGGATGCGGAGTCGCACCGGCGACTGGATCAGGCCGTTGCCATCGCTGCACAGCGTGGCTTCCAGCAAGCCTACGCAGACGGCAAGAAGACCGCGATCGCGATCGCGGTCCATTACGACACCATTATCGGTGTTACGGACCGGGTTGCCTATTTCTCGATCCTCCAGGGCGTGCCCCAGAAGCTCAGGAAATATTTCTATCTGCGAGTGGACAATGTCCCGCCGGGGGCGCCGCTCGGCCAGATGGAGGAATTGTTCCGCTCCATGATGTGTTTCGGATCGAATGTGTTGTGTTGCGTGCCGTTCGGCGTTTGCGATTTCAGCGCCTTCGCGAATTGTGGCGTGGCTCTGTTCGGATCCACTTTAAGCAGCAGGGATTTGGCCGGCGGGCTGAACGAAACGCATGTTCGCGCCATGATGGCCCAGGTCGATGGTGCGGCACGGTTGAATGCCGGTGCATTCCTCACAGGCGTGTCAGGTCCGGCAGAATTCAATGCCGCGCTTGCTTCAGGGTATCAGGCCGTATCGGGTCGCATGATCGGGCCGGAAACGGCCTTGCCCGTACCGCTGATCCCGATGAGTGCGGAGCAAATCCTTAAAAGGGCAGCCTGACCGCTTACGCTTCTGCAAGACATGGACGGCATTCTAGGGACCTTCAAGCACGTGACTTGTCGGAAGGGCCCTGCTGCGTATGCCGCCCGAGCTGAAACTGAAGCTGAAAAACGTCCTGGCTGGCCGTACGTCCGTGGATATGGGCCAGTTCCAGTTCGTGAACCTGGAGCGGGTACGCGAGGAGGCGGGCCCGCAATGGGAGAAGCTGCGCGACAAGGTCTATGATGTCGGCCAGCACTTCATCGAAAAGCGCCTGACGGCTGCGGACGTCGTGATCCGGGTGCGCGGCGGTTTCCTGATCATTTTCCAGTCGATGGATGCCGAGGCGGCGGAAGTCGTGGTGGGGCAGATCGCCGCAGAGCTGAACCGCTTCTTCCTCGGCGAGCGCTTCCTGAAGGAATTGCGCGTGCTGGGACGGTCCCGCTCGGTGACGACGGCCGAGATGCTGGAGATCGTTGCCAAGTCCCAGACCGGCGACATGCCCGTCTGGAAGGAGACGCCCCAGGAAGAGCGTCTCGACCGGGACGATCCGCACTGGGAGGCGGCTCCGCCGCGGGAAAAGCTGTCCGCGCGCACCGCTCCCGTCCTGCCCGAAGCAGAATACAAGGAGGATGCGGGCGTCTGGGACGATATCGTCTTCATCCCCGCCTGGGATGCGCGCCAGCAATCGCTGGTCCACAATATGTGCGTGCCGCGGCGCGTAGTGAAAGGCGTGGCCTATTACGATCGCGACACGCTCATGGGAGCAGACGACCGCAAGCAGCACAGGGCGCTCGACCGTTCCGTCGCGCTGGCTGCCCAGCGGGGCTTCCAGCGGCTCTATGCCCAGGGCACGCCCTGCTCGATCGTGGTGCCGGTGCATTACGACACCGTCGCTTCGGTATCGCAGCGCATGGGCTATTTCGCCGTCCTGCAGAACATCCCCGAGGCGATGCGTCAGTATTTCTACCTGCGCGTCGACGACATTCCGCGCGGTGCCCCGCTGGGGCAAATGCAGGAAGTCTTCCGCTCGATGAAGCATTTCGGCGCCTATGTGATGGCGCATCTGCCCGAACCCATGGGTCAGCGCGACCTGCAGAATTTCGAAGGCTGCGGGATCGGCAGTTTCGGCGCGGACCTGCCCGCCGACATGCGTGCGGACGAACCCAGCGCCGCTGCGCTGGAACGGTGCAATATCTGGGTCCATGCGGCTCAGCGGCTCGGAGCGGAGACCTATCTGACCGGACTGGAGAGCCTCGACTCGCTGCAGGCGGCGATGGCGACCGGAGTTCGCTATTTCAGCGGCCCGCTGATTTCACGGGAGACGCCCCTGCCGGCTCCGTCGCGTCCCTTGTCCGTCGCGGACATCGCCGCGGGCCGCACCCAGGCCGACGACGATCATGATCACGACCATGACCGGGACGTCGTGGAAATCTAACTGAACAGCCTGTCTGCGACGGCGTTGCGCTTGGCCTGCCCGGTGTTATAAGGCGGGTCCCATCTGGCCATACATTCGCTTTTTATCCTCCCGCGAGGCCCCTCATATGAATATTCACGAACATCAGGCGAAAGCCGTCCTGAAATCCTTCGGCGCGCCCGTCGCCGACGGAATTGCCATTTTTTCCGCCGACGAAGCCGCTGCCGCGGCCGACAAGCTGCCCGGACCGCTCTGGGTGGTGAAGTCGCAGATTCATGCCGGCGGACGCGGCAAGGGCAAGTTCAAGGAACTCGGCCCGGACGCCAAGGGCGGCGTTCGCCTCGCCTTTTCCAAGGACGACGTCGTCGCCAATGCCAGGGAAATGCTCGGCAATACCCTGGTCACGCACCAGACCGGCCCCGAGGGCAAGCAAGTCAACCGCCTCTACATCGAAGACGGCGCCGACATCGCGACCGAGCTCTACTGCTCGCTGCTGGTGAACCGCGAAACCGGCAAGGTCGCCTTCGTCGTCTCCACCGAGGGCGGCATGGACATCGAACAGGTGGCCGAGGACACCCCGGACAAGATCCAGACCATCGATATCGACCCGGAAACCGGCGTCACCGACGCCGATGCCGGCAGGATCGCCGATGCGCTGAAGCTCGATGGCGCGGCGCGCGAAGACATGCTGGGTCTGGCCAAGATCCTCTATACCGCCTTCACCGAGAAGGACATGTCCCTGCTCGAGATCAACCCGCTCATCGTGATGGAGAACGGTCACGTCCGGGTGCTCGACGCCAAGGTCTCCTTCGACGGCAATGCGCTCTTCCGTCATGCGGACATCATGGAACTGCGCGACACCACCGAGGAAGACGCCAAGGAAATCGAGGCCTCCAAGCACGATCTCGCCTATGTCGCCCTCGACGGCAATATCGGCTGCATGGTCAACGGCGCGGGCCTGGCCATGGCGACCATGGACATCATCAAGCTCTACGGCGCCGAGCCGGCGAACTTCCTCGATGTCGGCGGCGGCGCGACCAAGGAAAAGGTCACGGCGGCCTTCAAGATCATCACCGCCGATCCCAACGTCAAAGGCATTCTGGTCAACATTTTCGGCGGCATCATGCGCTGCGACATCATCGCCGAGGGCGTGGTCGCCGCGGTCAAGGACGTCGGCCTGCAAGTCCCGCTCGTCGTTCGCCTGGAAGGCACGAATGTCGAGAAGGGCAAGTCGATCATCAATGAAAGCGGGCTGAACGTGATCGCCGCGGACGATCTCGACGATGCCGCCCAGAAGATTGTCGCCGCCGTGAAGGAGGCCGAATAATGTCGATCATCGTCGATAAGAACACCAAGGTCATCGTCCAGGGCCTGACCGGCAAGACGGGCACCTTCCACACCGAACAGGCGCTGGAATATTACGGCACCAAGATGGTCGCCGGCGTGCATCCGAAAAAGGGCGGCGAGACCTGGTCCTCCGGTCTGGAGGGCGCGGCCGAACTGCCGATCTATGCGTCCGTCGCCGAAGCGAAGGACCGTACGGGCGCCGACGCCTCCGTGATCTATGTCCCGCCGGCCGGTGCCGGTGCGGCCATCATCGAGGCGATCGATGCCGAGATCCCTTTCATCGTCTGCATCACCGAGGGCATCCCGGTGATGGATATGGTCAAGGTCAAGGCCAAGCTGGACAAGTCCAGCTCCATGCTGCTCGGCCCGAACTGCCCGGGCATCCTGACGCCGGAAGAATGCAAGATCGGCATCATGCCGGGCTCCATCTTCAAGAAGGGCTCGGTGGGCGTCGTCTCGCGTTCGGGCACGCTGACCTATGAAGCGGTCTTCCAGACCTCCCAGGTCGGCCTCGGCCAGACGACGGCCGTCGGTATCGGCGGCGACCCGGTCAAGGGCACCGAATTCATCGACGTGCTGGAGAAATTCCTCGCCGACGACGAGACCGAGTCGATCATCATGATCGGCGAGATCGGCGGCTCGGCCGAAGAAGACGCCGCGCAATTCCTCGCCGATGAAGCGAAGAAGGGCCGCTCCAAGCCGACCGTCGGCTTCATCGCCGGCCGCACGGCGCCTCCGGGCCGCACGATGGGCCATGCCGGCGCCATCGTCTCCGGCGGCAAGGGCGGTGCGGAAGACAAGATCGCGGCCATGGAAGCGGCCGGCATCAAGGTCTCTCCGAGCCCGGCCCGTCTCGGCACCACGCTGGCGGAACTGCTGAAGGGCTAGACGCGCCTCACAGCACCGAAGACACAGACCGCGCTCCGGGTTTCCGGGGCGCGGTTTTGTTTGCATGAACGGAAACCTTCTGGTTGCATATGCCTATGCGTCCGGAAGCGAGTTCCGACCGGCGCCAGTCAGCGACGAGGCCAGAGTGAGCAGGACAGCTGCGAAACGAGGCTGGGCAGAGTACGCGGCCCTTGGTCTGATGACGGCAAGCCTGTGCTATTTCGGGTTCTGGGCCGTGATGGACGTGCTGGCGCGTGCGGGTCTGTGGCCGGACTGGGTGCTCGGTTTCTCCGGCGCCGACCTCATCGCCTCCCTGAGCTGGCTGGACGAAACGCTCTTCCTGAGCCAGGGCGCGTTGAAGGCGAGTGCGATCATTGCGGTCGTCAGGGGCGTGCCCTGGTCCCTCTGGCTCCAGACCGGTGTCATCATTACAGGCCTCTGGCAGTGGGTGCTCCAGTCGTCCAATCTCGTCTATGACGGATCGGTGGACGGTCTGATTTTCATCTGCGTCGATCTGGTCGCATTCGGACTGATCTTCGCGATCCGGTTCCGCGACTGACCGGGCCGACTGTCACCATCTTGGCAGCAGACCGGTGCGCAACGGTTCTGTTCCGTGGACATTGGGCCTAGATGATTGCTTAACCCGTCCTGGTATAGCGAACCTCCAGACACACTCCTGACTCAGGTCCTCCCCCCAAATGTCTGACCAAAGCCGATCTCCCGAAAACCAGTCTTTCCTGGACACGTCCTTCCTGCAGGGCGCGAACGCCGTCTATCTCGAGCAGATGGCCGCTGCCTATGCCAAGGACCCGGCTTCCGTCCCGGCCAGCTGGAAGGCCTTCTTCGACGCCATGGGCGATGCGCCGGGCGATGCGAGCCATGCGGCGCGCGGTCCGGGCTGGAAGCGCAGCGACTGGCCGCGCCCGGCCAATGGCGAGATGGTGTCGGCGCTCGGCGATATCGGACCGGATGAAGCGGCCATGGTCGACAAGGTGGCCGGCCATATGGCGGCGACCGCTCCGGCGGCCAGCGCCGAGGATGTGCGCGCGGCGACCCAGGCCTCGATCCGCGCCATCATGATGATCCGAGCCTACCGCATGCGCGGTCATCTCGCTGCGGATCTCGATCCGCTGGGGCTGACCGATTTCGGCTACCAGGCCGAGCTGGACCCGGCGACCTACGGCTTTACCGGTGCTGCGCTGGACGAGGAGGTCTTCATCGATGGCTATCTCGGCCTCGAAACCGCGACGCCGCGCCAGATGCTCGACATTCTCAAGCGCACCTATTGCGGCCCGGTCGGCGTCGAATTCATGCATATCTCCAACCCCGAGGAGAAAGCCTGGCTGCAGGAGCGCTTCGAGGGACCGGACAAGGACATCTCCTTCACGCCGGAAGGCAAGAAGGCGATCCTGTCCAAGCTGATCGAGACCGAGCGCTTCGAGCAATTCCTCCACAAGCGCTATCCCGGCACCAAGCGCTTCGGCGTCGACGGCGGCGAAGCCATGGTTCCGGCGCTCGAGCAGATCATCAAGCGCGGCGGCTCGATGGGCGTCGATGACATCATCATCGGCATGCCGCACCGCGGGCGTCTCAACGTGCTCGCTGCGGTGATGGGCAAGCCGTACCACCAGATCTTCCACGAATTCCAGGGCGGCAACACCCAGGGCGAGGACGAGTTCGGTTCCGGCGACGTGAAATACCATCTCGGCGCCTCCTCGGACCGCGCGTTCGACGGCAATAGCGTGCATCTTTCGCTCACCGCCAACCCGTCCCACCTCGAAGCGGTCGATCCGGTCGTGCTGGGCAAGGCGCGCGCCAAGCAGGAAGAAAATTGCCGCCGTCAGCCGGGTGCGCCGCGTTCGAGCGTGCTGCCGCTGCTGCTGCACGGCGACGCCGCCTTCGCCGGTCAGGGCATGGTCGCCGAGTGTTTCGGCCTGTCGGGCCTTCGCGGTCACCGCACCGGCGGCGCCATCCACTTCATCGTGAACAACCAGATCGGTTTCACGACCGACCCGAAGGACAGCCGGTCCAGCCCCTATCCGTCGGATGTGGCGCTGATGGTCCAGGCCCCGATCTTCCACGTGAACGGCGACGACCCGGAGGCGGTCACACATGCCACCCGGATTGCGACGGAATACCGTCAGCTCTTCGGCAAGGACGTGGTCATCGACATGATCTGCTATCGCCGCTACGGCCATAATGAAGGCGACGATCCGACCTTCACCCAGCCGATCATGTACCGCATCATCAAGGACATGCCGCCGGTCCGTAAGAAATACCAGGAACGGCTGGTTTCCGAGGGCGTCGTTTCGGCGGCCGAAGTCGAGGCGATCGAGAACGAGTTCGACCAGTTCCTCGACAAGGAATTCGAGGACGGCAAGAATTTCGAACCCAAAAAAGCGGACTGGCTGGACGGTCGCTGGTCCGGCCTCGGCCTTGCCGAAGACGATGAGCGCCGTGGCGAAACCTCGGCGACACTGGAGCGCCTGCGCGAAGTCGGTACGGCCATGACCGAAGTGCCGGAGGGCATCAATGTCCACCGCACGCTGGCACGCGTCCTCAAGGGGCGCCGCGATGCCATCGAGAAGGGCGAGGGCATCGACTGGGCCACGGCCGAGCATCTCGCATTCGGCACGCTGCTCACCGAGGGCTTTCCCGTTCGCCTGTCCGGCCAGGATTGCGGCCGCGGCACCTTCTCGCAGCGCCATTCGCACATCATCGATCAGGAGACGGCCGAGCGTTATACGCCGCTCAACAATCTCTCTCCCGATCAGAAGAAGTATGAAGTCATCGACTCCATGCTCTCCGAGGAGGCCGTGCTCGGCTTCGAATACGGCTATTCGCTCTCGGCCCCGAACACGCTGGTGATGTGGGAAGCCCAGTTCGGCGACTTCACCAATGGCGCCCAGGTCATCATCGACCAGTTCATTTCGTCCGGTGAGCGCAAATGGCTGCGCATGTCCGGCCTGACCATGCTCCTGCCGCACGGCTATGAGGGCCAGGGTCCGGAACACTCCTCGGCGCGACCGGAGCGTTTCCTCCAGCTGTGCGCGGAAGACAATATGCAGGTGGCGAACTGTTCGACGCCGGCCAATTACTTCCACATCCTGCGCCGCCAGATTCACCGGAATTTCCGGACGCCGCTCGTGATCATGACGCCGAAGAGCCTGCTGCGTCACAAGCGCTGCGTCTCCACGCTCGCCGCGATGGGCCCCGGCTCCTCCTTCCACCGCGTCCTGTGGGACGATGCCGATGCCACGCGGCCGGAAGGCGAGATCCGCCAGACTTCCGCCAAGCTCCAGGACGACGACAAGATCCGCCGCGTCGTGCTGTGCACGGGCAAGGTCTATTACGACCTGCTCGAGGAGCGCGAGAAGCGCGAGGTCGACGATGTCTACCTTATGCGTGTCGAGCAGCTCTATCCCTTCCCCTACAAGGCGCTGATGGCCGAGCTCGCGCGTTTCCCGAACGCCGAGATCGTCTGGTGCCAGGAAGAACCCCGCAATATGGGCTACTGGACCTTCGTCGAGCCCAATATCGAATACGTGCTCGGCAAGATCGAGGTGAAGGCCGAACGCCCGCGCTATGTCGGACGCGTGCCGACCGCGTCGACGGCGACCGGTATCGCCGCCAAGCACAAGCAACAACAGGATGCCCTGGTCGACGAAGCCCTGTCCTGATCGGGCCGACCCAGCAGAGGAAAGAGACTGTCATGACCGATATCACCGTGCCGCAGCTCGGCGAGTCCGTGACCGAAGCCACCGTGGGCAACTGGATGGTCAAGGCCGGCGACGCCGTCTCCAGGGATGACGTCCTGGTGGAGCTGGAGACCGACAAGGTCGCCGTCGAGGTTCGCGCCGAAAGCGATGGCGTGATCGGCGAGATCGTGGCCGAGGAAGGCGATACCGTCGAGATCGGCGCCAAGCTGGCGACGCTCGAGGACAGTGCCGGCGCACCGCCGAAGGCCGACAAGGCCCCGTCCGGGGACGAGGCCTCCGGGTCCGGCGACGACGAAGAGGCGTCTGCGGACGAGACTTCCGATGAGGGTTCGGACGGTGGTTCCGACACTGCATCTGCCGGCGGCTCTGGCGAGACGGTCGATGCCACAGTTCCGCAGATGGGCGAAAGCGTGACCGAAGGCACGATCGGCTCCTGGCTCGTGAAGGCCGGCGATACCGTCTCGGTCGACCAGGCGCTGGTCGAGATCGAGACCGACAAAGTTGCCGTCGAAGTCCCGTCTCCGGTCGCAGGCGTCGTTTCCGAACTGCTCGTCGAGGAAGGTGACTCGGTCGCGCCGGGTGATGCTGTCGCCCGCATTTCCGAAGGTGCGTCCGGTTCGCCGAAAAAGGACGATGCCCCGAAGGCGGAAACGTCGGGCTCCGGTGGCGACGACAAGATCGCCATGCCCTCCGCCGCCCGCGTGATCGAGGAAAAGAATCTCGATGCGGGCTCGATCGAGGGGACGGGCAAGGATGGCCGCATCACCAAGGGCGACGCGCTGAAGGCCGCCGAAGCCGCAAAGTCAGCTGCCCCGGCCGCGGCGCCGTCCGCAAAGCCGTCTGCGCCGGCAGCTTCCGCGCCGGCTGCGCCGCGTGACACCGGTCCGCGCGAGGAGCGCGTCCGCATGACGCGTCTGCGCCAGACTATCGCCAAGCGCCTCAAGGACGCGCAGAACTCGGCCGCGATCCTGACGACCTATAACGAGGCCGACATGTCGGCCATCATGTCTGCCCGCAAGGCGCATCAGGAGGCCTTCGTCGCCAAGCACGGGGTCAAGCTGGGCTTCATGAGCTTCTTCGTGAAGGCCGTCTGCCACGCGCTCAAGGAAGTCCCGGCGGTCAATGCCGAGATCGACGGCACGGACATCATCTACAAGAATTACTACGATATGGGCGTCGCGGTCGGGACCGATCGCGGTCTCGTCGTGCCGGTCGTTCGCGATGCCGACCAGATGTCCCTGGCCGAGATCGAGAAGGACATCATCCGCCTCGGCAAACGCGCCCGCGACGGCAAGCTGACCATCGAAGAGATGCAGGGGGCGACCTTTACCCTCTCCAATGGCGGGGTTTACGGCTCGCTCATGTCCATGCCGATCCTCAATGCGCCGCAATCGGGCATTCTGGGCATGCACAAGATCCAGGAGCGCCCGGTCGCCGAGAACGGACAGGTCGTCATCAAGCCGATGATGTATCTCGCGCTCAGCTACGATCACCGCATCGTCGACGGCAAGGAAGCCGTGACCTTCCTCGTCCGTGTGAAGGAAAACCTCGAGGATCCGCAGCGCATGCTGTTCGACCTCTGAGCGTCTCGACGCTCCCGAAACGACGAGGCGGCACCTTGAGGTGCCGCCTTTTTCATATCCTGTTACGCACGATTTCCGGTTCGGCTCGCTGGACCGGCAAATACGATTATGCATAAAGCCCGGGCCGGGCTGCGCTATCACTCCCGGCATCGGGGGAGTCCATGTTTCTGAAATCCTTGCTGTCCGGGGCCTTCAAGAGCGTCGTCGCATTACGGGCCTTCTATGCGCTGCTCCTGTTCTCGGGCACGCTCGCCTATATTCTCGGTTTCGGCAATTATATCGCGATCGAGGAAAATCTCGGTCAGGCCCTGCTGCATATGCCGCGCTGGTATTTCGAAGTCTGGGGTGGATTCGTTGCCCTGTACTGCTGTGCCGCGATCAGCCTTTTCCTTTATCCGCGCCTGGCACTGGTTTTCTACGTCGCCGCTTTCGCGATGGACTTCACCCTCAGCCTGATCTGGTTCCAGCAGCCCGCCATGGATCGTGCTTATTCCGGTAGCGCCAATGTGGTCGAATGGACGCTCAACATGATCGACCTGACCATTATCGCCGTCCTCGTTCTGGTGCCCGCCGGGATGTGGCGCGCGCGCAAGACGGCTTTCCGGGACGCTCCAGCGAGTTGAAGCCAGGGCGCGGAATACGCCGGTTTGCATAATCGTTCTCGCCCAGCACGGCGAGCTGCCCCGCAGGCAACCGGCCTTCGCCAAAGCCATGTCTGCCCCGGCCTTTGTGGCGAAGCAGATGGCTTCATGGTATCGACTGGCGTGTTTCAGCCTTGAGCCGTGAGGTGTCCGGAAGCGTATGGACCGGGTCGTCCGCATTATCGCGAGCAGTGCCTATCTGCTGCTTGCTGTCTACACGCTGCGTTTCCTCATCGCCGGATGGGGGCATGGCGCAGGATGGGGACCCGTGCTCTGGACCGATCCGGTCGTGGCCGCCGATCTTGCTGCGGCCTCGCTCAGCTCGGTGCTCCTGCGCATCTTCGCCGTGATCGCCGAACTTGCCCTGGCGGTCATGGTCTGGCGGTTCTCGCGCTGGCTTCTGCCCCTGGCCGCGCTGGTTTTCATCGTCACCCAGGCGAACTGGATGCTGAGCGTGCTCGATATCGGCAATTATGTCGTCCATGAGGCCATCACGCGCAACGGGGTCAGCTGGGGCGATGTGCTGGGGTGGGGGAAATTCGCCGTGCGGTGCGTGGCTTTCGGCGCCGTCCTCTGGCTGACCTTGCGGCATTACGCCCGCGAATAGGAAACCTGATTATTGTTTCGTATCGCAATCGGGCTATTCTCCAACTTGAGTTTTGTCAGGTCGCGCTGTGCCGAAGATAAAAACCTTCCTGGCTGTTCTGGTGGGCCTGCGGGCCGGCTGGGCCTGCTTTGTCTGGCTGTCGGGCGTGGCGGTGCATTTCGACTGGCACACGCCGCTTTCCGGTGACAGCTATTTCGCCGGTGCGGTTCTCGCCGCTTCGCCGGCCATCTTCCTCCTGTGGACGTCATACGTCGCGGGCTATGTGCTGTCCGCAATCCTGGTCTGGCGCAGCATGCGACTTGCGGTCTGGGTTTACGGGGCAAGCATGCTGGTCGATCTCGGCCTCTGGGTAAGTGCGGGACTGTTTGCGAATTACGACCTCGCATTGGACGGACGTGCGAGCGTCGTGGACATGATTTTCAATATTGTGGACGTCGCCATTTTTCTCGGCCTGATGGTCGTGGTGATGGCGGAGGCCCGCCGTACGCAGAACGCCCCTTACCTTCGCGGAAAATGATAGGCATATAGGGCTCAAATCCTGTTCCCCAGAACGGCCGACAAGAGGCGAATATGTCCGATAGCTACGACGTTGTGATCATCGGTGGCGGTCCCGGCGGCTATAACTGCGCCATCCGGGCCGGCCAGCTTGGCCTCAAGGTGGCCTGCGTGGAAATGCGCGGTACGCTCGGCGGGACCTGTCTGAATGTCGGCTGCATCCCGTCCAAGGCCCTGCTGCACGCGTCCGAACTCTTCGAGGCAGCGCGGACCGAGTTCGCGGGTATCGGCATCAAGACCGGCGGGGTGGAGCTCGATCTCGAAGCCATGCTCGCCCAGAAGGACGAGGCCGTCGACGGCCTTACCAAGGGTATCGAATTTCTCTTCAAGAAGAATAATGTCGACTACATCGTCGGACGCGGCCGCATCGCCGGTGCCGGCAAGGTCGAGGTCGAGACTGCGGACGGAACGTCCACGCTGGACACGAAACACATTGTCATCGCCACCGGCTCGGAAGTGACGCCGCTGCCGGGCGTCGAGATCGACGAGGAACGCGTCGTCTCCTCGACCGGCGCGCTGAGCCTCAAGGACGTGCCGCAGAAACTCGTCCTGATCGGCGCCGGTGTGATCGGCCTCGAGCTCGGTTCGGTCTGGCGCCGTCTCGGTGCCGAAGTCACCGTTGTCGAGTATCTCGATCGCATCCTGCCGGGCATGGATAGCGAGCTCGCCAAGACCGCCCAGCGCACCTTCGCCAAACAGGGCATGGAATTTCGCCTGGGCACCAAGGTCACCGGTGTCGAAAAGGGCGACCGTCTCACGGTCTCGCTCGAGCCTGCCGCCGGCGGCGAGACGCAAACCGTCGAGGCCGACACTGTCCTGGTCTGCATCGGCCGCCGTCCCTATACGCAGGGTCTCGGGCTGGAAAATGTCGGCATCGAGCCGGACGAGCGCGGCTTTATCGCCAACGATCATTTCCGCACCTCGGCGGAGAATGTCTGGGTCGTCGGCGACTGCACCCATGGCCCGATGCTGGCCCACAAGGCGGAAGACGAGGGCACGGCCTGCGCCGAGCGTATTGCCGGCAAGGCGGGCCATGTGAATTACGACGTCATTCCCGGCGTCGTCTACACCGCGCCGGAAATCGCCACCGTCGGTCTGACCGAGGACGAGCTGAAGGAACAGGGCCGCAAGTACAAGAAGGGCAAATTCCCCTTCCAGGCCAATTCCCGCGCCCGCACCAATCACGCCACGGACGGCTTCGTGAAGATCCTGGCCGATGCCGAGACCGACGAAATCCTCGGTGCGCACCTGATCGGCGCCAATGTCGGCGAGTTGATCGGCGAGCTGTGCGTGGCGATGGAGTTCCGGGCGGCGTCGGAGGACGTTGCGCGAACCTGCCACCCTCACCCCACCCTGACCGAGGCCGTGCGCCAGGCCGCGATGGGTGTCGAAGGCTGGACCATGCAGGCCTGACCGGACCGGTTGCAGCGCCTGTCGCAAACCTGCCGCGCAAAGCGGTTAGCCTCCCGACCTGCTGGCGGGCGTTCGCGCGAATTTGAGCGGACAAGCCGGCCGGATTGAGGCATAGGTGCTGTGTGCGCCGGGCCCGAGGGACGGATGCCGGCGTATTTTGGGGGACATGGACGGATCGCAGATGTCGAACCTGACTGACATCAATTCGCAGCGCTTGCGACTGGTTGCGCTCGACGCGGCGCTGGCGGAGGCGCAGCTTTCCGACCGGGCCGGTTTCTTCCGGCAGCTGGGCGTCGAGCCCGAGCCTGCCTGGCCGCCGGAACTGATGGATGAAGCCACGATGGGCTGGGTGCGCGACGCGCTGGCCGTCCATCCCGGAGACACCGGCTGGTACACCTGGGTCTATATTTCCCCGGTCATGAACCGACTGCTCGGCACGGGCGGGTTCAGGGGCGCGCCGGACGAAAACGGCTGCGTCGAGATCGGCTATTCCATGCTGACCTCCTACCGCGAACAGGGACTGGCCACGGAAGGCGTACTCGCCCTGCTTGGCTGGGCCTATGACGATTCGCGCGTGAAACAGGTCATCGCGCACACGCCTGACGATCGCGATGCGTCGCACCGAGTGCTCGAAAAGGCCGGTTTCGTGCAGGCCGGCCGGCAGTTCGACGAGGATGCGGGACGGGACGTCATCGAATGGACCCACGACCGCAGCCGCATGGCCGCCTGAGCCCGGCTTACCGCCTGCGCGCGCGCGGGTGAGCCTGGTCGTAGACCGACATCATTCGCGTCGTCTCAACATCCGCATAGACCTGCGTCGTCGACAGGCTTGCATGCCCCAGCAATTCCTGGATGGCGCGCAAATCGCCGCCATGGGCGAGGAGATGCGTCGCGAAGGCGTGGCGCAGCGCATGCGGCGTCGCGCTCGGCGCGAGCCCGAGCCGGTTGCGCAAATCCTGCATCAGGGACTGCACGGTCCGGGCACCCAAGGCGCCGCCGCGAACGCCGCGAAAGAGCGGCTGATCGGGTTCGAGATCAAAGGGGCAAAGTTCCACATAGCGCGCCGCGGCGTCGCGGACGGCGGGCAGAGCGGGGACGATCCGCGTCTTGCTGCCCTTGCCGGTGATGCGAAGGGTATCTGAAAGCGGGTGATCACGGCCCATAAGGCCGAGGGCCTCGGAGATCCGCAGGCCGCAGCCATAGAGCAGGAGAAGCACGGCCGCATCGCGGGCCTGGACCCAGTCCTTGCCGCCGCGGGCGGCCGTTTCCGCCAGCAAAGCCCGAGCCGCGTCCTCGCTGACCGGTTTCGGTTTGGAGCGCCCGACTTTCGGGCTTTCGACGAGGGTGAGCGCTGCATTCTCCAGCCCCCACCGCCGGCGTCCATAGGCGAAGAAGGTGCGCAAGGCGGATAGTGCCCGGGCCAGCGAGCGCGGCGAAAGCCCGTCGCGGCGCCGGTCTGCCATCCAGGCTCGGAAATCGCTGGCGCGCAGGCCGGCAAGGTCGGTAAGGGAAGGCCGGCAGGCCAGATGCCCCGCCATGAATTCGACGAAACCGCCCAGATCGCGGCCATAGGCTTCGACCGTTTTCGGACTCAGCCGTCTTTCGCCCGCCAGATGATCGAGGAAGGCGGTCAGCGCCGTATCGGCGGGGAGGCTCAGCTCCGGTGCAGCCATTGCACGATCATGCGCTCGATGGCGCGGGCGAGGAAGTTGAGGAGTTCGGTTCCCTGTCCGCTTTCGAACAGGTGTCCGTCGCGGGCCGCGAGGGCCATCAGCCCGTCATGCCCGTTGAAATCGAGGCGCACGATAGCCTGGGACTTCACCCGCGCGCCCTGCTGCCCGTAAAGGGCATGGGCGGCGTCCGGATCGACCGGGCCGAGCAGTTCCACCTTGTCGCCGAGCACTTCGGACACCACGCCTTCGGCCGCGCCGATGATCGATTCGCTCTTGCGTAACGGGGCATGGCCCTCGATCAGGATGCGGCACACATCCACGCCCAGCGTACCCGTCAGCCGGCCGGAAATCTTGCGATCGAGCGCGGCGAGCGAATCCGCCTCGAGCAGCGCCAGCACGGCCATATGGATCTGCGCCTGGGTGGCGAGATTGGCGCGAGCGGTTTCCACGATGCCTTCGTTGAGCGCCTTGAGCTGGTGGATTTCTTCCACGAGTTTCTCGCGCGCCGCGGCGCCGAGATCGATGACATCGCCGCCATCGCCGCGCCCGGCGACCGCGCTCATCAGCTCTGCGTCCTCGCGAATGAAGTCGGGATGGTCCAGAAGAAACGCACGAATGGCTTGCAGTTCGTCCTGTCCGACGCCTGAATGGTCCTGCTTGTCCGACATTGATCATCCCTCCCGATTGGCGGCCAGTGTCGCTGTCCATGCCTTTCCGAATCATCAACCAATATGCCTCGTGACTGACACCGACGCGACATACACACGGCGAGCCGCCATCCTCTTCCCGCTGCCCCTGCCGGAAGCCTTCGACTATTGGGTGCCCGAGGATATGGAGCTGACGCCGGGCGACCACGTCCTGGCGCCGCTGGGCAAGCGCTCCGCGCGTGGTGTGGTCTGGGCGATCAAGGACGGAGCGGGGACACGAAAGCTCAAACCGCTCGAGCGCAAACTGGGCGGGGCGCCGCTGCCCGAAGGCACGCGCGAATTCGTCGACTGGTGCGCGCGCTACCTCGTGCAATTGCCCGGCATCGTCCTGCGCTCTGTCCTGCGCAGCCCGGATTCGCTGAAGCCCTCGCCGACCGAGACGGTCTATGCCCCCGGGGATGGCGAGCCGGACCGGATGACCGATGCCCGCCAGCGCGTACTCGATGCGATCCAGGCGCTGGGGGAAGCGAGCGCGGCGGATATCGCGCGCGAAGCCGGAACGAGCAGTTCCGTCGTCAAAGGCCTGGTGAAGGCCGGGGCGCTGCGCGAGATCACCCGCCTCTCCGATCCGCCCTATGAGGAACCGGACCCGGAAGGCGAAGGGGTCGAACTGACGGCCATGCAGGCGGAAGCCGGCGGGGTGTTGCGCAGACTGGTCCGTGCAGGCGGTTTCCAGGCTGCCCTGCTCGACGGTGTCACCGGCTCGGGCAAGACCGAGGTCTATTTCGAGGCCATAGCGGAAGTCCTGCGTCAGGATCCGAACGCGCAGATCCTGATCATGCTGCCCGAGATCGCACTGACCGAAGCCGTGCTGTCGCGCTTCCGGGCCCGCTTCGGGGTCGAGCCCGCCCTCTGGCATTCCGGCGCCGGACCGAAGGCGCGCCGCCGCGCCTGGCGTGAAGTCGCGGAAGGCCGGGCCAGGATCGTCGTGGGCGCGCGCTCGGCGCTCTTCCTGCCCTTCCCGCATCTGCGCCTGATCGTGGTCGATGAGGAGCATGACCCGACCTACAAGCAGGACGAAGGCCTGCCCTATCAGGGGCGCGATCTTGCCGTGGTCAGGGCCAAGCTGGAAGGTGCGATGGTCGTGCTCGCTTCGGCCACGCCCTCGCTGGAAAGCCTCGCCAATGCGCAGGCCGGGCGCTACGTGCATGTCCGGCTGGCGGCCCGGCCCGGGACGGCCGTCCTGCCGGAGATCGAAACCATCGACCTGCGCGAAACGCCGGCGGAGACCGGCCACTGGCTCTCACCGCCCCTGATCGAAGCCGTACGCGAAACCTTTCAGCGCGGCGAGCAGACCCTGCTCTATCTCAACCGGCGGGGCTATGCGCCGCTCGTCCTGTGCCGTGCCTGCGGCCACCGCATGGTTTCGCCGGATACGCAGTCCTATCTCGTCGAGCACAAATATACCGGACGGCTCGTCTGCCATGTCACCGGGTTTTCCATGCCCAAGCCGAAAGCCTGTCCGGGCTGCGGGGCCGTGGACAGCCTGACCAGCGTCGGTCCCGGCGTCGAGCGCGTCGCCGAGGAGGCCAAGCGGCTTTTCCCGCAGGCACGGGTGGAAATCTATTCCTCGGACAGCCGGTCCGGCGCCGAGATCGTCGAGCGCATGGAAAAGGGCGAGATCGATATACTCGTCGGCACCCAGATCGCGGCCAAGGGGCACAACTTCCCCAACCTGACCCTCGTCGGCGTGGTCGATGCGGATCTGGGCCTGGCCGGGGGCGATCCGCGGGCCGGGGAGCGCACCTTCCAGACCCTGGTCCAGGTCGCAGGGCGGGCCGGCCGGGCCGAGCGACCGGGCCGGGCCCTGCTGCAATCCCACCAGCCCGAGCATGACGCCATTCAGGCCCTGATCGCGGGCGATCGCGAGACCTTCCTCGAAATGGAATTCATGGCCCGCGAAATGCTGGGCCTGCCGCCCTTCGGGCGTCTGGCCGCCATCGGCTTCATGAGTATGGACCCGGCCAATCTCGACCGCGTCGCCGGCGATTATGCCGCGGCGGCGCCCGTCACCGAGGGCGTGGAAATCTGGGGGCCTGCCGAACCGCCCCGCGCCATGGTGCGCGGCTGGCACCGCCGCCGCATCCTCGTGCGGGCCGACAAGACGGTCGATATCTCCGCCTATCTGCGTGCGTGGTCGAGCCGGGTGAAGACGCCCCCCTCGGTCCGCGTTTCGATCGATGTGGAGCCCTACAGTTTCATCTGATCGTCCAATCACCGTCATTCCGGCGAAAGCCGGAACCCAGTCCGTCAGCCCGTCTGGGTCCAGACTTTGGTCAGGATGACGGTTGTGGTGTGCGCAGGTGACCCGTAACAATTTCAAGGCAAAGAAACCCGGACCCTCCCATGCTCGACGCGCTCCTCACCCCCGAAGTCTTCATGTCGCTGGCCACGCTGACCTTTTTGGAAATCGTGCTCGGGATCGACAATGTGATCTTCGTGGCGCTGATGGCGAGCCGCCTGCCCGAGCACGAGCGGGCGAAGGCGCGCACGCTGGGGCTGGGTCTGGCGCTGCTCTTCCGGGTCGTCATGCTGTTCGGCCTGGTCTGGATATCCCATCTGGAGAGCGCGCTCTTCACCATTGCGGATCACGACGTCTCCTGGCGCGACATCATCCTGGCCGGGGGCGGTCTTTTCCTGCTCGCCAAGGGCACGCTGGAAATCCACCATACGGTCGAGGGCGAGGCGGAGCACGCGACTGGCGGGGCGACGGCCGTTTTCGGTGTGGTCGTCATGCAGATCGTCATGATCGACATCGTCTTCTCGCTCGACAGCGTCATCACGGCGGTCGGTATGACGGACCATTTGCCGGTCATGGTCGCTGCGGTCGCGATCGCCATGGGCATCATGCTCTGGGCGGCGTCCAGCGTGGCCGCCTTCATCGAGCGCCACCCGACGACCAAGATGCTCGCGCTCTCCTTCCTGCTCCTGATCGGGGTTGCCCTGATCGCCGACGGGATCGGCTTCCACATCCCGCGCGGCTATCTCTATTTCGCCATCGCCTTCTCGCTCTTCGTGGAGGTGCTGAACATCGTGGCGCGCGGGCGTAAGCGGAAAGGGCCGGCCGGGTGAGGATGCCGCGCTGCCGGACGGGCGGCGCATCGCCTCGTCAAACGAGAACGGCGAACACTGTCCGTGCGCTGAATCCGCGCGTCAGAGCGGCTTGCTGCCTGCTTCCCCCTGTGCTATCGCAGCGCCGAACCTGAAGGGCGTGCGGTGCAACACGGTATGTCCAGTTTCGTAAATCGTTGAATTATAAGTGCTTGCATCAATCCTGATGACTTACGGGCGCTTGTCCAACCAGAGAGTGACGTCACGGTGAACACCGGCGAAGACGCCATGACAGCCCACGCGGCCGGACGCTATGCGACGGCCCTGTTCGAGCTGGCAAAGACCTCGGGTGCTGCGGACGCGGTCGAGGCCGACCTTTCGGCCTTCCGTGCAATGCTCGACGAGTCCCCCGAACTGGCCGAGGTGCTTGCCTCGCCCCTGCATTCTGCCGACGTCAAGGTGGGTGTTCTCACCGCCCTGGCCGGGAAGGCGGGTTTCAACGAGCTGACCGGCAATACGTTCGGTGTCGCGGCGCGCAATGGCCGCGCCGGCGAGCTGGGTGCGCTGGCGCGCATCTATGCGTCGCTGGCCGCCGCCGATCGTGGCGTGGTGACGGCGGAGGTGGCCACGGCCGCCGCGCTGACCAAGAAACAGACCGAGGCCCTGGCGGCTTCGCTGAAGGGTGCCTTCGGGCGCGAAATCGAGGTCCGCACCGAGGTGCGGCCTGAATTGATGGGCGGGCTGATCGTCAAGGTCGGCTCCCGCATGTTCGATAGTTCCCTCCGCACCAAGCTGGACGGGATGAAGACTGCGATGAAAGAGGCTTAGGTCCATGGACATCCGTGCCGCAGAAATTTCTGCGATCCTGAAGGATCAGATCAAGAATTACGGCGCCGAAGCGAAAGTTTCGGACGTCGGTAGCGTGCTGTCCGTCGGTGACGGTATCGCCCGTGTCTATGGCCTCGACGAGGTGAAGGCCGGCGAGCTCGTCGAGTTCCCGGGCGGCATCAAGGGCATGGCCCTGAACCTCGAGCGCGACAATGTCGGTTGCGTGATCTTCGGCGACGACCGGGGCATCAAGGAAGGCGACACCGTCAAGCGTCTCGGCTCCATCGTCGACACCTCCGTGGGCAAGGGCCTGCTGGGCCGCGTCGTGGACGGTCTGGGCGAGCCGATCGACGGCAAGGGTCCGCTCAAGGACGTTGCCGAGCGCCGCCGCGTCGACGTGAAGGCGCCGGGCATCATCCCGCGTAAATCCGTGCACGAGCCGATGGCGACGGGCATCAAGGCGATCGACGCCATGATCCCGGTCGGCCGCGGCCAGCGCGAGCTGATCATCGGCGACCGCCAGACCGGCAAGACCGCGATCGCGCTCGACACGATCCTGAACCAGAAAGCCATCAACGAAGGCGATGACGAGAGCGCCAAGCTCTACTGCATCTACGTCGCCGTCGGCCAGAAGCGCTCCACCGTCGCCCAGATCGTGAAGACGCTCGAGGAAAACGGTGCGATGGACTACACCATCATCGTCGCCGCGACCGCCTCGGACCCGGCTCCGATGCAGTTCCTCGCGCCGTTCACGGCCTGCGCCATGGGCGAATACTTCCGCGACAACGGCATGCACGCCCTGATCGTCTATGATGATCTGTCCAAGCAGGCCGTCGCCTACCGCCAGATGTCCCTGCTGCTGCGCCGTCCGCCGGGCCGCGAAGCCTATCCGGGCGACGTCTTCTACCTGCACTCCCGCCTGCTCGAGCGCGCCGCCAAGCTCAATGAAGACAATGGCAATGGCTCGCTGACCGCCCTGCCGGTCATCGAGACCCAGGCGAACGACGTGTCGGCCTACATTCCGACCAATGTGATCTCGATCACCGACGGTCAGATCTTCCTGGAGACCGACCTGTTCTACCAGGGCATCCGCCCGGCCGTGAACGTCGGCCTGTCCGTGTCGCGCGTGGGCTCCTCGGCCCAGACGAAGGCGATGAAGCAGGTTGCCGGCAAGATGAAGGGCGAACTCGCCCAGTACCGCGAAATGGCGGCCTTCGCCCAGTTCGGCTCCGATCTCGACGCCGCGACGCAGAAGCTGCTGCAGCGCGGCGAGCGTCTGACCGAGCTCCTCAAGCAGCCGCAATTCTCGCCGCTGGCCATGGAAGAGCAGGTCTGCGTGATCTATGCCGGTACGCGCGGTTATCTCGACAATCTGGCGACGTCCGATGTGGGCCGCTACGAAGCCGATCTGCTCCGTCACATCCATGCCGAACATGCCGATCTTCTCGCCACCATCCGTGACGAGAAGAAGCTGTCCGACGACTCGGAAGGCAAGCTGAAGGCGGCTCTCGACAAGTTCACCGAACACTTCGCGTGAGCCTGATCGGGATCAACCGCTGAGGAGAGCCGAATGGCAAGCCTTAAGGACCTCAAGAACCGGATCGACTCGGTCAAATCGACCAAGAAGATCACGAAGGCGATGCAGATGGTCGCCGCTGCCAAACTGCGCCGTGCGCAGGAGGCCGCGGAAGCTGCGAGCCCCTATGCCGAGCGCATGGCGGCCGTGATGGCCAATCTGTCGACCGCCATGTCGGGCACGCCGGGAGCGTCGCCGCTCCTGGTCGGTACCGGCAAGTCGGACACCTATCTGCTCGTCGTCATGACGGCGGACCGGGGCCTGTGCGGCGGCTTCAACACGAATATCGTGAAGAAGGCGCGCGAGCGCATCACCGCGCTCCAGCACGAAGGCAAGGCCGTCAAGCTGATCTGCGTCGGCAAGAAGGGCAATGACCAGCTCAAGCGCCTTTATGGCAGCCTGATCGTCGAGGCGATCGACCTGTCCGGCGAGAAGACGATCTCCGGCGCGACCGCCAGTGCGATCGGCGAGAAGCTGCGTCACATGTTCGACAATGACGAGTTCGACGTCTGCGAGCTGATTTCCTCGGAGTTCGTCTCCGTGATCTCGCAGAAGCCGCGCGCCAAGGTGCTGATCCCCGCGATCGACGCCATCGACGAGGGCGCCGAGCGCCCGGATCTGGCCGGCGCCGTCTACGAAGCGGAGCCGGACGAGGAGAGCATTCTCAACGTCCTGCTGCCGCGCTATGCCGACACGATCATCCTGTCCGCCCTGCTGGAAAACGTTGCCGGCGAGATGGGCTCCAAGATGGCCGCGATGGACAACGCCACGCGCAATGCCGGCGAACTCATCGACAAACTCAACCTTGTTTATAACCGCACGCGTCAGGCGCAGATCACCACGGAGTTGACTGAAATCATCTCCGGCGCCGAGGCCCTCTAGGCGAGAGGAAGACCCGCTATGAGCACTCTTAAAGGCCGCATTGCCCAGATCACGGGCGCTGTTGTGGACGTTGAATTCGAAGGCGGTCTGCCGGACATCCTCAACGCCCTGGAAACCACCAATGACGGCAAGAAGCTCGTCCTCGAGGTTGCCCAGCACCTCGGCGAGAACACCGTCCGCACGATCGCCATGGATGCCACGGAAGGCCTCCAGCGCGGCGAGGAAGTGTCCGACACCGGTTCGCCGATCACGGTTCCGGTCGGACCGGGCACGCTCGGCCGTATCATGTCCGTCACGGGCGAGCCGATCGACGAGAACGGCGATGTGGCGCACACGCAGCGCGCGCCGATCCACCGTCCGGCCCCGTCCTTCGACGAGCAGGCCACGGAAGCCGAAATCCTGCCGACGGGCATCAAGGTCGTCGACCTGCTCTGCCCCTACGCCAAGGGCGGCAAGATCGGCCTGTTCGGCGGCGCCGGCGTCGGCAAGACGGTTCTCATCCAGGAACTGATCAACAATATCGCCAAGCTGTTCGGCGGTTACTCGGTCTTCGCCGGTGTCGGCGAGCGGACCCGTGAAGGTAACGACCTCTACTGGGAAATGATCGAGTCCGGCGTGAACAAGGACCCGAAAGAGCATGACGGTTCCGCGGAAGGTTCCCGTTGCGCCCTGGTCTTCGGCCAGATGAACGAGCCGCCGGGCGCCCGTGCCCGCGTCGCCCTGTCCGGTCTCGCCCAGGCGGAATATTTCCGCGACGAGGAAGGCAAGGACGTCCTCTTCTTCGTGGACAATATCTTCCGCTTCACCCAGGCCGGCGCCGAAGTGTCCGCCCTGCTGGGCCGCATCCCGTCCGCCGTGGGTTACCAGCCGACCCTGGCCACCGACATGGGTGCCCTGCAGGAGCGCATCACCTCGACGAACAAGGGTTCGATCACGTCCGTGCAGGCCGTCTACGTCCCGGCCGACGACCTGACCGACCCGGCCCCGGCCACGACCTTCGCCCACCTCGACGCGACCACGGTTCTCAACCGTGCGATCTCGGAAAAGGGCATCTACCCGGCCGTGGACCCGCTGGACTCCACCTCGCGTATCCTCGAGCCGCGCATCGTCGGCGACGAGCACTACGCGACGGCGCGCCGCGTTCAGGAAATTCTCCAGCGTTACAAGGCGCTGCAGGACATCATCGCGATCCTGGGCATGGACGAACTGTCCGAAGAGGACAAGCTCACCGTGGCCCGCGCCCGTAAGGTCGAGCGCTTCCTGTCGCAGCCGTTCGACGTGGCCGAGGTCTTCACCGGCTTCCCGGGCATCCAGGTCCCGGTCGCCGACACCGTGAAGGGCTTCAAGGCCATCTGCGACGGCGAATACGACCACCTCCCGGAAGCCGCCTTCTACATGGTCGGCACCATCGAGGATGCCGTGAAGAAAGCCGAGAAGCTGGCTGCCGAAGCAGCCTAGGCGCACGGCGCATCGATTTGAGAAAGGGCCGCCCCGGAAGGAGCGGCCCTTTTTCTTTGCCTGACTGCGATAGTCCTGGCCTCAGGGCTCGACGATATTGTTCACATAGAGCGTCCGGCCCAGCGTCTGCAGGCTGGTCCCGTTGGGGCCGATCGGCGAGTTCACGAAGATCGCGATCTCGATATTGTCCGGCAGGAGCAGCAGCAGCGCCTGTTCGGTGCGGCCGTCGCCCGCCGTCCAGCGGCCCGGCTTGTAGTAGAAGCGGCCGTCCGCCGAGGACTCGCCATTGAGCGGGCTGTTCAGGCCGTAAGAGGCATTCAGGATCTCCTGCGCACGGGCCGGCGACACGATCCCGCCGCCGCGTCGGAACTCGCCCGCCACTGCCAGCAATTCATTGATCGAGATATGCCAGGCGACACCACCGGCCTGACCGGTCAGATCGCCGGAATTCCAGCCGCTGCCGCCGGTCCACTGATAGCCGCGCGCCGGGCCGCCCGGCTTGTCGAGAGAGGGGCCGTTGGGATTGATCCCGGCCGGTGCGAAGACATTGTCCCGGACATAGTCCTCATAGGCTGAAATGGTGACCGCATCCCAGATCTGGTTGTTGGCGATCGGGAAGACAGTTCCGGTATTGATATAGCCGCCGATCGTCGCGATCAGGATCCGGCAGAGCGCGAAATTCATGTTCTCGTAGTCGGCCGTATTCCAGTTGCCGATCTCGTTGGCCGGGACACCGCCGGCCACCTGGCTGCGGATCGTCGCGTAGGAGCCGTCCGACCCGCCGGTCCCGAAGCCGGAGAGATGGTTCATGAGGTCGGAAAAGCGGATCTGGTTGATGTTCGGGCCGGTCTGCCAATAGTCGGGCAGGTAGGGCGCGATCGGGTCGTCGAAATCGATCCCCTCTGCATCGAGCAGACGGGTAAGCGCCATGGCTGTGATGAATTTCGAGATGCTGGCCACATGCATGCGCCGGTTCGGGTTCCAGCCGAGACTGGCATCCCCGGGCCGCTGGGCCCAGTTCCACTGCAGGGTATAGATGGTCTGCCCGTTCTGCCGGGCCCGCATGGCGTAACCGTTGACCGTCGCGCTCAGCGCAGCATGCAGGTCGTCCCCGAAACCGCCGACATCGAGATAGGGCTCTGGCGGAGCGGCGAGATCCTGCACCCCGCCAGGCGCTGGCTGGAGACCGCCGGGGCTGATCGGCTGCGACGCGATATTCTCGGGACCGCCGGGCGCAACCGGTTCGCTCGGTGCGCGTTGCAGAATGGCGCGCCGCGGCGTGCGCGACAGAGCCTCCAGCTGCTGCGTGCGAAGCAGCCGCCTCGGACGCACGGGGTGGTCGCTGTCATCCTCGCTGCCGGTCGCCTCGACCGGGTTCGCCCGCAAACGTGCGCGATAGCGGTCGAGGTTCACATTGCGGACATCTCGGCCGAGGACGGACTGAACCTCCGCGTCGGCGAGCGCCTCTTCAAGCGTCGGCGTTTCGGCCTCGACCCGGCGCAGCTGGGCGCGGGCGGGCTGGACTCGCTGGACCGTCGCGGTCCGGCTCGTTTCACGGGGTTCCTGGGCGGCGACAGATGGCGCACTCATCAGGATACCCGCACACAGGAACACACTCACTCGAAAGGGACTCGTCATGGGACCTCTCCCCTGTTCTGGATCAAATCCGGGTCATGTGCGCGGGCGCACCCTACGCTCATCCCGGGGCCGACACGAGTCCTGGTTGTAAAATGCGACCGATTCGGGAGGCCGGGGGCAAGTCCTCCGGCGGCAATACTGAATCAGCCGCGCACAAGGCTTTTCAAGCGGGGACGAAAGCGCTAAATCGACGCCCGAAGGAGCATATGCATGGCTGACAAACTCCAGTTCGATCTCGTCTCTCCGGAACGCCGCCTGTTCGCAGGTGAAGTGGACCAGGTCGTCGTGCCGGGCGAAGAGGGTGATTTCGGCGTCCTGCCGGCGCACGCACCGTTCATGTCGGTGATCCGCCCGGGTGCCATCACGGTGATCAATGACGGTGCGGAAGAGCGTACCTTCATCCATGGCGGCTTCGCGGAAGTGACGCCGGCCGGCCTGACCATCCTCGCCGAGGAAGCGATCGCCGTCGCCGATATCGATGCCGAACGGCTCGCCCAGGACCTGTCCGATGCACGCGAAGACGTCGCCACGGCCAAGACCGAGGAAGAGCGCGATCACGCCGAGGCGCTGGTTGCCAAATACGAAGCCATGCAGGCGACGGTCACCAACTGACCGGTGGCGCATCGCCGGATGACAAAAGGCCGCTCCTTTCGGGGCGGCCTTTTTCGTTTCCGCGCGTTGCTCATCAATAAACCTCCACAGCCTGCAGGAGCGGTCGGAGGGAAAGCGCCCGATTGTTATCCCGGCCGGCACCGGGATTCCAGGGCCCTGACTTGCGCGCCACCAGCGCGGGAGATGCGCCCGGGATGAAGCATGTGCAGCGGTTCAAGACCGTCATTCCGGTGAAAGCCGGAACCCAGCTCATAAGACAGGGTAGAAGCGACCATGGCGCCTCTATCCCGCTTGGCGCTTCCGTTCGATCTGAACGCGTCTGTCCCGAATTCCGCTTTGCGATCTGGGTCCTGACCTTCGTCAGGATGACGGCGTTTGGGGCGGAAAACGGAGACTTATCCCCACCCTCAGAACCTCGCTTAGACTCTTCCCCGTTCTCGCACCGCTCGAGGCCCGGCCTGGTTCGCCGGGGGTGTGGGGAGTACGGAGCCTGCCCGTCTCTGCTGACTGACCAAAGCAGGGCCCGGTGGTGGCCATCGGTTCGGAGAGGCAGCAAAAGCGCTGACTGTC
>NZ_JBSXNX010000026.1:0-261586 GCF_056857855.1 Maricaulis sp. B-26
CGGGCTCCCTCTCGAAACCGGTCTGGACAGACAGTCAGCGCTTTTGCTGCCTCTCCGAACCGATGGCCACCACCGGGCCCTGTCGCGGTCAGCCGACAGGGACGGGCAGGCTCCGTACTCCCCGCACCCCCGGCGAACCAGGCCGGGCCTCGAGCGGTGCGAGAACGGGAGTGAGTCTAAGCCGGGTTTTAAGGGTGGGGATAAGTTCGATTCAAAACGCGCCAGACTTGTCATCCCGGACACATGCCCGGCCCTGAGCCGGGCGGAGATCCGGGACCCATACGCCCGGTGCCGGCCGGAAGCAGGCGCCGCGTGGATAGGGAGCCGGCTTTCGTCAAGTCCCGTTGAAAAACACGGGAACAGGAAAATACGGAGGAATCTACGGGGACACACACCATTTCCAATAGCGCCACCCCGTCAATCGGTTTCACGTTTCCCCCGGTTTCACGTTTCCCCGGTCGGTCGCCGTCCCTACTCGAACCGCACCCGGACCGGCGTGCGCCGCCCCGGGCCCTGCATGGCTGTGCGGACTTGGGAGTGGAAGCGGAAATTGGTCATCATGACCTGGTCGTCGAAGGTCTCGGCGAGGAGAGCGTTGTCGACGATGAAGGCATCCTGCGAGGCTGGCTCGGGGGCGGAGAAATAGATCCAGATGAATTCGCCGTCGATCTCGGCGCCGACATAGTCGATCGCCATGACCCGGCCTTCGCCGTCGGCTACGCGGAAATGCGCGCCGGCATAGTCGCCGACCGCTTCAAGCCCCTCGTCCGTGGCGACGAAATCGGACGCTTCCTCCTCCAGACGATCTAGGGCCTCCATCAGGTCGTGGGCATAGAGGCGGTGCAAGATTTCCATTTCCGAGGTGCGCGGATTGACCGCGATCTCGGTGACACCGGCATGCACCCGGTGTGCGAATGACGGGGCTGCCGCGATGAGCAGCCCCGCCAGAGCAGCGATGAGGATACGAACCGGTTTCATCCGGGCTCCCCTGCGTCCCGCTTACTGCGGACGCGTACGGACCGAGTCGCGCGTCACGCGCAGGTCCATATCGTCCATCATGGTCTGGTTGCGGTCGCTGGACCGGTAGACCTCGAGCCGGGTCGGCTCGATGCGCGGCGGGAAGTAATTGTCCGAACGGTCGGCATCGGCGGTCTCCCAGAGCGGGTCGAGCTCTACCGAGACGACCTGGCGGTCCGTCACATAGGTCCAGGTGACCTCGTCGGGATTATAGCGCCAGACTTCCGCCGGGATGCGGACCATGTCCGTGCCGCCGTCCGCGAAGGTGAATTCGAGGATGATCGGCATCACCACGCCGCCCTGATTGGTAAAGTCGAGATAATAGACGCGCGTATCGCTATCCATGATCTCCGCTTCCCAGTCTTCCAGATCCTCGCGGACGCCTTCATAGGCCTCGCGCTCGCGATTGGTGACGGTGAACGCATCGTTCTCGGAGTAGAAATCGATCACTTCCGGATTGCGCTCGGCATAGGTTGCGATGCCGTCCCGGCGATTGTTCAGCTGGGTCCGGCTTTCCGGCTCGGCCGCGTCGGCGACGCGTTCGCGGGCATTCTCGACTTCCGGATTCTCCGTATCCAGCGTGCCCTCGATGACCCGGTCGAGCGAAATGTCGACATGGTCGGTCGAGTAGAACCAGCCGCGCCAGAACCAGTCGAGATCGACGCCCGACACCTCTTCCATCGTGCGGAAGAAGTCGTAGGGCGTCGGCCGGCGGAAGCGCCAGCGCTCGGCATAGGTGCGGAAGGCCTCGTCGAAGAGCTCGCGGCCCAGCACGGTCTCGCGCAGCACGACCAGCGCCGTCGCCGGCTTGCCATAGGCATTGCTGCCGAACTGAAGGATGGAGTCCGACTGCGTCATGATCGGCATCTGCGTGGAGGATGCCATGTAGTCCGCGATCAGGTCCGGATCGCCGCGGCGGGACGGGAAGTCCTCCTCCCACTGACGCTCGGCCTGGAATTGCAGGAAGGTGTTGAGGCCTTCATCCATCCAGGTCCACTGGCGCTCGTCGGAGTTCACCGTCATCGGGAAATAGATGTGGCCGATCTCGTGAATGATCACGCCGATCAGGCCGCGCTTCGCCGTGCGCGAATAGGACAGATTGCCGTCATCATCGACCACCGGACGGCCATAGGTGCCGCCATTGAAGGTGATCATCGGATACTCCATGCCGCCCTGCGGACCGGCGATGGATTGCGCCACCGGGTACGGGTACGGGAACGCGAAGGAGTTGTAGACGTCCAGCGTGTGCTCGACGGCCCGGGTCGAGAAGGTCGACCAGAGCGGCTCGCTCTCGTTTGGATAGAAGGACATCGCCATGACGAGGTCGGGCGCGTCGCCCTGCCCGTCCTGTTCGACGCCCACGGCATCCCAGATGAATTTCCGGCTGCCGGCCCAGGCGAAGTCACGGACGTTTTCAGCACGGAACTCCCAGGTGGCAGGCGAGCGGGTACCGCGGCGCTCGTTTGCGCGGGCTTCCGCCGGGGTCACGATGAAGACCGGCTCGTCGGCCGTGCGGGCCTCTTCCAGACGATCGCGCTGGGCCTGTGTCAGCACCTCGTCGGGATTCTGCAGCTCGCCCGTGGCCGAGACGATGAAGTCCTGCGGCACGGTGATCGAGACGTCGTAATCGCCGAATTCGAGTGTGAATTCGCCGCGGCCGAGGAAGGCCTTGTTGTGCCAGCCCTCATAATCGGAAAAGGCCGCCGCACGCGGGAACCATTGTGCGATCTGGTAGATGCAGTCGCCGCCGGTATCCTCGGTTTCCTCGAAGCATTCCCAGCCGGCGCGTCCGCCGATGACCTGGGTCTCGATCAGGCGGTAATCCCACTCGATCGTGAAGGTCACGCTCTCGCCGGTCTCGAGGGTGTCGTCGAGATCGATGCGCATCAGCGTGTCGACGATGGTGTGATCCATCGGATTGCCGTCGGCATCGGTGACGGCGGTAATGTTGAAGCCGTACCCGTCTTCCGACATTTGCTGATGACGGCGGAGGGTGCGGGCGGAAATGCCCTCCGGCATGGTGCCGCCGACACGGCTGGAGGAGCGGCCACCGCCCCCGACCGTCGCGGTCATCACGGCCATGGAATCGGCGCGGAAACGGTTCTGGTCGAGCAGGAACCAGAGGAAATCCAGCTCGTCCGGCGCATTGTTTGTATAGGTGATCGTCTCGGTGCCGAAGAGGTGTTTCTCGGTCTCGTCGAGCCGGATGTCGATATCGTAATCGACCTGCTGCTGCCAGTATTCGTGACCCGGCGCACCGGTGGCCCGGCGCTCGTCATTCGGCGAGGGCCAGTCCTCGTCCTCGAGCTGGCGGAAGGCATCGCGCCAGTCGTTCACGGTCTGTTGAATCGGCTGCGCGGCTGCGACATTGAAGCTCGCAACCGCGCCTGCCATGACAATCATGTTCAGCGTACGCATCTCATTCCCCATTCCCCGTTATTCGGGATTCATTCGGGAGAATATGTAGCGTTCCGTGCAGGTATCGTCACCCACGCTTGCTGAATTGTAAGAATTCAGACGGCCTCGCCTTCGGCTGCCACCGGTTCCGGCGCCGGTTCGGCCGGAGCCGATCCGCGGTTCACGAGGCACAGGATCCAGGCGCCCATGCCGATAAACCAGACGATGAGGCCGGCTACGGTGCCGAGTCCCGGGATGACGCCGAGCGCGACGACGATTCCCATGACCAGCAGGAAGGACAGCGCCCGCATGCCGAGGCCCATCCGGCCGTCATTGCGCTGGCGGTTGAAGATCAGATCGCCGACCGCGATCCCGCCGAAGGCGAAGGCCAGCCACATGACCAGCGGATAGATTGCCAGCCAGAGCAGCGGGATCAGCAATGCGCCGACCACGGTCAGAGCCAGAATGACGGTCATCACGCTGACCAGGATGACGGACATCGGCACGGCGATGAAACCCACGAGGCCCGAGCTCAGCGGACGCCGGCGGAAGGCACCGGCAATTCCGCCCACGCCCTGCGGCGCGACCAGCACAGCGAGCATGCCGAGCAGGAAGGCGCTCGCGGCAAAGGCGATACCGATAAAGCGGAAGGGTGCGCCGATCAGCTCCCAGGGACCGTCGATTTCGATATCGAGGTCGTCCCAGTCCTTGGCGCCGAAATTGAAGTCCTCGAAGGTGTAATCCGAGCCGCCGCCGATCGTGGCACCTTCGGCGATCACCGGCTCGACCGGCGCGAAGCTGACGAGACGTCCGGTAATGACCGCACTGTCGAGCACGTAGATTTCCTCGGCCATCACCTCCACATCGCCGTGAAAAGTGCCGGAAAGCGTGATTTCGCCGCCCTCGAGCTCGATCCGGCCGTGCTGGACTCCTTCGAAAGAGACCTCACCACCGACCATCTCGGTTTCGCCGAAAAATTCGCTGGAAGACAGGACGCGGACCTCGCCGCCGCCCAGATGCGTATCTCCCTGCACCCGGGCGTCGACCGTGACCATGCCACCGGCCGCCTTGAGCGAACCACCGACCTCGCCGCCGACGTTTACATCGCCACCGGCGACCTTCACGTCATCTGCGACATCCGCATCGATATCCACGTCGCCGCCAGCGATATCGACATCGCCATCGACCGTGCCGCGGATATTCAGATCGCCGCCGAGGAATTCGATATCGCCATGCACGACAGCATCGATATCGCCCTCACCGGCCACGGCGTGGATATTGCCGTCGATTTCCCCGGAGACATCAAGTTCGCCTCCGAGGAAGATCACGTCGTGACGGCTGCCGTCGATGACGACATCACCGCCGATAACCTGAGCCTGGGCGGAGCCCGCCCACATCGTAGCGGCCAGCCCCATGGCCATGATCATTGTCTTGATCGTCATTGTCCTACTCCCTGCGCCCCCCGGCGGTCAGGTTGAGAAAAAGCAAGCCGTTACCGGCTCAGTCGTCGAGGATGTCGTCGCAATCGCGACCGTCGCGCGGCACGAAATTCAGCCCGGGCACGGAGGCGTTGCCGGACATCTCCGGAGCGTTTTCCGCCCAGACGTTCAGCGCGCCGCCGATATTGGCGCCGTTTTCGAAGCGCACCGTGCGGGCGCAAACATCACCGCCGTCGCGAACCGTGCCCGAAATCACGACCAGGCCGTGTTCAGGGTCGCCCATCCGCCGGCGCTTCAATTCCTCCGCTGCGACCAGTTTGAACCGGCCGGCGACGTCGCCGGAAAATTCGACATGATCCGCCTGTGCGACCAGGCCGTCTTCGAAACGTGCGGTGAGGTTCATGTCGGCCGCGGCCAGGGAGGCTTCGCCCCGGACCCGGCCCGCCACATCGAGATCGCCCGCGGCGATACTCAGTTCGTCGCCCGCCTCGCCGTCGAATTCCACATCGCCGCCGGCGATCGAGATTTCGCCGTCGGCACTGCCGCGGAAGTCGATGTCGCCACCGGCGATAGAGACCTCGCCGCCGACAGTCAGTCCGTCGATATCGACATCGCCAGCCACCAGGCTGAGATCGCCGCCCAGGCGGCCGCGCAGATTCATGTCGCCCGCCAGCCGGCTGTAATCGCCGTCGCGGTCGAGCACGATATAGCCGCCTTCGCGGTGCTCCTGGCGGAAGATTTTCGAATCATCGCCGTCATCGGCCACGACGACCACGCATCCGGACGTCATCAGGGCGGTCGTTACGCCGCCAGCAAGAAGCCATGCCTTGTGCATGCCAGTCTCCCAATTCGCCCGAACCGCCGATTGCAGCATCGGGTCTACGCTCCCCAGCGTTCTCCCAGAGCTTACATTATCGATTTTCGATATCAAGCAGTTTTTTCGTTTTTCGATAAATTTTTGCTGTAATACGAGATGAAAGACCGGGCTTGGAAGACAAGCTGCACTGCCTCCCCTTCCCTATACGTAATACCCAGCTAAACTCCGCCTCACAGCACGCCCCGGCCATAAGGGGCGCACTTGGGAGGAGTAAATGGCTGACACTTCAGCCGCCGGCGCCACGCCGGCCGAGGCCGTTACGGCTGCATCCGGAAACACGGATGAGACGATCTATCACGGCGCCCCGTTCAACCTGGCCAGAATCCGCAAGTCGGTCTTCGCCGCCCTGCTTGATTCAAAGCGCCGGTACGGCGGCAAGAAGATCGCAGCCATCGATGCGGACGGCCGCGAGGTCAGCTTCGGCGACCTGACCAAGGGCGCCTTCGCGCTCGGTCATGCGCTCAAGCCGGGCACGGAGCCGGGCGAAGCTCTTGGTGTCCTTCTGCCGACCGGCGTGGGCGCGATCATCGCCTTCTACGCCCTCTCTGCCTATGGCCGTGTGCCGGCCATGCTCAATTTCACCGCCGGCCCCCGCGCGCTCAAGGCGGCCTGCACGGCATGCAAGGCGAAGAAGATCGTGACCGCGCGCCGCTTCATCGAACTGGGCGAACTTCAGGAGCTCGAGGCCGAGCTGAAGAAGGATCACGAGCTGATCTATCTGGAGGATGTGCGCGAGAACCTGACCACAATGGACAAGATCGCCGCCGCCGTCGGCATGGTCCTGCCCTTCGCCGTGCGCGCCCACCCGGATCCCGATTCGGCCGCGGTCTATCTCTTCACCTCCGGCACGGAGGGCGATCCGAAGGGGGTCGTGCTTTCGCATGCCAACCTGCTCGCCAATGTCGAACAGGTCCGCGACCATATCGAGATCCTGCCCACGGACATCCTGTTCAACCCGTTGCCCACCTTCCACTGTTTCGGTCTGACCGGCGGCGTGCTGGTCCCGCTCGGCCTGGGCATTCCGGCGATCTGCCACCCCACGCCCCTGCAGGCCAAGACGATCGTGAAGCGGATCGCGGAGACCAAGGCGACGATCCTGTTCGCGACAGACACTTTCATGAACCAGTATGCCCGTGCCGCAGACGAAGGAGACCTCTCCTCCCTGCGCTTCGCCGTGTGCGGCGCGGAACGGGTCAAGGACGAAACCCGCTCGGCCCTCCGCCGACGGTTCAATCTTGAAATCGTCGAGGGCTACGGCCTGACCGAAGCGGCTCCAGTGCTCTCGGTCAATCAGCCGCAGAACAACCATCCGGGCACGGTCGGCCAGCTCATGCCGGGCTGCCAGGCCAGGCTGGTCCCGGTACCGGGCATCGATGATGGCGGCCAGCTCCACATCAAGGGCCCGAACATCATGAAGGGCTATATCCGGCCGACCGCCCCGCTCGAGATCGAGGAACCGGTCGAAGGCTGGCACGATACGGGCGATATCGTCACCATCGATGATGAGGGCTTCCTGCGTATTCGCGGCCGGGTAAAGCGCTTCGCCAAACTGGGCGGGGAAATGGTCTCGCTGGCCGTGGTCGAGAATTGCGCCACCTCGCTCTGGCCGGACAATATGCACGCCGCTGCGGCGATCCCGGACAAGCGCAAGGGCGAGCAGATCATCCTGCTCACCGACTACCCCAAGGCCGACCGGGCCGACCTCGTCGCGTTTGCCCGCAATCACGGCATCAGCGAGCTCGCCATCCCGCGCAAGATCGTCCATGTCGACTCGATCCCGGTTCTCGGTACCGGCAAGACCGATTACGGCAATGTGCAGAAGACGGTCGAGGCCATGATGACGGAAAAGGCCGCGCCTGAACCGGCGCAGTAGTAAGGACAAGAACCTGCAGAAATAAGCGCCGCGTGGGGCCTACGCGGCGCTTTCTTTTTGTCCGGCCCTGAACGGCAAACGCTAGATGTGGATCACCTTGCCGTAGGCGTCGAGCACGCTTTCATGCATCATTTCCGACAGGGTCGGATGCGGGAAGACGGTGTGCATGAGCTCGGCTTCGGTGCTCTCCAGCTCGCGTGCGATCGCATAGCCCTGGATCATCTCCGTGACTTCCGGACCGACCATGTGGGCGCCGAGGAGCTCGCCCGTCTTGGCGTCGAATACGGTCTTCACCAGGCCCTGATCGTCGCCCAGCGCGATCGCCTTGCCGTTTCCGACGAAGGGGAAGCGGCCGACCTTCACCTCATGCCCGGCTTCCTTCGCCTTGGCTTCGGTCAGACCGACGGAGGCGACCTGCGGGTGGCAATAGGTGCAGCCCGGGATATTCGACGTCTCGAAGGCATGTACGTCTTCGCCGGCGATCTTCTCAACGCAGACGATGCCCTCATGGCTCGCCTTGTGTGCCAGCCAGGGCGGCCCGGCGACGTCGCCGATGGCGTAGAGCCCCTTTACGTTCGTCCTGCCGAAGCCGTCATTGACGACATGGCCGCGCTCGATTTTCACGCCGAGCGATTCCAGGCCCAGATTTTCGACATTGCCGGTAATCCCGATGGCGAGGATGACCTTCTCGACCTCGACGGTCTCGGTCTTGCCCTTGGCGGTCTTCACCTGGACCTTCACGGTCTTGCCAGACTTGTCGAGCTTTTCGACCTGGGCGGAGGTCATCAGCTTCATGCCCTGCTTCTTGAAGCTCTTGCCGGCGAAGCTGGAAATCTCCTCGTCCTCGACGGGCAGGACGCGATCCATCATCTCGACGACGGTCACCTCGGCACCCATCGTGCGGTAGAAGCTGGCGAACTCGATCCCGATCGCGCCGGAGCCGATCACCAGAATCGATTTCGGCATTTCCTTCGGCGTCATCGCCTCGCGATAGGTCCAGATCTTGTCGCCGTCCGGCTCGAGCCCGGCCTGCGGCACGGTCCGCGCGCGGGCGCCCGTCGCGAGGATGACGTGTTTGGCGTTGTAGCGGTCCTTGCCGACCACGACGGCCGGGGCATCCTTGCCCTTCTCGAGCTTGGCCTCGCCCTCGATCACCGTGATCTTGTGCTTCTTCATGAGCATGCCGATCCCGCCCGATAACCGTCCGGCAACGCCGCGCGAGCGCTTCACGATTCCCTCGACGTCGAACCCGACCTTCTCCGCCGAAAGACCGAAATCCTTCGCATTCTGCATGAGATGGTAGACCTCGGCTGTTCGCAGCAAGGCCTTGGTGGGGATACAGCCCCAGTTGAGACAGATGCCCCCGAGTTCGGCGCGCTCGACGATCGCCGTCTTGAAACCGAGCTGGGAAGCACGGATCGCCGTGACGTAGCCGCCCGGTCCACTTCCGATCACGATGACGTCGTAAGCCTTGTCCTCAGCCATGGGGCACCTCTTATTTCACATGCGAAATATACAGCTGGCGAATGAGTGACGCTTACCAGCGGGCCGCCGGCTTAGCAATGCTGCTGCACGTTGTGGGATTTCGCCAATAACGTCCGGTGGCCAGGTATTGCCCATCCAGGCGCACGCCGCCCTGTTTTTCCGTCAGACATTGCGGTTCTGGTAGCGGTTGCGGAATCACACACGGCGTTTCTGCCCGCCCTCACCGCGGGTCAAGCCGTATGCCGTACGGTCGTCCGTCAGATATCCTCGACTTCCGTTGTCAGAGCGCTGTCAGGATTATCGCCGGTGTTCACGACCCCGGATTTCTCGATCAGCAGCATGTGCACGACCTCCGTCTTCGCGACGGGCCTGTGCCGAACGCCCTTCGGGATCACGCACAGCTCGCCAGGCCCGAGAAGCACCGGTTCGTCGCCCTCGATCTCGATCCGCAATATCCCGCGCGTGACCAGGAAGAGTTCGTCCTCGCCTTCATGGCTGTGCCAGTCGAAACTCCCTGACGCCTTCGCCAGCTTGACCTCGTAATCATCCATACGGGCAATACGTTTGGGCGACCAGGTGTCGTCGAATTGGGCGTGCTTGTCGCTGAGCGACACAACAGGCACGGTCATGGCAAGCTCCGGGTCTGCTATACTGGCGACGCACCGGCCGGCACGCGCATGGGACGCTACACGGTTTCGCGGGGAAACGGGAATGGGACGGAACAGCGATCTCGATCACCTGTTGAGACATATGCGCCCCGTGCTGGAAGCGGAGCGCTATGTCTTCGCCACGCTCGATCCGGGCTTGCCAGTGCCTTACGGTCTCGAAGCGCGCATGCAGTTCAGGGAAGCCGAAGGCACGACACTGATCGTCGAGGCCGGTGCCGCAGCCGCGGCCGGGCTGGAGACCAGCTTTCCCTGCCGCTGCCTCTCCCTGACCATAAACTCCTCGCTCGACGCAGTCGGTTTCATGGCCGCGATTTCCGGTGCACTGGCGGAGGACGGAATCAGCTGCAATGCGGTCGCCGGATATTTTCACGACCACATCTTCGTGCCGGAGGCGGACGCCGAGCGTGCCCTCGCCTGTCTGCAGGCGCTCTCCGGCCGTCATGGCGGCGAATTCGATTGACGGGCCGCGGGGGCGAGCCTAAGAGCCGCGCTCCTCTTGAGCGGACCCACGGATTTGACGCACCTCGCCCCGGCCCTGACGGGCCTGCCCTGTTTCGATACGGACCAGCTGTGCGGCATGATCGCCGAGCGTGGATGGGCCGTCATGCGCCTTCAGGACACCGGCATGCTGGCGGCGCTCCGCGAACAGGTCCGGAGCCTCTCGGAGAGCGAGGCGCTTACCCCGGCGGGGATCGGGCGCGCCGATGATCACGAACTGACCACCCGCATCCGGCGCGACAAGACGCGCTGGCTCGATCCGGGCCAGGAGACGGACAGGCTCTACCTCGATTTCGCCGAAGACCTTCGCCTGAGCGTGAATGCCCGGCTCATGCTGGGCCTCTTCGCCTTCGAGGCTCACTACGCCGTCTACGAGCCCGGCGCCTTCTACAAACAGCATGTCGACAGTTTCCGCGGCGCTCGCAATCGCGTGCTGTCCACGGTGCTCTATCTCAATCCCGACTGGTCGCGTGAGGATGGCGGGCTCTTGCGTATCTTCGATCCCGAGAGCGGTGTCACGGAGGCGGAAGTCCTGCCGGAATTCGGAACGCTCGCCGCCTTCCTGAGCGAGGAAATTCCCCACGAAGTCGCGCTATCTCACCGGGAACGCTTCTCGATCGCGGGCTGGCACCGCTGCAATGATCTGGGTCGCGCACCTGCCCTGCAGGCGCGCACCCTTCCGATCGCACCGTCATAGCGCGGCTCAGGCGAGCGGACGGGCCGGCGTCGGGCGGCCGGCATCGTCCAACGCGACCATGACATATTGCGCCGCGCCGACCTTGCGGCGCTCGCCACTCATCATGTCCTCGGCATCGGCGGTGACGTCCACCGTCATAGAGGTACGCCCGACGGACGACACCTCGGCGATCACGTCGAGCAGCTCGCCTTCCCTGGTCGGGGCGATGAAGTCGATCTTGTCCGACGCGGCCATGCCGACATCCGTACGCGTATGGCGCGAGGCCGCGATATAGGCGGCCCGTCCCATCACGGACATGGCATTCCCGCCGAAGAGCTGGCCGAGATGATTGGTATCGCCCGGAAAGACGAGCTGGAGCGTGCGGGCATAGCCCGCCGGCGAGGCCGCGAAATCCGGCTTCGCGTCCGGCGAAGGCGGCAGACGGTCCGGATTGGTCTTGCGGTCGGCGGCGACCATGGTGAAGGCCCCGCGCGTACACACATGTCGCGCGCCGGTGCGCAGATTTTCCGCCGCCAGCTCGACATCCACGATCATGGAGGTCCGGCCGACCATACGCACCTGCCCGGTCAGTTCGACCAGATCGCCGACATGGGCCGGCGCCACGAAATCCAGCTTGTCGCAGGACGCCGTCACGAATGGCCGGCGGGCATGACGCGCCGCGATCAGGAAGGCGATCTTGTCCATCTCCGCCATCGCCGCCCCACCGAAATACGAACCCTGGTGGTTCGTCTGGTGCGGAAAGACGAGATCGGTATGCCGGATCTCGGCGAGGTGTGCAGGTTGGGTCACGATCCCACCTACATCAGCATGGTCATCGGGTCTTCGACGAAGGTCTTGAAGGCCTGCAGCCATTTCGCGCCGGTGGCGCCGTCGACCACGCGGTGATCGCAGGTCAGCGTGACCGTCATCACCGTGGCGATGGCCAGCGCACCGTCCTTGACCACCGGGCGCTGCTCGCCCTGGCCGACCGACATGATCATGCCCTGGGGCGGGTTGATGATGGAGGAGAAGCTGTCGATCCCGAACATGCCGAGATTGGAGAGCGAGAAGGTTCCGCCCTGGAACTCCTCCGGCTTCAGCTTGCGGTCGCGGGCGCGCGTCGCGAGGTCCTTGGTCTCGATGGAGATATCGACCAGGCCTTTGGTGTCCGCGTCCTTGATGATCGGCGTGATGAGACCGCCTTCGATGGCCACCGCCATCGAGACGTCGGCATGCTTGTGCCGCGCGATCATGCCGCCCTCGATCCAGGACGAGTTGGCAGCCGGTACTTTCTTCAGCGCCATGGCCGCCGCCTTGATCAGGATGTCGTTGACCGAGACCTTGGCGCCGTCCTTCTCCGCCGCAGCGTTCACGCGCTTGCGGAAGTCGAGCAGCGCATCGATCCGGCAATCCACATTGAGCGGGAAGTGCGGGATGTCCCGGAAGCTCTCCGAGAGACGCTTGGCCGAGATCTTGGTGATATTGTCGGCCTTTTCGAGATCGTAGCGGTCGCGGGCAATGCCATAGGCGGCCAGCGGATCGTCCATGTCCACCGGCGCAGCCGCCGCCTCCGACGCCCCGGAGGTCTTCGCGGCAGGCTCGGCATCGATCACGTCACGCTTCACGATCCGTCCGTAAGGGCCCGAGCCCTCGATCGTTTTCAGGTCCAGGCCTTTCTCGTCCGCGATCCGGCGCGCCAGCGGGCTGGCCTTGATGCGGTCGCCATCCTTGGACGGCGGGGGCGGCGCCTTGCTCTCGGCCGGCTTGTCCTCGAGCGGACGCTTGCCGGACGATTTGGACGCTGCCGGCTTGTCCTCTGACTTGGTCCCTGACTTTTCGTCAGCCTTGGCTTCAGACTTTTCCTCGGCCTTGCCATCCGACGATCCGGCCTTGTCCAGCGCGCTCTCGTCCTCGCCGTCCTCGAGCAGGATCGCGATGACGGCATTGACCTTCACGCCTTCCGTCCCCTCGTCGACGAGGAGCTTGCCGACGACGCCCTCGTCGACGGCCTCGACTTCCATCGTCGCCTTGTCGGTCTCGATCTCGGCGATCACATCGCCGCTCTCGACCGTATCGCCTTTCTTGACGTGCCATTTGGCCAGCGTGCCCTCTTCCATGGTGGGCGACAGGGCGGGCATCAGGATTTCGATCGACATGACGGTCAGTCCTCTATCAGGCCTCGTTCGCGAGGTCCGGATTGATCTCGTTGATATTCTTTTCCCAGTTCGCGCCATCGAACTCCTGGAAGCGGAGCTGAAGATTGGCATCCTCGTCGAGGCAGCGCAGATTGACGGACCAGCCGTCGGGATGGGATCGCGGCACATAGAACGGCTTCACGCCGCATTTGGAACAGAAGGTGTGCTTGGCCGTATGCGTGCCGAACGTATAGGTCGTCAGGCTCTCGGCACCGCGCTCGATCTTCAGATCGTCCTTCTCGACGAAAAGATGGATGAAGCCGGTCTTCGAACACATCGAACAATTGCACGACACCGCCACCACGCTGTCCGGCAGGTTCACCGCAAAGGTAACCTCCCCGCAATGACACTCGCCGGTTCGCCAGGATTTTTGGGGAGATGCCATCCGATCTACTCCGCGTAACAGACGGCTTTCGCCGCTTTCACGATATCCTCGACTCCCGGCAGGGAGAGTTTTTCCAGATTGCCGGCATAGGGCAGCGGAACGTCGGCCTGGTGGACGCGGGCGGGCGGGGCGTCGAGATAGTCGAAGGCCTCGGCGGTGACGACGGCGGCGATCTCCGCGCCGACGCCCATCCGGCCCCAGCCTTCCTCGGCGCAGACGATGCGATTGGTCTTCTTGACCGATTCCACGACCGTATCGGTGTCCAGCGGGCGCAGGGTGCGCAGGTCGATCACCTCGGCCTCGATCCCCTCCTCCGCCAGTTTCCCGGCCGCTTCCAGCGCGAAGCCGACCATGCGCGAGTGCGCGGTGATCGTCACGTCGCTGCCTTCGCGGCGCACCTTGGCCTTGCCGATCGGCAGCACCCAGTCGTCCACGTCCGGGACGTCGAAGGTTTCGCCGTAGATCAGCTCGTGCTCGAGGAAGACGACCGGGTTCGGGTCGCGGATGGCGGCCTTGAGCAGGCCCTTGGCGTCGGCCGCGTCATAAGGCGCGATCACCTTGAGACCGGGCACATTGGCGTACCAGGCGGAATAGTCCTGGGAGTGCTGGGCGCCGACCCGGCTGGCGGCCGAGTTAGGGCCGCGGAAGACGATGGGACAGCCCATCTGTCCGCCGGACATGTAGAGCGTCTTGGCCGCCGAATTGATGATCTGGTCGATCGCCTGCATGGCGAAGTTGAAGGTCATGAATTCGACGATCGGCTTCAGCCCGTTGAAGGCCGCACCGACGCCGAGGCCGGCAAAACCGTGCTCGGTGATCGGCGTGTCGACGACGCGCTTGGGCCCGAATTCGGCGAGCAGGCCGCGCGTCACCTTGTAGGCGCCTTCGTATTCGGCGACTTCCTCGCCCATCACGAAGACCGTGTCGTCGCGGCGCATTTCCTCGGCCATCGCGTCGCGGAGCGCATCGCGGACCGTGGTCTCGACCATCTTGGCGTCGGACGGAATATCGGGATCGCTGGCCGACGGCGCGCTGTAATCGATCACGCGCACATCGCCCTCTCCCCCTTCGTCCGCTTCGCGGCCACTTCCCCCGTCGGGGGAAGACGATTCCTCGTCTTGTCCTCCCCCCTCGGGGGAGGTGTCAGCAGAGCTGACGGAGGGGGACGGCGCCTCGACGCTGTCGGCGTCCTCGCCCTCTTCAGCGAGGATCGCGATCGGCGAGTTGACCTTCACGTTCTCCGTGCCCTCATCGACGAGGAGTTTGGCGACCACGCCCTCCTCGACGGCTTCGACTTCCATCGTCGCCTTGTCGGTTTCGATCTCGGCAATGACGTCACCGCTCTCCACGGTATCGCCTTCCTTGATCAGCCATTTGGCCAGCGTGCCCTCTTCCATGGTGGGCGACAGGGCAGGCATGAGAACTTCGATCGACATGAGTGCGTATCCCTATGTCAGATAACGGGTTTCCGGATGTCAGCCATTGGCCGCCTCCGGCTTGTAGCGCAGCGCGTGCTCGCGCATTTTTTCGGCGAAATCCACCAGCGTGTTGAGCGGGCGGATGAAGACTTCAAGACGGGTCATCCGGCCGGCTTCGTCCAGCGTGATCCGGTCCAGACCGACCAGGCCCTTGCCGTCGACCGTGCCGGTGAATTCCAGCATGAGATCGTCGCCGTCGACCCATTCCTTGCGATAGTCGAAATTCTCGACCGTCGAGATCACGCCCATCAGGATGTGAAGGATGTAGCGGGTATCGCTGGAGGGCTTCCACACGACCGGCGAGTGCAGTTCGCACCCCTCGGCCATGATCGACCGGATCCGGTCCTCGTCGCGCTCGCGGACGGCCTGGTGCCATTCGGCGAGGAAGTGCTTCACTTGCGGTGTCATTTCATCTCTCCCCTTTATCGACCCTGGCAGTCGCGCACACCTGCGCCGACAAGGCGACCGCCTTGTACAGTGGCACGAGCGCGAGGGCCGGACATGAGGGAAAACGGATGCTGCAAGCCTACACCTCCACCAGAACGTCGGTGTAGAGTTCGGACGGATCGGGTTCGGGCGAGGACTTGGCGAACTCGGCCGCCTCGTTGACCTCGGCCTTCACCTCCTTGTCGATCGCCTTGAGCTCCTCCTCGGTGGCATGCTTGCCCTCGATGAGACGCTTCTTGATCAGGTCGATCGGGTCGTGGTGCGAGCGGATATCGTCGACTTCCTCGCGCGTGCGGTATTTCGCCGGGTCGGACATGGAGTGGCCGCGATAGCGATAGGTCTTCATCTCGAGGATGTAGGGGCCCTTCCCGTCGCGAGCGTGCTTGATGGCCTTGGCCGCAGCCTTCTTAACGGCCTCGACGTCCATGCCGTCGACCTGTTCGCCGGGAATGCCGAAGGAATTGCCGCGTTTATAGAGCTCGATCTCGGACGAGGCGCGCTTTACCGCCGTGCCCATGGCGTACTGGTTGTTCTCGATCACGTAGACGACAGGCAGGTCCCAGAGCTTGGCCATGTTGAAGCTCTCATAGACCTGGCCCTGATTGGCGGCACCGTCGCCGAAATAGGCCACAGCGACCTTCTTGTTCTCCTTGTAGCGGTCCGCGAAGGCGAGACCGGTACCGAGCGAGACCTGGGCGCCGACGATACCGTGGCCGCCATAGAAATTCTTCTCGCGCGAGAACATGTGCATGGAGCCGCCCTTGCCGCGCGAATAACCGCCCTCGCGGCCGGTGAGCTCGGCCATGACGCCTTTCGGGGTCATGCCGCAGGCGAGCATGTGGGCGTGGTCGCGATAGCCAGTGATGACCTGGTCGCCCTCTTCCAGCGCTGCCTGGACGCCGGACACGACCGCTTCCTGCCCGATATAGAGGTGACAGAAGCCGGCGATCAGGCCCATGCCGTAAAGCTGGCCGGCCTTCTCCTCGAAACGCCGCATCAGCAGCATCTCGCGATAATAGTCCAGCAGCGCCTCTTTCGAGGCCGCCTTGGTCGAGGATTTCGAGCTCGTGGACTTGCTGGTACGCTTGCTAGCCATTTATTCGCACGCGAAATAAAGCTTCGCGCTCCCATCTGACGTTGTTCGCCCCATAGCAGGATCACCCCGCTCGCGGCAAGCTCTGCAATGGACAAGATCACCGTGCGGCGCGGTCGCGGGGCCGGTCGATCGACGCATAAACGGACAGAAGAAACCAGTCGGGAACGGCCCGGCACAGGTGTTCCGGCCCTTCCAGAACAAGGCGTCGTCCATTCCGTTCCGTCTGAAAATCACGCAGTCCCCGCCATATCTCCGCCATCACCAGGAGCGGTGTCCGAAGTGTGACATCGGCAGGCCGGGGCGGCGGCTTGAGACAGACCTCCGCCTCGCCGTCGGTACACCGTATCCAGAAACATCGCTGACTGGCCGGCTGATCGCTGAACACGAAACCGATGACGAGCGAACCTGACGGCAATGTGCCGACATCCAGACGGCGATGAATATTCCAGACGAGCCAGCCGGGGTCGAGATCGTCCGGGTCGATATCCCGGCTCCAGCGCTGTCCCCAGCCTCCGATCGCCGCCAGGACAGGCCGCAACGCCTCTCCGGCTTCGGTCAGCGCGTAGCCGCCCTCCGGCAATTGCTCCGCCACACCGGCCCGTTGCAGCGTGTCGAGCCGCTGTTTCAGCAGCGTCGGAGACAGACGCGGAACACCGCGCCGGATATCGTTGAAGCGCGATGCGCCGGCAGCCAGCTCCCGCACTACGAGCAGCATCCATTTCTGGGCCAGGACTTCGGATGCCAGTGCCACAGGACAAAACTGACCGTATCGCTGCGTCATACCGCGCTCCCTTGGCGTTCGTCCCGTAACAGGCAGAATGAACCGCGCGAGGTCCGCGGTCCAGATTCAGGACTGGAATGCCTGCACCATTCCGCCAGTCTGTGCGTGTCTTGCCCGTCGCGGGCATCAGTCCACAATGGAGCGCCGATCATGACAGCTCGTCCCGCCCTGCGCCTGACGCGCCGTCAGGCCCTCATCACCGGAGTAGCCAGCATGGCCCTGCCCACCAGTACAGCCAACGCCTCGTCCGGACCATCTTCATCCGGCCGCCAGCCCCGCTTCGACCGCGAGCAATTCGTTTCCGACTGCCAGGCCGCCGCACTGGAGAGCGATGCCCAGGCCGCCGTCAGCGAAGTCCTGGCACGCGCGGTCAGCACGCCGGACGCCGTTCTTCGCGCGCTCGGAGAGCCCTCACGTGCCGGACTTGATGTGCTGGTCGCGTCGCCGACCCTGACCATCTTCGCCGCCCACTGGACGCCGAACATGACGCTCCTGCCCCACGATCATGCGATGTGGGCTTCGATCGGCCTCTATACCGGGCGGGAAGACAATATCCTGTGGCGGCGCGGTCCGGACGGCATTCGCGCGACCGGCGCCCAATGCCTGTTTGCCGGCGACGTCGCCCGTTTGCCGGACAGCGTCATTCACTCGGTCACCAATCCGCTGCCCCGCTTTACGGCCGGACTGCATATTTACGGCGGGGATTTCTTCGCCGCCGAACGGCATCAGTGGGAACCGGAGACACTCGAGGAAGGCCCCTCGGACGGAGCCGCCATCGCGGCGCTATTCGAGGCGGAGAACCAGCGTCTGGGGTTGAACTAGGGGCCGGATACGGAAGGGACCGGGCTAATCGGCGTCGGGGAATATCGGCAAACGCCTAGCGCTGCGGCTCGGGTTCGATTTCCACGATGAATTCACGCGGATGCGCGACATTGAGGATGTCGCGGGCCCGTTCCTCGACATAGTCGAGATCGAGGCTGTCGGAACGCAGCCGGGCAGCGGTGGCTTCGAGACGCTCGCGCTCGGCACGGGCCTCGGCGAGCGCGATTTCCGTTTCGCGAATCTCGTTCTTCACGACAAGCCAGTTCAGCACGCCCTGCTCGCCGGTGAGCGCGTGATAGCCGAAATAGGCAATCGCCACCGCGAGAAAGAAGCTCGGAACCCAACGCTTGATCGCGTCCACCATCACCACCTTGTTCTTCGGCAGCGCTATGGCTGGCCTTGTCATGGTGCGCAGTGAACACGATCAGCGTTTAGGATTGATGAATCGTCCCGTTATGGTGCAGCAGCGCTACACTTAACCGGGCAAAGAGCCGTCGCTAGCGCGGCTTGAACTAATCACTGTCACGGCGGACGCTTCCACGCCGGGGAGCTCGCTCAAATTCCAGGCGCTCAATCGCATCATTGACATTCCGCAAGCCTGCTCGCCGCTCCTCAAGCGCCTCATACAATGGCGCCAGCCGAGCTTTAATACTCGACACAGCGGTCAATTCACAATCGAGCTCCTCGGCTGCGTCTAATTCTTCTTCTATAGCGACGATTTCCTGTGCAGTGACGTCAACCAGTTGCTGCCATTGCAAGCGGTCTGCATAAAGATCTCCCAAGCGTATCTGGGATAATTCTGTGAGTGTTCCTGCCGCTGTCGGTCCATTCTGTTCGGATTGCGCGTGCGCCTCATCCCCCATTTCGATACGGAGGTGCTCAACGCTGCTCCGCAAAGCATCGCCGGTGTTTGTCGCGATGGCCGGCTCGCTGCAGCCGACCCAAATGAGCGCCGCTGCTACCCAATGTCGTCTCAAATGCCCCTCCAACTCTGCACGGCACAGGATTCACCTACACCGTGCAGAGCGCAAGAGAGCGCGCTCCGGATCAGCTGATCCCGGCGTCACCGGCGTAAAGCGCCGTCTCGCCGAGCAGCGATTCGATACGCAGGAGCTGGTTGTATTTGGCGGTACGATCCGAGCGCGCCAGCGAGCCCGTCTTGATCTGACCGCAATTCGTGGCGACGGCGAGGTCGGCAATGGTCGAATCCTCGGTCTCGCCGGAACGGTGAGACATCACCGCGCCATAGCCCGAGCGCAGCGCCATATCGACGGCATCGAGCGTTTCCGAGAGCGTGCCGATCTGGTTGACCTTGACGAGGATCGCATTCGCCGCGCCCGTCTCGATGCCCTGGGCCAGACGCTCCGGGTTGGTCACGAAGAGATCGTCGCCGACGAGCTGGCACTTGCCGTCCAGGCGCTCGGTCAGGGCGCGCCAGCCGTCCCAGTCGTCCTCGGCCATGCCGTCCTCGATGGAGATGATCGGATACTGGCTGACCAGCTGTTCGAGATATTGCGCGAATCCGGCCGAGTCGTGGCTCTCGCCGGCACCTTCCAGCACGTAACGCCCATCCTTGTAGAATTCGGTCGAGGCGACATCGAGGGCCAGCGCGACGTCTTCGCCCGGCTTGTAGCCGGCCTTTTCGATGGCGGACATGAGGACGTCGAGCGCCTGCTCGGCCGAGCTCAGATTCGGGGCGAAACCGCCCTCATCGCCGACATTCGTGTTGAGACCGTCCGCCTTCAGGCCCGATTTCAGCGCGTGGAAAATCTCCGCACCGCAGCGCAGGGCTTCGGAAAAGCTCGGCAGGCCGACGGGCATGATCATGAATTCCTGGAAGTCGATCGGGTTGTCGGCATGGGCACCGCCATTGATGACATTCATCATCGGCGTCGGCAGAACGCGCGCATTGAGCCCGCCGACATAACGGAAGAGCGGCACGCCCTGGGCTTCGGCGGCGGCCTTCGCCGTCGCCATGGAGACGCCGAGAATGGCGTTCGCACCGAGTTTGGCCTTGTTGGCCGATCCGTCGAGCTCGATCATGGTCTCGTCGATGCGGCGCTGGTCTTCCGCATCCATGCCGGCAATGGCCTCGAAGATTTCGCCCTCGACCGACTCGACGGCTTTCTGGACGCCTTTGCCGCCATAGCGCTCGCCGCCATCGCGCATCTCGACCGCTTCATGGGCGCCCGTTGAGGCACCAGACGGTACGGCCGCGCGGCCGAAGCTGCCGTCCTCCAGCAGGACATCGACTTCGACGGTCGGATTGCCGCGGCTGTCGAGAATTTCGCGGGCGATGATATCGGTAATGGCGGTCATGAAGTCGCTCTCTGGCTGGGCAGCCCGCATCGCTTCGGCGGGCGCCGGAATATCCTGCTGCGCTTCATAACCAATGGGCGCCTCAAAGCAAGGGCATGGACGGGGGGCCGGCTTGCAGATTCAGGTGGCGAGACGAACCCGTCTCCGGGCCGCTCATGGCAGTTCCAGGGTGGCGGACGCTGAAACCTCACTCGCCTCCCTGTGCACGGCACCAGGCTTCGGCAGCGCTGTCGGATTGCAACTCCTCGCACGTCCCGTCCCAGTCCGCGATTACCGTGCGGATCATGGCCATCCGTTCGGCCGGCAAATCAGCAGGCGCCATATAGGCCAATGAAACCTGACTCAGGACCGACATGGCATCGTCCCAGATCGTGCGCGAGAAGCTGTCGCGTTCCGGCGCGACCGCCCGGCGGGCATCGACGAGCAGTGCGGTCAGCGAGCCGTCGCGAATCAACTCCTCCACACGGGCTATAAGGGCCCCGTGTTCCGCATAGGTGGCGACATCTTCGATGCGGGCGCGATAACACCCCGGATAAGCAGTGGGTTCGAGTTTGATGCCCATATGTCTTCCTTGTGAAAGCAGACGATAAACTGTTTACGCCCCAGCTCGAACCAGCCTGGGGTTGTGCCGCCGACTGGCTCCGCCACTCATACCGGCCATTCAAACGAAAACGCGCCCGGCAATCACCGGGCGCGTCTCCAGAATTCGTGTGCCGTTTGCCGGCTGCCGGGAGAGGATCAGTCCTCTTTCGGCTCCAGGATCTGGCGGCCGCGATACATGCCGGACTTCAGGTCGACATGGTGCGGACGGCGCAGTTCACCGGAATCCTGGTCTTCGACGTAGACCGGGTTGTCCAGCTTGTCGTGGGCCCGGCGCATGCCGCGCTTGCTCGGCGTCGTTTTTCTCTTAGGGACGGCCATGAGCCTCTCCACAGGTTATGAATCACGGGTCCGGACAGCCAGCGCCATCCGTTTGAGCCGCGCCGTATACAGGCTTCCCGTCACGCGTGCAAGCACTGCAGGCCGACGGAATGCAGGCAAACGCCTAGCCGTTTCGGTCGAGCCGGACGCTTCCGCCCATGGAAGAGCGCAATTCATGGTTCGGCGGCGCGCCCGAAACGCGAACTTCCGCTCCCGTCGAAGCGGACGCCGTTATGCTTTCGGTTGCATGCACACGAAGTTCCGCGCCCGTCGAGGAATCAATGCTGACATTCGCACAAACGAGATCGCCGGCATCGAGTAGCGCGCCAGTGCTGCCGTCGAGATCGAGCATCCCGCAGCGGCCGGACAGCTCGACTTCGGCGCCCGTGGATACGTCCAGCTCGAGATTATCCGAATCTATCTCGAACGCCTGCGCCTCGATCCCGCGGCTGAATTCCAGACTGTCGATGTCCGGCAGGGTGACGCGGACCGTCACGTCCAGCCAGCGGCGTCGGGAGAACCAGTGCGTATCCTGATCGACCTTCAGTTCGTCGCGACGGACGCGAAGCTCGATATCCTCGAAATCCTCTGCATCGCCTTCCAGCACCACGGAGTAGGCATCGCCCTGGGTAACGACGATATTGTAGCCGCCGCCGGCATCGACTCCCCGGAAGCCGGAAAGATCGAAACTCTGCGTATCCTGCGCAACGGCGCTCCCGGCCAGCAGGCCGGCGCCGATCACGGCCGCGACGGCCGTCCTCAGTGATCTGGTTTGCATGCGTCACTCCCTGTTCCACCGGGCCCCGCACATGGAGCCGGCCTCTGCCTTTACTCACCAGATGCCTCGCACGGTGGGTTTGGATGCAGACGCAGGATAGAAGTTCCACAGAGACAACGCCAATCGCGGGGATGAGATATGGATCTCGGACAATTCGGCACCTGGTCTAAACGCATCGCAGACTGGTCGGTGGAGTATCTCTCCACCCTTCGCGACCGCCCTGTCCGACCGCGCGTGGCGCCCGGCGATGTGCTCCACCGGCTTCCCGAAACGCCGCCGGAGCGTGCCGAGAGCATGGAGACGATCTTCGGCGATTTCGAGCGCATCGTGCCCGATGCCATGACCCATTGGCAGCATCCGCGCTTCTTCGCCTATTTCCCCGCCAATGCGGCACCCGCCTCCATGCTGGCCGAACAGCTCGCCAATACCGTCGCGGCCCAGTGCATGCTCTGGCAGACCTCGCCCGCGGCAAGCGAGATGGAGACGCGGATGGTGGACTGGATGCGCCAGGCGGTCGGCCTGCCCGAAGGCTGGCGCGGCGTGATCCAGGACAGCGCATCCTCGGCCACCCTCTCCGCCGTCATGACCATGCGCGAACGCGCCCTCTCTTGGCGCGGCATCCGCTCGGGTCTGTCGGGCGAGGCCGCACCGCGCATCTATGCCTCCGCCCAGACCCATTCCTCGGTCGACAAGGCGGTCTGGGTCGCCGGGATCGGGCAGGACAATCTGGTGAAGATTCCGACCCGGGACGATTACGGCATGGACCCGGACGCGCTGCGCTCCGCCATCGCCGCTGACCGGGCTGCCGGTCACCTGCCTGCGGGCATCGTGATCTGCATCGGCGGTACCGCCATCGGCGCCTGCGATCCGGTCGCCGAGATCATGGATATCGCCGAGGAAGAAGGCCTCTACACCCATATCGACGCAGCCTGGGCCGGTTCTGCCATGATCTGCCAAGAGTTTCGCGATATCTGGGCCGGTGCGGAGCGCGTCGACAGCATCGTCTTCAATCCGCACAAATGGCTCGGCGCCCAGTTCGACTGTTCTATCCAGTTCCTCAGGGACCCGACCGACCAGCTCAAATCCCTCACCCTGCGCCCCGACTATCTGGAGACGCCGGGCTTCGACGATATCGTCAATTATTCCGAATGGACGATCCCGCTGGGGCGGCGCTTCCGCGCCCTCAAGCTCTGGTTCCTGATGCGCGCCTATGGCCTTGAAGGACTTAGGGAACGCATCCGCAATCATATTGCCTGGTCGAAAGAGGCCGAGACCGCCATCGCCGTCCTGCCCGGCTTCCGCATCGTCACCGACGGCCGCTTCAGCCTCTTCACCTTCCGCTACGAACCGGAGGGCCAGGACGCCGACCAGGCAACCGCTGATCTGCTTGAGAGAATCAATGCCGACGGCCGCACCTATCTCACCCAGACACGGCATGAGGGCCAGTTCGTCATCCGCTTCCAGGTGGGACAATTCGACTGCACGCGGGAGGATGTGATGACGGCGGTGCGGGTGATTGCGGAACTGGCCTTGGATTAGATCAACGGCACACCTGCATGCCTGAAACATTGATTCCGCCCCTCCTCCCTACCTCGTTTGAAGACCGGGCAGGCAATACCTATATATTGGATATGGTCTTTCCGGACTTGATCGGGCGTCGTGATACGTTCCGGGACCAGCCCTCGAAGCAAGTGCTGCAGATCGCCTGACAAACCGGCCTCGAGCCCCGTCGACAACCGAGACCATCCGGAAAGAGGGTTTGCTCGGACAATACGGAGGTGATCGAGATGAAAACCCGAACGATCGAAGCGAAAACCGGATTCTCCGGAACACCTGCCGAAATCCTTGCGCGGCAGATCATGTCGACGGATGTGATCTGGGTTAAGCCGGATCTGCCCGTCCACGAAATCGCGTCCCTTCTCGCCCGTCTCCACATCAGCGCGGTTCCCGTTCTGGATAACGGGAAGATTGTCGGCATCGTATCTGAAGCCGACATTATCCGGCGCGAGGAGCTGGGAACGATCCGGACCGACCGGAGGAATGCGCAAGACGGGCCCAGAGCCGCTGATGTCATGACCCGCGACGTCGTAACCATCGGCCCCGATACGCCATTGCGCGAGATCGCCCGCCTCATGCAATCGAAAAACATCAGGCGATTGCCGGTGGTCGACGGGCGGCACCTAGCCGGCATCGTCAGTCGCGCCGACATCGTGCGGACGCTGGCTGCACGCCCCGATGCTCCGCATGCGCCACTGACATCGGACGACGACATCCTTCGCCTCGCCGTCATCGACGCATTGATGCGCTTTCCCGGTGCCAGTCCCTGGCTCACCAGCGTGACGGTCGCCAGGGGCGTCGTGGAACTGGACGGACTGGTCGAGGACGAAACTGCCCTCATTCCGTCCCGCGAGGCTGCGGCAAACCTGCCCGAAGTCGCAGAACTTCACGACAGACGCACTGTGCTGCAACCCTATTGAGGGCCGGCGGAACGAGCGCCAAGGGAATGACGGGGACAGGCGCATTCTAGCGCCAATTCCACCCGTCCCCTTTTTCTCTTACTCCACCACGCCTTTGGCGTGGTCCCCCTCGCCCATCAAGGGCGAGGACCTGCTCTTAGACCATCCGGCTCTGGTGCAGCGCCGCGGCGATGAAGCTGGCGAAGAGCGGGTGCGGTTCGAAGGGACGCGATTTCAGCTCCGGGTGGAACTGCACGCCGATGAACCAGGGGTGGTCCTCGATCTCGACGATTTCCGGCAGCACGCCGTCCGGCGACAGCCCGGAGAAGGTCAGGCCGCAGGCTTCCAGCTTGTCCTTGTAGGCGACATTCACCTCATAGCGGTGACGATGGCGCTCCTCGATATGGGCTGCCCCGTAGATCTCGCGCACACGGCTGCCGTCCTTGAGCACCGCCGGATAGGCGCCCAGGCGCATCGTGCCGCCCAGATCACCCTCGGCCGACCGCGTCTCGACTTCGTTTCCGCGCGTCCACTCGGTCAGAAGACCGATGACCAGTTCGCCCTCATTGGAGAATTCCGAGGAGACGGCATTGGATACGCCGGCGAGATTGCGTGCCGCTTCGAGCACCGCCATCTGCATGCCGTAGCAGATACCGAAGAACGGCACTTTTCGCTCGCGCGCGAATTTCGCCGCGGCGATCTTGCCCTCGACGCCCCGCTCGCCGAACCCGCCCGGTACGAGCACGCCGTGCACGTCCTCGAGCGGTTCGAACGGGTCGTCCTTCTCGAACTGCTCGCTGTCGAGCCATTTGAGATTGACCTTCACCCCGTTGGCGATGCCGCCGTGCGCCAGCGCCTCGATCAGGGATTTGTAGGCGTCCAGCAGGCCGACATACTTGCCCACCACGCCGATCGTCACTTCACCGTCCGGATTGGCGATGGTGTCGGAAATCGAATTCCAGCGGGTCAGGTCCGGCGCCGGAGCATCGTCGATGCCGAAACAGTCGAGGATTTCCGTGTCCAGGCCCTGGCGGTGATATTCCAGCGGAACGTCGTAGAGCGAGGACGCGTCGCGGCCTTCGATGACGGCGCTTTCCTTGACGTTGCAGAACAGCGCAATCTTCCGCTTGTCGCTCGGCGGGATCGGAATCTCGCAGCGGCAGAGCAGGATGTCCGGCTGGATGCCGATCGAGCGAAGCTCCTTCACCGAGTGCTGGGTCGGCTTGGTCTTCATCTCGCCGGCCACCTTGATGAAGGGCAGCAAGGTCACGTGAAGGAAGACGGCATTGCCCTCGCCCAGCTCCTGGCCGAGCTGGCGGATCGCCTCGAAGAAAGGCAGGCCTTCGATATCGCCGACTGTGCCGCCGATCTCGCACAGCACGAAATCGACATCGCCCGCATCGGACAGGACGAATTGCTTGATCTGGTCGGTGACGTGCGGGATCACCTGCACGGTCGCGCCGAGATAATCGCCCCGGCGTTCGCGCTCGATGATGCGCTGATAGATCCGGCCGGTCGTGATGTTGTCCGCCTGGCTGGCGGGCACGCCCGTGAAGCGCTCGTAGTGACCGAGATCGAGATCGGTCTCCGCCCCGTCATCGGTGACGTAGCACTCGCCATGCTGATAGGGCGACATCGTGCCCGGATCGACGTTGAGATAGGGGTCGAGCTTGCGCAGGCGGACCTTGTATCCACGCGCTTGAAGCAACGCACCAATTGCGGCGGAGGCGAGGCCTTTTCCAAGTGAGGAGACCACGCCGCCCGTAATGAAGATATATCGCGGCATGGGCCGTCTGATTATCCCAGATTCGGGCGCGTCGAAAGACGCGCGATGAAATTTTTGATGATTCAGGTGTGCCGGGCGCAAAAGGCGCCCGGGCTGTCGAGGCCCTAGCCGTCAGTGGGGACAGGCGCGCCGGTCTCATCCTCGTCAAGGATGGTCGTGGCCGGATCCTCGAGCGTCCGGTCGAAAACGCTCCGGCCGCTCGAATCGACGCTGTAGACGATCGCCAGCAGGATTGAATTGGCGATGAAGGCCGCAGCCAGCACCATGGTGACGCGCGACAGCATCGTCGCCGCGCCGCGACCGCTCATCATGCCGCCGGCACCACCGCCGCCGCCAATACCCAGAGCGCCACCTTCGGATCGCTGCAGGAGGATGACCCCCGTCAGGCCGAGCGCGACCAGGAGCTGGATGATGAGAAGTACGTTCGCCATGAAATAACCGCCGTCGCTTCGGGATACGCCGGACCGGGATCACGGTCCGAACGACCGCCCGATCACATGGCGGCGCGTTTTATACCAGGCTCGCCGTCTTGGCCAGTCTCGTCTGCTCCTCCGGACGCAGCTTCCGCGGCGGCGTCCTCGGCGTCCTGTTCGGCCTGCTGGGCCGCCAGGTCCGCCTTGCGCTGCGCCGCCTCTGCCTTCGCCTTGAGGCGCTTGCGCAGATTGGTGACCGTCCGGCCGATCTCGTCGGAGGACCGCTCGAGCGAGTCTCCGTTCGCGAAGGCCGCGTAGGCGCCCATGGCGAGTTCCTTGATGAGCCGGAGATTGCTTGGAGCCGGGTTCTCTGCCTTGCTGATGGTCTGGACCTGGTCGATCAGCGCCTCGGCGACTTCCGCCGCCTCGCGCCGGCTCGCCTTGACCAGCTGGGCGCGAAGCTCGCGCGCCGAGCGCATCATGTCGGCGGAATCCAGCGGCACCGGAAGTCCGCCCTCGGTGTGCTTCGAGATGTGCAGCTCGGCCGTGATCACGATCCGCATCGCAATCCGTCGCAGTCGCTCGGCCACCACCGTTTCCTTGGCTTCGCGGATCCAGTTATTGGCGTCGTTGAGCGCTTCCTGGTCGTTCTCCACTGTCGCCTGAAGGAAATTCGGGACTTTCAGCGCAGGCGCGTCCGACGCCCGCTCGGAATCCTTGCGGCGATCCGGACCGATATAGTCCGAAGTCACGACGAAATCCTTGCGCCCCTTGATCAGCGTCTTGACCCGCTCCTCGGCGAAACTGGTCGAGAAAGGACGTACGATGAGGTCGTCCGCGCCGCATTCGATGGCGCGGCGGATATGCGTGGTATCGCGACTCCACGTGGTCAGCAGGAATACGACGAACGGATTGGCGCCCAGCTCGCTGCGGCGGACCTGGCGCACGATGTTGAAAATATCGGAGTCGGTCGCGCTCGATTCCGCGACGACGAGCGCGGGTGCGGAATCGGCGAGCACGGTCTTGAACTCGGCGAGCGATGAGACGCACTCGATCTGCCTGAAACCGATCTCGAACAGCGCGTACCGTGTGGTGCGCTGATTTACGTGAACGGGGTCAAACAGGAGGACGGAAGCCCGGGCGTAGTCGATATCGGCCATACTCGGAACTGCTCCTGCGAAAACTGCTGACAACTGAAACCCAGTTGAACAGCCTTGCAGGAAGAAGTTTCGATCCGCTTACCGGGACAGTTCGGATTCGGGACCAACCGCGCCAATGATAGCAGCGAAATCCGCCGACTTCAGACTGGCTCCGCCGACCAGGGCGCCGTCGACATCCTCAAGGGACAGCAGCTCGCGCGCATTCGCCGGTTTCACCGATCCACCATACAAAATGCGGGTATCCGCACTATTCGGCAGCACCGAACGGATCGCGGCATGCATCTCGGCAACATCGTCCGGGGATGCCGTGCGGCCCGTGCCGATCGCCCAGACCGGCTCATAAGCTATTACCAGTTCATCACTTTGAGGGATGGAGTCCCTGACCTGCTGCGTGACGATCTCGGTCGCCTTGCCGGCTTCGCGCTCCTCGAGCGTCTCGCCCACACAGACGATCGGGACCAGACCGGCCGCAACGGCCGCTTCGGCCTTCGCCTTCACCACGGCGCTGGTTTCGCCGTGATCGGCGCGGCGCTCGGAATGTCCGACGATGACATAGGCAGCGCCCGCATCCGCGAGCATAAACGCGGACACATCGCCCGTGTGCGCGCCCGTCGCCTCGGCATGGCAGTCCTGCCCGCCGGTCTTCACCACACTCGCACTGCAGGCCTCGCTGGCAGCGGCCAGAAGCGTGGCCGGCGGACAGATAAGCACTTCGGCGGGCGTGGCCTCGGCCGCACCGGCGATCGCTTCGAAAAAGCCGAGACTTTCCCGCTTGCCGTTCATTTTCCAATTGCCCGCAATAAGGCTGCGCCGCGACATCTGCCCTCCCCGGTGATCATCCGCTGTCCTTGTGCCCGGGAGGTGTAAGGAGCAAATTCGCGGCGGGCAATTCCCCAGCTGCGGCCGGTCGCAACCTGACATCGCTTCAGCGCCTGCCGATGCTGACGCTTGCGACACTGAATCCCCCCCGTTACCTTCCGCGCAATATTGTCTGGAGCACCACCGACTCATGCTGACGAATTTTCGCGCTTTCGCCCAATCGCCGCTCGCCCTGGTGATCATCGTCCTGCTCGTCCTGAGCTTCGCCGTTTACGGTGTCGGAGGTATCTTCACCGGCAGCGGCACGGCCGTCGCCGTGGTCGGCAACCAGCAGATCAGCGTTCAGGAAACGCGGCAGGCCTTCGACAGCGAGCTGCGCCGCATCCAGACGGAAAACCCCGGCTTCACCCGTGAACAGGCCTATGAGATGGGACTGCAGGACCAGGTCATGCAGCGCCTGATCACCTTCGCCAGCCTTGCGGCCAAGGCCGAGGAAATGGGTCTCGCCGTCTCCGAGGATGCCGTGCTGGCCGAAATTTCCGAGATTCCGGCTTTCCGCAATCCGGTGACCAATCAGTACGATCCTGAGACAGCCCGGGCGGCGCTAGCGCGCGCGAATATTACGCCGGAAAGCTTCCAGTCCGACGTCGAGGGCGACATGCTTCGCCGCCAGCTCATCGTCAGCCTCGCCGGTGGTATCGACGTGCCGCGCTTCCTCGCCGAGACCCGCGTCGGCGTCGCTGCAGAGCGCCGCCGTATCCGCGCCATGCTGATCGATCCGTCCGCCGCGACCGATGTCGAGGCGCCGAGCGACGAAACCCTCCAGGCCTTTATCGAGAACAATGCCGAGATGCGCGACCCGCTGACCGGTCTGGAATTGTTCACCGCGCCGGAATTCCGCGCCATTACGCTCGTGCGCTTCCGTCTCGAGGATTTCAGCCGCGATATCGAGGTCGACGAATCCGAATTGCGCGAGATCTACGACTATCAGGTCGAGACCGGGGCTTTGGGCACGCCCGCCATCCGCAGCTTCGAGCAGCTTACCGTTGCCGACGAAGCAACCGCCAATGCCGCTGTGGAGCAATTGTCGCAAGGCGTGGATGCGGCCGACGTCGCATCAGCCCTCGGCCTCGATACGCCGCTCGTCCAGGAAGACGTGCAGGCCTATGAAGTTCCCGATGAGACGCTGTCGGAAGCCGTCTTTGCCATGGCGACGGGCGAGGCCCGCGCCGTCGAAGGCCGCTTCGGCTGGTCTGCCGTCGTCGTTACGGCGGGTCAGGACGCCGAACTGCCCAGCTTCGAGGAGCAATTGCCGGAACTTCGCGCCGCCGCGGCGCGCGAACAGGCGCAGGACGCGATGTTCGACAAGATCGAAGCCTTCGAAGGCGCCCGCGCCGGCGGTGCCTCGCTGGAAGAGGCAGCCCGCATCGCCGGTACGCCGATCGAAATCTTCGCCCCGCTGGACATTTACGGCCGCGACCAGAGCCTGGAGCTGGACTTCCAGCGTTACCAGACCATGGGCCAGACCATTCTGCCGACCGCCTTCGATCAGGTGCAGGGCTTCGCTACCGATCTTCAGGATTACAACGAGACCGATTATTTCACTGTCCGGGTCGACGAAATCATCCCGTCGCGGCCGCGCGAGCTTGCCGATGTGCGCGACGAGGCGGAAGCTCGCTGGCGCGCCATCCAGGTCGACACCCAGCTCCTGGCGGCGGCGGAAAGCGCGCTCGCCCAGCTGGAAACCGGCGAAGACATGGAGATCGTCGCGCTCACGGCCGGCGGCCGCAATGAAAGCGCGACCCTGAGCCGCGGCGAGACAGCCGATAATTTCGGCCGCAATATCGTCAGCCGCGCCTTCACCCTCGCACCCGGCGAGTGGGCCATGGTGCCGCCCTCGGGCGACGGCCAGTACGCCATCATCACCGTCGACGAGGTCATCCCGGCCGGTGAGGCGGAGCTGACGGCCGCCGCTGTGGATCCGGTCGAGGACCAGCTGACCACGGAAATGTCGTCCGACATCCTGATCGCGCTCCAGGCGGCGCTCCTGCAGGAATACGAAGTGGGCGCCGACGCGGTCGACGGACGACTGCTCGCGACGGCTGTGGGCCAAGACCCGAATAATCCTCAATGACGGCGTCGATTCCGGCCATAGCGCCCGACTTCAAGACGGTCGCGGCGGCCTATGAACGCGGGGAAACTTCGGTCCTATACACGCGGCGCGTCGACGATCTGCTCACACCGGTCGCCGCCTATCTCCGGCTTGCCGCGAGCGATGCGAACACCTTCCTGCTCGAATCCGTCGAGGGCGGCGCCTGGCGCGGGCGCTATTCCGCTATCGGCTTCGACCCGGACCTGATCTGGCAGTGCCGCGACGGCGTCGCCAGCGAGGCCCGCGGCATGGATGTGGACCGCCGCCGCTTCACGCCGCTGGACGCCGCTCCCATGACCGCCTTGCGCACGGTCATTGAGGATGCACGCTGCCCACTTCCAGAAGGCGCGCCGCCCCTCGCCTCCGGCCTGTTCGGCTATGTCGGCTACGATATGGTCCGCTATCTGGAGCGCCTCCCGGAAAAGGCCGCAGCGGATCCGCTCGAGGTTCCGGAAGCCTGCCTGATCCGTCCCAAGGTGATGGTCGTCTTCGACGCGCTGAAGCAGGAAATCTCGATCTATTGCCCGGTCCGTCCGGGCGAGTATTCCGCACGCGAAGCCTATGACGCGGCTGCCGAACGTCTTCACGCGACGCTCCGCAAGCTCGCCGCTGCGACACCGGATGTGGCCGCACCGGAAGGCGCGCTCGGCGACCGAGTCTCGAACCAGTCCGAGGACCAGTACCGCAACGCCGTCGAGACAGCCCGCCGCTATATCCGCGCGGGCGACGCCTTCCAGATCGTCCCCAGCCAGCGTTTTTCCGCCGATTATCCGGCGGATCCTTTCTGCCTCTATCGCTCCCTGCGCCGGCTCAACCCTTCGCCCTTCCTCTTTTTCTTCCGCTTCGACGGTTTCGAGATCGCTGGTTCCAGTCCGGAGATTCTCGTTCGCCTGCGCGATGGCGAGGTCACCATCCGCCCGATCGCCGGAACCCGTCCGCGCGGCCGTACGCCGGCCGAGGACGACGCGCTGGAAGCCGACCTTCTGGCCGATCCTAAGGAACGCTCCGAACACCTCATGCTGCTCGATCTGGGCCGCAATGATGTCGGGCGGATATCAAAACCCGGAAGCGTGAAAATCACCTCGCGCGAAATCGTCGAACGCTACAGCCACGTCATGCACATAGTCTCCAATGTGACGGGCGAGCTGAGCGAAGGCGAAGACGTCGTCTCGGCCCTCTTCGCGGGCTTCCCGGCTGGCACGGTCTCGGGCGCGCCGAAAGTGCGGGCGATGGAGATCATCGACGAGCTGGAACCGCACCGCCGTGGCGTCTATGCGGGCGCGGTCGGCTATTTCAGTGCAGACGGAGGCATGGATACCTGCATCGCCCTGCGCACGGCCGTTTTCAAGGATCGCCGCATGCACGTCCAGGCCGGCGCCGGCGTCGTCTTGGACAGCGATCCGGAATCCGAGCGCGTCGAAACCGTCAACAAGGCCGCCGCCCTCTTCCGGGCCGCGGAAGATTCGCTGGGCAGCTGAGATTTACTCCCTGACCGCCGCCATGGCGGGAATGCTCACGGAGAGCTGGTCGGCGAGTGTGGACACGGAGACGAGTTCCACCCCGCGGGCCTCGACGGCATCGATCCAGCTTTCAAGCTGGTCCAGCGTGACATCATGCGGGTGGCCGATCACGACGGCCCAGCCACGCTCATTGGCGAGGGCCTCGGCATCGTCCAGGCGCGCGGCGATATCGTCGGCGCTGATGACGTGGTCGAGGAAAATGTCACGCTCCAGCGTGCGCAGCCCCAGACCGTCGGCGACGGCGCGGCCGCGGCTCTCGCCGGTGGTAACGGAGTCGAGGAAAAGCGGTTCACGATCGGCGACGGCCGACAGGGCCACGCGCATGGCGCGCGGATCGCGGGTGAAGCGGCTTCCCATATGATTGTTCAGCCCGATCGCATGCGGAACCTGCGCCATGGACCAATGCAGGCGTGCTTCGATATCGCTGTCGGAAAGATCCAGGCGCAGGGCATTGGGCCCCGGATCGGCGAGGCCGACGGGCTCCATCGGCATGTGCAGGAGCACGTCGTGGCCCGCCGCATCGGCAAGCGCGGAAACCTCCGCCGCTCTTTGCGCATAAGGCAACACGGCGACGGTTACCGGCGCCTCGAGCGCCGCGACGCGGCGCGCCGCGTCGAAATCCAGGCCGACATCGTCGATGACCACCGCAATGCGGGGCGGCAGCGGCTGACGCGGCAGGTTTTCGGTTACCAGCGCCGGCGCCAGGGCGAGGCTGGTATCGGAGTTCGCAGCGAGCTGGACCTCTGCGGGCGCCGTCCCGGCGCTCATGAGCGGTTCGGCCGCGCGGGTCTCGAGCACGCGAAGCGAACGGGTCGCGATTGACTGCCGCGCCTGCGGTCGCGCGGTCTCCGCGGCCGGGTCGGCCGCCACGAAACCGGACAGCGCCATCCCGCCTGCAACGCAGACAAGCGCCGCCACCGCGCCGGCCAGGGCCGGAACGCCGGTATTGGGCTTACGAATCGGGCGCAGGTGACGGGAAGACATGGCATCACCTCGCGACAGCCCGGTTAATCACGCGTTAAACCTCTGCGTCTGCCACCCGCAATGGCCAGTCCCGGGAAAGCCGATTACCCTGCGCACACGGAGAGACCCATGCTTCTGATCATTGATAATTACGACAGCTTCACCTTCAACCTCGTCCACTACTTCCAGGAGTTGGGCGCGGCCACGCACGTCGTTCGCAATGATGCCCTGAGCGTTGCTGAAGCCCTCGAACTCCGGCCGTCCGGCGTCGTCCTGTCGCCGGGGCCGTGCGATCCGGACCGCGCCGGCATCTGCCTCGACCTCATCTCCGAGGCGCCCGAGACGCTGCCCATTCTCGGCGTCTGCCTCGGCCACCAGTCGATCGGCCAGGCGTTCGGCGGCGATGTGATTTCCGCCAAATCGATCATGCACGGCAAGACGAGCCCGGTTCGTCACGACGGAACCGGGATTTTCGCCGGCCTGCCCTCGCCTTTCACCGCGACGCGCTATCACAGCCTCGCGGTCAAGCCTGAGACGCTGCCCGACTGCCTGATCGCGACGGCGCACACCGAAGATGGTGAGATCATGGGCCTCGCCCATCGCGACCGCCCGGTGCACGGCGTCCAGTTCCATCCCGAGTCGATCGCCTCCGAGCACGGGCATGATCTCCTGCGCAATTTCCTCGACTTCACGGGCCTTCCCCGCAGTGCCGCTGCCTGAACCGCGCGTGGCGATTGAAATCGCCGTCCGTGCAGGCTAGAGCCAGAGGGTTCGCTTGGTTCAGTTCCGGATGCCTGAAGTATGCCGATCCTGATGCACATCGCCGCAAACGCCGCACGTCCGCTGGACGTGTGCGATCGGCGTGTGGACGGGTCGCGCGTTCGATACTCCGCACCGGTCGCGATGTCCGCTCCCGGCGGGCGATGGCGCGGGATCGCCTGACAGCGCGCCTGCAGGGCGTGACCCGATCCCGTCTCGGCTTGAAGCGGCCCGCCGCCGCACCAGTTGCGACCGCCGACCCGATATCATCGCGAGACCAGCAACACGCGATCCAGACATGAAGAGACAACCGGCATGAGTCATCTTGCCCAATGCCTGCAGGCTTTCAGCCAGGGCGAACGCCCCACCGGCGACGCCATTTCCGGCGCCTTCGACCAACTTATGGACGGCGATGCACCCGATGCTGCCATCGGTGGCTTCCTGATGGGTCTGGCCGCTCTTGGCGAGCGCCCGTCGGACATCGCCGCGGGCGCCCGCGTCCTGCGCGGTCGCATGCAGACCATCACGGCGCCGGACGGTGCCATAGACACCTGCGGCACGGGCGGCGACGGCAAGGGCGCCTATAATATCTCCACCGCAGCCGCCATCGTCGCGGCCGGGGCCGGGGCCATCGTCGCCAAGCACGGCAATCGCGCTGCGTCGTCCCAGTCCGGCTCGTCGGACGTGCTCGGCGAACTTGGCGTGAAACTCGACTGCCCGCGCAGTGCTGTACAACGCTCGCTGACCGAGGCCGGCGTCGGCTTCCTCTTTGCCCCGGCTCACCACTCGGCGGTCCGCCATGTCGCCAGCGCGCGCAAGGGCCTTGGTGTAAGAACCGTCTTCAACCTTTTGGGACCGCTCGCGAATCCGGCAGGCGTCAAGCGCCAGCTTCTGGGCGTCTATCATTCGCGCTGGCTCGTCCCCATGGCCGAAGCGCTGCGCGATCTGGGCTGCGAACATGCCCTCGTGATCTGCGGCCAGGACGGTATGGACGAGATCACCACCACCACGCTGACCGATGTCGTCGAGCTTCGCGACGGCGAGATCAACCAGCGTGTCATCGATCCGGGCGTCTTCGGCCTGCCCCGCGCGACCGAGGCCGAACTCAAGGGCGGCGACCCTGCCCACAACGCCGCCGCCATCCGCCGCCTGCTCGACGGCGAACCCGGACCATTCCGGGATATCGTGCTGATCAATGCCGCCGCCGCCCTCACCGTCGCCGGCAAGGCGGGCGATCTGGAAACCGGGATCACGCTCGCGCGCGAAGCCATCGACAACGGTCAGGCGCGCGAGGCCCTTGTCCGCATGGCCGCCATTTCCCAGGGCGAGGCCTGACCCATGACCACGACCCCTGACACGCTGGCCCGTATCGGCGCCTACAAGCGCGACCATATTGCTGCCTGCAAGGCGGCCCGTCCCTATCAAGACATAGCCGCTGCCGCCCGCGATGTTTCGCCGGTGCGCGGTTTTCGCGCGGCGCTGGAACGTGCCGCGGTCGATAACGGTCTCGGCCTCATCGCCGAGATCAAGAAGGCCAGCCCGTCCAAGGGGCTGATCCGGCCCGACTTCGACCCGCCCGCGCTCGCTCGGGCGTATGAAGCCGGCGGCGCGACATGTCTCTCCGTTCTCACCGACACGCCCAGCTTCCAGGGTGCGGACGCCTATCTGGGCGCCGCACGCGAGGTCTGCGCACTTCCCGTCCTGCGCAAGGATTTCCTCTACGACCCCTATCAGGTCGCCGAAGCCCGGATGCTCGGCGCCGACGCCATTCTCGTCATTCTCGCCGCCGTCGACGACGATACGGCGCGCGCCCTGATCGAGGAAGCCGCACGCTGGTCGATGGATGTCCTGGTCGAGGTTCACGACGCGCCGGAGATGGACCGTGCCCTGGCACTCGAAGCGCCGCTCATCGGGATCAACAACCGCAATCTGCGAACCTTCGAGACCTCTCTGGAGACCTTCGAATCGCTCGCACCGATGGTGGGGAACGGCCAACTTCTCGTGGGTGAGAGCGGTATCTTCACGCCTGCGGATGCGCAGCGGCTGGAACGGGCTGGCGCGCGTGCCCTTCTCGTCGGGGAAAGTCTTATGCGCCAGGAGGATGTCACGGCCGCGACCCGGGCGCTCATGGCGCGCTCCGGCTCCGCTTGACGCGATTCAGGAACACTTGTAGAACAAGCGCGGTATTCCTGATTTGTTCCCAGGGCTTTTTCGCCCGGAACGCTGCCGAGAGGGCCGACCCGTGCTGACCCGGAAACAGAATGAGCTCCTGCTCTTCATCCACAAGCGGATCAAGGAAACGGGCGTCTCGCCCTCTTTCGACGAAATGAAGGAAGCGCTTCAACTCGCTTCGAAATCCGGCGTTCACCGCCTTATCACGGCCCTGGAAGAGCGCGGCTTCATCCGCCGCCTCGCCCACCGGGCCCGGGCGCTGGAAGTGCTGAAACTGCCCGAATCCGCGGCGGCCGTGGCCGACAAAACCGTGCCCAAGGGCGATCTCGGTCCGAATGTCGTCCGCGCCGACTTCAAGAAGCCTGCGGAAGACGAAACGCATGAGGGCACGATCGAAGTACCTGTCCTCGGCCGGATCGCCGCTGGCGTACCGATTTCCGCCATCCAGCACGAGACCAATCGCCTGCCCATACCCGTCGACATGCTCGGCTCAGGCGAACATTTCGCGCTCGAGGTCAAGGGCGACTCGATGATAGAGGCCGGTATTCTGGACGGCGACACCGTCCTGATCCGTCGCTGCGAATCCGCCGATACCGGCGATATCGTCGTCGCGCTCGTCGATGACGAGGAAGCCACGCTGAAGCGCCTGCGCAAGAAAGGCGGCTCGATCGCGCTCGAAGCGGCCAATCCGGAATACGAAACCCGAATTTTCGGTCCGGACCGCGTGAAGGTCCAGGGACGCCTCATCGGCCTGCTCCGCCAGTATCATTGAGAGCATCACTGATCGAAGCCTTGTCCCCCGGTCAGGCACTTTTTCTTTCCGTTCTGTGCCCCTTGCGAGGCGCGCGCGCGTGCAGGTAAGTGCGGGCACGCAAACTGGCGACATCAATCCCACACTGCGGGTCCAATATGGGAACATACGCGTTCTGTAGGGCCAACCTGCGAGCATACGCGTATATGTCCGGACCGACCGCGCGAGTTTCCGGCCCGGTGCTAGCGCTGCTGCCAGGGGCGCATGGGTCTGACGGGCGCGACTTGCCGGATACGCCGGATGCGGCCGCCCTCGGTCCAGATGAGGGCCCCGCCCCGGCGGGCCAGTTGCCCGGCGTCGAGCACGAGCGCCTCGCAACGGCGCCTGATATGCGCGGGCAGCGTCCGGCGCGTCACGATCAGGGCATTCAGCCGGCAATCTTCCCCGATTGCCTCCAGCGACGTCAGCGAGGCCACCTGCAAGCCTGCGGCCTCACCCGCGCAGCCGAGACTGTCGCAGGGCCAGTCGAAACGTCGGGGGCGATCGCGCTCGCCCTGACGCTCGAGGAAGACACGCGCGGCGAAACGGTCGCGGCGGCGGTCGCTGACGGCCCAGCCATCCTCCCCGTCCTGTGCCACCACCACCGCGCCTTCGCTCACGAATAGATCGGGACGCGACGTCAGCCCGGCGGCGAAGACCGCAATTATCATGACAGTTGCACCGGCGGCTTTCATCAGGCGCGGCAAAACGACCAGGCCTGCGAAGCCGACCGCATAGACGGCAAGCCAGCCGCCCGGTGCGGCCGCGACGGCCTGCTCCGAACCGCCCAGCCCGGACACGAAATGGGCGATTTCGAGCACGCGCTCCAGCCCCCAGCCCATGACGAAAAGTGCCGGTCCCTCCAGGCCGAGCGGCATCAGGAACAGCGCCAGCGCTCCGGCGGGCATGACCAGGAGAGAAAAGACCGGCATGGCAAGAAGATTTCCGAGCAAGCCGAAGCTCGCGAGCCGGTGGAAATGAAAAGCGGAAAAGCCCGCCGTCGCAAATCCGGCGACGCCGCTGGTCATGCTCAGCCCGCCCAGAAAACGTCGCAACCCGCGAAACGGGGCAAAAGGCGCCGGATCCGGCTTGCGCGCCTGCCAGAGGTCTGCAGCGGCGATCAGGGCAGCGACGGCGGCGAAGGACATCTGAAAGCCCGGCGTGACGATGGAATCCGGTCTCATGGCGAGGACCGCCAGCATGGCCAGCGCAAGCGTGTGCAGGGACAGGGCGCGCCGGCCGAGCACCACCGCCCCCAGCACGGAAAGGGTCATGATGAAGGCGCGCTGCGTCGGAATGGCGCCGCCCGACAGCGCGAGATAGCCCGCTGCTGCGAGCATAGCGATGAGCGCGGCCGGGCGGGCGGGATCATGCCGCCGCGCCCAGGGAATGAAGCCGGCGAAAGCGGCTCGCAGCGCAAAGAACACGCCACCGGCTATCAAGGCCATATGCATACCGGAAATGGCGAGCAGATGTCCCAGACCCGCTCGCCGCAGCGCGTCCGTGTCCTCCGGCGGCAGGCCGGACCGGTCACCGGTCAGAAGGGCCGCGGCCAGCGCGCCGCTGCGCTCGGGCAGATGCGAGCGTATCCGTTCGGCCATCCGCCACCGCAAGGCCGCGAGGCTTCGCTCCCAGCGATCCTGATCCAGTTCGGGGCCAGGCTCCGGATCCGCGATGGCATAGCCGGTCCCGGCGAGACCCGCATAAAGCGCGTGGAAGGCAAAGTCATAGGCACCGGCGACCGGGGCCCGGCGCGGCGGGGCGAGAACGGCGGCAATGGAGATCGTATCGCCCGGCCGTAAATCGCCGGGCCGGGCGCGGACGCGTATCCGCGCGGCCGGACGATCCGCTCCATCCTCCGAAACCCTCAGCCTGACAAGAAGGCGCGGGCGTCCATTGGCATCGCTTTCGATGGCTTCCAGCCAGCCTTCGAATTGTCCGATGCGGTCGTGCGTATCGATAGGTTCGAGGCGAGACCGGGCCTGCGTGTGGGCCTGGGCGCGCCAGACACCGGCGGCGAGTCCGAGTACGACGAGAACCGCCATGAGACCGGCCGCGGATCGTCCGCGCCCTCTCAACCAGAACCAGGCTAGTCCGGCCAGAAGTGCGAGAGCCGGTGCCAGCCAGGCGAGAGGCTCGACGGGACTGGCAAAATAGATGGCCGTCCCGGTCGCGAACGCCAAAGCGGGAAAGATCGCCGACCCCGGCAGGGTCAGGCGATCCGGTGTCAGCCCCCATACTCCAGTCCCACGCCGCTCGCGTTGCGGCAGGCGTGCATCACGTTCCGGCACCATGCAGCCTTCGGTCTATCGCAAAAGCTGTTATTCATGCTAGGACGCATTTCCCTTCTTGCAGCGCAGCATGATTTCGCAAGTGCAGAACACAGAAAAACAAATTCGAACCCGCTTCGCGCCATCGCCAACGGGTTTCCTTCATATCGGCGGTGCCCGCACGGCGCTGTTCAACTGGCTGTTCGCCCGCCATCACGGCGGCGAATTCTACCTGCGTATCGAGGATACCGACCGCGCCCGTTCCACGCAGGAAGCGATCGACGCGATTCTCGACGGCCTGTCCTGGCTGGGCCTGGAATGGGACGGCGATGTCGTCTCCCAGTTCGCCCGTGCCGACCGCCATGTCGAAATCGCCAACGAACTCCTCGCCAGGGGCCAGGCCTTCCGCTGCTATTGCACGCCGGAGGAAGTCCAGGAATTGCGCGATGCCGCCTTCAAGGAAGGCCGCGCCCTGCGTTCGCCCTGGCGCGACCGCGATCCGTCCGAGGCGCCGGCCGATACGCCTTACACGGTACGTTTCCGCGCGCCGGGTAGCGATGTGGTGCTGGACGATGCCGTCCAGGGTCAGGTGCGATGGGCCGCGAAGGAATTCGACGATCTCATCCTGCTGCGCTCCGACGGAACGCCGACCTATAATCTCGCCGTCGTCGTGGACGATCACGATATGGGCATCACTCACATCGTGCGGGGCGACGACCACCTCGTGAATGGCGGCCGCCAGAGCCAGATCTATGATGCGCTCGGCTGGGACCGCCCGGTCTTCGCGCACATTCCGCTCATCCACGGCCAGGACGGCAAGAAGCTCTCCAAGCGCCATGGTGCGCTGGGTGCGGAAGCCTATCGCGATATGGGCTATCTGCCGGAAGGCCTGCGCAATTACCTCCTGCGCCTCGGCTGGGCCCATGGCGACCAGGAAATCTTCACCGATGCCGAGGCGATCGCCGCCTTCGACCTGAAGGGGCTGAACAAGGCGCCGGCTCGGATGGACATCGACAAGCTCAATCACATCAATGCACACCATATCGCCCAGGCGGAGGATGCGCGCCTCGTCGAGCTCGTCACGCCCTTCCTGGAAAAGCTGGAAAACCGTATCGACGATGCCGAACTGACCGCGCACCGGCTGAAATCGGCCATGCCTGCGCTGAAAGGCCGCGCTTCGACGCTGGAAGAACTGGCCCGGCAAAGCTATTTTCTCCTCAAACCGCGTCCCTTCCATCTCGAAGGCAAAGCCGCCAAGCCGCTGAACGACGAAGCGCGCGAACGGCTTTACCGGCTGTTCACGCGTCTCGAGGAGACAGGCGCGTGGGAAGAAGAGACTCTCGGCGCGGCCCTGAAGGAATTCGCCGAGGCCGAAGAGGTCGGTTTCGGCAAGGTCGGACAGCCGCTGCGAGCGGCCCTGACCGGTGGGGCACCGGCCCCGGATCTGGCGCAGGTCATGGCCTTCCTTGGCCGTGAGGAAGCACTGGATCGCATCAAGGATCAGATGACGCCGGCCGCGTAAACCGCAGCCGCGAAACAAGGGGATGACGTGATGGAAAACAAAGCCAAGCCGAACGGATCGGCGACCCTCAACTATAACGGCAAGTCCTTCGAACTGCCGGTGCTGAGCGGCGAGATCGGCCCGGATGTCATCGACATCCGCAAGCTCTACGCGCAATCCGGCATGTTCACCTATGATCCGGGCTTCACCTCGACCGCGAGCTGCGAAAGCCAGATCACCTATATCGACGGCGGCGAAGGCACCCTGCTCTATCGCGGCTACCCGATCGATCAGCTGGCCGACGATTCCAGCTTCATCGAGGTCTGCTATCTGCTGATGAACGGGCAGCTCCCGAAAGCCAAGGAGCTTGAGGACTTCGACTGGACGATCCGCCGTCACTCCATGTTGCACGACCAGTTCGACCAGTTCTTCCGCGGCTTCCGCCGCGACGCGCACCCGATGGCCATCATGGTCGGCACCGTCGGTGCCCTCTCCGCCTTCTATCACGACTCCACGGACGTCAATGATCCGGAAGCGCGCACGATCGCCAGCCACCGCATGATCGCCAAAATGCCGACCATCGCGGCCCGGGCCTTCAAATACGCCATCGGCCAGCCCTTCATCAGCCCGCGCAATGATCTCGACTATGCCGCGAATTTCCTGCGCATGTGCTTTGCGGTTCCGGCCGAGGATTACGAGAGCAATGCCGTTCTCGCGAAGGCGATGGACAAGATCTTCATCCTGCACGCCGATCACGAGCAGAACGCCTCGACCTCGACGGTCCGCCTCGCCGGCTCGTCGGGCGCCAATCCCTTCGCCTGTATCGCTGCGGGTATCGCCTCGCTTTGGGGTCCGGCTCACGGCGGTGCCAACGAAGCCGCGCTCAACATGCTCAACGAGATCGGTTCCGTGGACCAGATCCCGGAATATGTCCGCAAGGCGAAGGACAAGAACGACCCGTTCCGCCTGATGGGCTTCGGTCACCGCGTCTACAAGAATTACGATCCGCGCGCGAAGGTCATGCGCGAGACCTGCCACGAAGTTCTCGACGTGCTGGGCGTGCGCAACGACCCGACCCTGCAGGTCGCCATGGAACTCGAGCGTATCGCGCTGGAAGACGAGTATTTCGTCGAGAAGAAGCTCTATCCGAATATCGACTTCTATTCGGGCATCACGCTCAAGGCGATGGGCTTCCCGACCGAGATGTTCACCGTGCTCTTCGCCCTGGCCCGCACTGTCGGCTGGATCGCGCAATGGTCGGAGATGATCGAGGATCCGAGCCAGAAAATCGGGCGTCCGCGCCAGATCTTCACCGGCGCCACGCCGCGCGATTACGTCCCGCTGGCCAAGCGCTGACAGCCTCCAGATCGACAACATGGAAAAGGCCGCCCCGATTGGGCGGCCTTATTCATTCCGGCGTGTGAAAGTCAGCCGGCACGCTCAGCCGTCCAGGGTTTCGAGCACGGCCTGGGCGGCCTTCTCGCTGGCCCGACCCTCACCGCGAAGCTCGCCCGTCGCCTCGATCATCCTGCGCCGCAGGGTATCGCGTCGCTGAGGATCGTCGAGCATCCGGATCACGGCTGCCGCCAGATTGGCCCCGGTGGCCCGGGTCTGGACGTATTCCTCGACCAGTTCCTCGTCGGCCACCATGTTCACGATGGTGATGAAACGGGCCTTGAAGAGCTTGAAGCCCCGGATCAGAGCCCAGGTGATCCAGCCCAGCCGATAGGCGGTTACCGTGGGGACGCCCGCCGTAGCCAGTTCCATCACCACTGTGCCCGAACAGGCCAGAGATACGGTGGCCGCGGCGAAAGCGTCGGCCTTCTCGGTCTCGTCGACCAGGACGCAGCCCTCGAAAACGGATTCCGTGGCCAGTCGATTGCGCAGCATTTCATCGACCGGATCGGCGATCGGGATGACGATGGCGAGGTCCGGCCGCTCGGCCCGCAAACGTTCAACGGCGCGGGTAAAGGCGGTGAACATGCGTTTGATCTCGGACGGTCGGCTGCCGAAGAGTAGAACGAGCACTTCGGCGTCCGCGGCAATGCCGTGACGCGCCCTGAAGGCGGGACCGTCTCCGTCGGGCAGGCGTTCCAGGGTCGGATTGCCCACAAATGTGACCGGCAGGCCGTGCTGTTCGTAATAGGGCGCGTCGAAGCTCATGATAGAGAGCAGATGGTCCACCGTCCCGGCGAGCGTGGCGGCACGCCCGGGCCGGGTCGCGAAGACTTGCGGCCCTACATATTTGACCAGCTTGATCGAAGGGTCGGCCTCACGCACGCCCTGGGCGACGCGCAGAGTGAAACCCCAGCTGTCGATCAGCACCACGGCATCGGGCCTGGCTTCGAGAATGTCGGCGACGGTGGCGGCTACATCCCGTTTGACCCGGGAATAGGCCTTGATCCCGTCGATCCAGCCGAGAATGCCGAGGCCGGAAATATCGATCGCTGAGACGATGCCCTGCTCGCTCATCGCCCGCCCGCCGACGCCGGAAAAGCGGACATCCGGACAGCGCTCGCGCAGGGACTGCATCAGCGCGCCGCCGAGCAGATCGCCGGACCGCTCCGCCGCCACCAGATAGATGTGCGGCGCGCCGGTCATGCGGCCTCCGGTCCCGTGATGGCGGGCGTCTCCGGGGCACGCACCAGCAGGAAGAGGCCGGCCCGCTCGAGCGCGTCGAGCACGGCCGGGCGATTGACGATCAGCGCACCGCCCGCCTCCAGCACGATCCCGGCAAGGCCGGCGGCGTCGCAGCGCTTCACCGTATCCACCCCGATCGTCGGCAGATCGATGCGGCGCTCCTGAATAGGTTTGGGGCATTTGGCCAGCACGCCGCAGCGCTCGCCCTCCGGGCCGCGCAATTCCCGCGGGAGGCTCCCCGCGCGTTCCAGCATGGCGTTGGTGCCTTCCTGGGCTTCGACAGCGAGCACCACGCCATGGGCCACGACTGCCCCCTGCCCGATGTCCAGACGGCCGATCTCGGCGGCGACATGCATCGCCTTGGCCGCATCCGCCTCCTGCTCACCGGTCAGCGTTTCGGCACCGAACAGACCCGCTTCCGGTGTCAGATGGGCCAGCACCTCATCGGCACCCAGAACGCGGAAACCATCGCGCTCGAACTCGCCGATTACGACACGAAGAAGCGCGTCATCACCCGATTTGGCAGCTGCCAGCACACGCGGCAGCATGGCGAGCCCGCGCGCGTCCATGCGCAGGGATTTGAAGTCCGGACGGGTCGCATATCCGGCAAAACAGACAGCGTCGCAGCCGGCTTTCCTGAAAGCCTTGATGGCGCCGCCGATCTCTCCCATGGACAGGCTCACACCGTCGACATCGCCGAAATCGCGGTCGACCATGCCCTTCAGGCTCACCACGAAGGGCGCCTCGCCTTCGAGGCCCCGCAGGATCTCGACCGGCAGGTCGCCGCCGCCGGCAATCAGGCCCAGCCGGGTCCAGTCCGGTGTCGTCTTCTCAGTCATCGGGCATGCAGAGCGGGCGTTTCGCGTCGTCGCGGATGAAGTTGACGATCTCCATCACCGGTTCGTTCTCGGAGTAGAGCCGCGCCGCATCCTCGAGCCGTTCCTCGAACGTGCCTTCGCGGGCGAAGAGCATGCGATAGGCCGCCCGAAGATCGCGCAGCGTTTCACGCGGCATGCCTCGGCGTTTGAGACCGATTACGTTCAGCCCGGCCAGATGGGCCGGATTGTCGACCACGGACCCGAAGGGGATCACATCGGCCACGACCTTGGCCATGCCACCAATGAAGGCGTGCGGACCGACGCGGGTATTCTGGTGCACGCCGCAAAAACCACCAAGGATTACGTGATCGCCGATCGTCGCATTGCCGGCGACCGCAGCGGAATTGGCGAAGACCACACGGTCCCCGATGACACAGTCATGGGCCACGTGGGAGGCGACCATGAAGTAGCCGTCATCGCCCACGACCGTCCGGCCCCGCGCGAAAGCGGTCCCCGGGTGCATGGTCACGTTCTCGCGCAGGATATTGCGCTGACCGAGGACGAGTTCGGTATCCTCGCCCTGGTATTTGAAGTCCTGCGGCGGGTGGCCGAGATGGACGTTCGGATAGAGCACGCAATCGGCACCGATCGTCGTATTCCCCGCGATCGTCACATGGGAATGAATGCGAACGCGATCGTGCAGCTTCACTTTCGGTCCGATCATGCAGAACGGGCCGATCTCGACGCCTTCGCCGATCTCCGCAGCCGGGTCGACCAGCGAGGTGGGGTGGATCTGCGCGCTGCTCATCAGTGCTCGATCGCCTTTGCCGAAAACTCGGCCTGCACGGCTCGAACGCCGTCGGCATAAACCTCGCCCTTGAACTTGAACACGCCGTGCCGGGCGGCGACGACCTCGACCGGCATGCGCAGCATCATTCCCGGACGCACCGGTGAGCGGAAGCGAACCTTGTCCGTGCCCATGAAGAAAACGGTCGCCGCATCCGGCGAGGCGCCGAGCGTCTTGTACATCAGCACGGCCCCGGCCTGCGCCATGGCCTCGATCATCAGCACGCCCGGCATGACCGGATTGCCGGGGAAATGCCCCGGGAAGAAGGGTTCGTTCGCCGTGACGGCCTTGATGCCCACGATCGATTGCCCCGCGACATAGTCCTCCGCCGCATCGATCAGCAGAAAGGGATAGCGGTGCGGCAGCAGGGTGAGAATTTCGTTGTTTTCAATCCGGTCGGACACGCGGATCAGTCCTTTTTCTTCTTGGCCGGTCCTTGCGCCATACGGCGGATCGCGGCGATTTCACGGAAATATTTTCGAAGCGGCTGCGCCGGAGCACCGCCATAGCTGGCATTGCCTTCCAGATCGGAAAGGACCGCCGAATTGCCGGCGACCTGAACATTATTCCCGATCGTGAAGTGGTCTCCCACGCCGACGCGTCCGCCAAAGACCACATTATCGCCGATCCGCGTACTGCCGGAGATACCGGCATAGGCGGCGAACATGCAGTTCTCCCCGATTTCGACGTTGTGGGCGACATGGCAGAGATTGTCGATCTTGCTGCCGGCACCGATACGCGTCGCACCGAAAACGCCCCTGTCGACACAGGAATTGGCACCGATGGTCACGCGGTCCGAGATCATGACGCTCCCCAGATGCGGGACATCCACCGTCCCGTCCGAGGATATTGCGACGCCGAACCCGGCTTCGCCAATCACGGCTCCCGCAAGAATGTTGCAGTCGGCGCCGATATCGCAGCAGGCCAGACTGGCGCGCGCGCCGATCCGGGTTCCGCGTCCGATCCGGCATCCCGGCGCGATGACGGCATTGGCACCGATGCGCACGTCCTGCGCGATCTCCACATCGGCGCCGATCACGACGCCCGGGCCGATCTCGGCGTCCGGAGCGATGCGGGCCTCGGGGGAAATCGCATCTCTCCCCGCCATTGTGCGCGGGCGTGCCAGGCCGGCCGCTGCTCGGGCGAAGGCGGCACGAGGACGTTCATGAACGAGCACGGCAACGCCCTGACCGGACAAACGCGAAGCAGCCTCCCCGGTTGTCAGGATCGTGGCACCGGCGAAGGCAGAAACGTCCACACCTTCAAGGATGTCCGCCCGCTCGAGATAGCTCAAAAAGCCCGGAGCAGCCTCACCGATCGGCGCGACCTGCTCGATGGCGATGTCACCGCTCCCGGAATCGGAAATCGCCGCACCCGAAAGCGCGGCGATCTCTTCAATCGTAAGCGGGCCTAGCCGGTCGTAGAAACGCGGATCAGCCAATTGCCTGTCCCGTTACTGCTGTTGGGCAGCCGCGGCTTCGTCGCCACGCGGCACGCGCACGCGCGTCACCGTAACCGACGGCAGGCGCTGGTTCAGGATCTCGATCACCGAATCCGTGATATCGACACGCTCGGAAGCGAAGACGAGGTTGGAACGATCGACGAGAATGTCGATACCGCGCTGCTCGACCACTTCTTCCAGGATCGGCTGGAGGATCTGGTAGACCGGTGCCATCGCCTGTCGCTGCGTCGCGGCGACTTCCTGCTGGCGGACACGGCGCTCGACTTCGAGCTGCTGGGTCTGCTGGCTGAGCGTCTGGATGCGCTGCATCAGGTCCGGGCGTTCCTGCACCGCCTGCGGCGTCATGGACGACACTTCGGCGTTGAGACGATCGGTTTCCTGCTGGATCGGCGCATTCATGGCTTGCATCTCGGCCTGGATTTCCTGGCCGATGGCCTGCATCCGGGTCGCGATGTGCTGGCCGACGGCGCTCTCACGAAGAACACGTTCCTCGTTGAACACCGCAATATTGACGTCCTGAGCCATGGACGGTGCGGCGAAGCCCGCAACCAGAACCGGGAGAAGGAGGAGTGTCTTGAAGAATTTCATAACTAGAACCCTGTTCGCGTACTGAACCGGAAGAATTCAGCTCTGTCATAGTCTTCCTTGATGAAGGCCTCTGCAAAGTCGAATCGCACCGGTCCGAATGGTGAATCCCAGAAGATGCTCACGCCGGCCGACGCACGCAGCGCCAGATCGTCGACAGTGAACACCCCGTTGGGCGTTTCCTGGATTTGGTCCTCGGAATCGAGCAGGCCGAGCGTGCCGAACTCCGTGAACACACTACCGCGCACCCCATACTGTTCCGGCAATCCGAGCGGGAATGTAACCTCGAAGGCGCCAACGCCATAGAGACGGCCGCCCAGGGAGTCACCCCGTACAAGATCGCCGTTGTCATCGCGAGTGACTGCTCGCGGACCAATACCCGCGACCTCGAAGCCGCGGAAGGAGTTGCCACCCTTGAAGAAGCGGTCATTGATGCGAACGCTATCGCCGCCCCAGGGCAGGATGAACCCGCCATTCATGGAGAAGCTGGCGACCACCTCATTGCCGAAAATGCTCGGCAGAACGCCCCGGTAGAAGGAGGCATCGACCTCCGAGCGAAGATACCGGACATCGCCGCCAATGCCAGCCACACCCTGGCTGAACTGGAGACGATAGCCGTCGCTCGGTTCGATCGGGTCGTTCACCCGGTTCCAGTTGAACGTATAGGTAAACAGCGACGTCGTACGGGATCCCGCCTGGCTCCGGAGCGCATTCGATGCAGACCGGAAGACCAGCACATTGTCCGAGCGAAGCGTGTAGCCCAGCTGGAGATTGGTCGAAGCGGTGACCGGGAAGCCGAGACGCAGGCTCGCACCCGTCGACTCGGTCTGGAACGACGCTTCGGTAATGAAGTCCGAATTGACCCGGAAGAGGTCGAAACCGGCCGCCATGTTGCGATCCATGAAGCGCGGCTCGGTGAAACGGATATCGATCGACTCCCGGTTCGAGCTGGCCGAAATCCGGAAGCGGAGGAACTGGCCGCGACCGCGGAGGTTCCGCTCCGAAATCGACAGGTCGACCAGGAAGGAATCGGTGGAGGAGAATCCGGCACCGAAGGCCAGCTCGCCTGTAGGCTGTTCCGTGACCTGCACATTGACGCGGGCGCGGTCCGGGGCGGAACCCGGGGATTCCTCCACTTCGACTTCCTCGAAGAAGCCGAGACGGCGAATATTGTTGCGCGAGCGATCCAGCAGGACCTGGTTGAAGGCATCGCCTTCGACGATGTCGAGCTCGCGGCGAATGACGCGGTCGATCGTCCGCGTATTGCCGGTGATGTCGATGCGCTCGATATAGACGCGCGGGCCCTCGTCGATGACGAATTCGACGTCGACGGTCTGGTCTTCACGATTGCGGTCGGTCAGCGGACGGACATTGACGAAGGCATAGCCCGAAGCACCGGCTGCGAAGGTCAGCGCATCGATACTGTCCTCGATCAGCTGGCCCTGGAAGAGATCGCCCTCACGCACCGGCAGGATGGCCGCGAGATAATCCTCGTTGAGATCCGGAATTTCGGTGCGAACGTTGATTTCGCCGAAATTATAGATCTGGCCCTCATCCACCGTGATGGTGATGTAGAAGGAGCGCTGGTCCGGCGTCAGTTCCGCGACGGCGGAAAGAACGCGGAAATTGGCGAAGCCCTGGTTCATGTAGAACTGGCGCAGCAGCTCGCGGTCGTATTCGAGGCGATCCGGATCGTAATTGTCGTTCGATCCGAAGAAACGCCACCAGCGCGACTCGCGCGTCACCAGTTCCCGGCGCAGACGCCGGTCGGAGAAGCTGTCATTGCCGATGAAGTTGATACGGCGCACGCCGGTGACCGGGCCTTCGGAAATCTCGAAAATGAGATCGACGCGGTTCTGTTCCTGCTCGACGATCTTCGGCGTCACGGTCGCGGCAAAGCGGCCGGACCGGCGATAGACCTCGATAATGCGCTGAACGTCGGACTGGACCCGGGCACGCGTGAAGATCGCACGCGGCTGGGCCTGGATCTCGTCGGTGATCTTGTCGTCATCGATCGCGCTGTTCCCTTCCAGGATGACGCGGTTGATGATCGGGTTCTCCTGGACGCGTACGAGCACCAGCTCGCCGCGGTCCTCGATCTGGACGTCGGAGAAAAGCCCCGTCGCAAACAGGGTCTGGATGGACAGGTTCACCAGGCGCGAGTCAAAGGTCTGACCCGGCTGGATGAGAAGGTAGGAGCGGACGGTGTCCGGCTCGACCCTCTGGTTCCCCTCAACCAGAATTTGCCGGATGACCGGTTGTGCCTGGACCTCCTGGGTCAGCACAGTCTGAGCCTCGGTCTGGCCCTCGGGGCCTGTCGCCTGGGTGCTCCCCGCACCCGGCTCCTGAGCCGACACCATGGTCGACAGGCTCACAGTCATCAAGGCTGCGAATAGCACACGCAGAACTCTCGCCATGGAAGATCGCCGCTCTCTGGGCCCGGTCAGAATCTCTGTCAAAAGATCTGCCCGAGCAGGTAATTCAAGTCGTTCCAAGTCGCTACAAGCATCATACCGAGCACAAGTGCAAGCCCTACCCTGAACCCCAGAGCCTGCGCCTTCATGCTCAGCGGACGCCGTGCAACCGCTTCATAGGCGTAATACACCAGATGTCCGCCGTCGAGGATGGGTATCGGTAAAAGATTCACCAAACCCAGTCCCACGGACAGAAAACCAGCCAAATAAATCAGATTGATGACAAGCAGAAACGTGCTCTCGCCGGCATTGCTACCCGCCTCCACGCTCGACAGTGCTGTCTGTCCGGCGGTCGTCGCGATCCCCAGAGGTCCGTTGAGCAATTCCGGCGAAACGCGGCCCGTCACGACGCGGCTGACATAGCGGCCGGTCGTGGAAACCGCCATCCAGGTCTGTTCCATTCCGTATCCGACAGCAGTGACGGGATTGAAATAATCGCGCCGTGATTCACCACCGACTGAAATGAGGCCGAGCCGCACCGTTGCGGCATCGTCACGCGCCATACCCACGGGCGCCGGCGATGGCGTTACCGTCAGCTCGATCTCCGTCTCCTCGCGCCGAACGACAAAATCGATCGGACTGTCACCGGCTTCGGCGAGCAGGGCGTCGACTTCGTGGAAGCCGCGAATGTCCTGGCCATTCACCGAGATGATACGGTCGAGCGCCTCGAACCCGGCCTGTTCGGCCGCGCTGTCCGCCAGCGGGGCGCGGATAACCGGCAATTGAAGCGAGGCGAGACCGAGCTGGCCCATGGTCCGCGTACCGCCGAAACGGTCCTCGACCTCGACCGCGCGCGCCGCCACGCGAAGGAGAACGGGCGAACCGTCCCGCATGACCGTCACGTCAAGCAGCTCGCCGGGCCGCCAGACGATTTCTGCAGGAATATCCTGGAAGGAATCTACCGCATTTCCATTGATGGACACGACCTCGTCCATCGGTTGGAAGCCTGCCTCTTCAGCGGCGCTGTCCGGCGCCACGGCACCGACGACAGGCGGGAGATAGGGCTGGCTACCGAAAGACAGGGCGAGCGCAGAAAAAATCGCGATGGCGAGAATGAAATTCGCGACCGGGCCCGCTGCCGTGACGATGGCGCGCTGCCATACCGGTTTGAAATGATAGCATTTTTCAGCGTCCGGCCCCATGCGGGCGCGCATCTCGTCCAGCTTGTCGGCATCCGGTTCGCTCGCCGCGCCCGCATCGCCGAGGAACTTCACATAGCCGCCCAGCGGCAGTGCCGCGATGCGCCACACGGTACCGTGCTTGTCCCGCCATGAGACGAGCGTGGGGCCGAAACCGACCGAAAACGCCTCGGCGTGAACACCGCACCAGCGCCCTGCCCAATAATGACCCAGCTCGTGAATGACCACCACGATGGAGATCAGGAACACGAATGAGAACAGTGTCAGGGGTAGCGTACCGATAAGGCTCATAAACTCGCTTTCGTCGTGTCAGGCCGTCGCACGCATCGCAATCAAGTCCCGTGCCAGTTCCCGGGCCCGTGCATCGATCGCGAAAACGTCGTCGAAAGCCGACAATTCCTGCGGCATATCGGCGTCCGATGCGCTGCGGCGAAGAACCTCTTCAACGCTGGCAGCGATGTCAAGGAAACCGATCTGCTCATCAAGAAAGGCTGCGACGGCAATCTCGTTGGCCGCGTTGAGTACGGCCGGTGCGATCCCGCCGGCCCGGATCGCCTCCCGCGCGAGACGGATCGCCGGAAAGCGTTCCAGATCAGGCGCTTCGAATTCAAGACGGCCGATCTCCGCGAGTCGCAACCGCTCAACAGGGGCCGGCATGCGTTCCGGCCAGGCCAGCGCGCTGGCGATCGGCGTGCGCATGTCCGGCGAGCCGAGCTGTGCCAGCAGGCTGCCATCCGCGTACTCGACCATGCCATGGACGATGGACTGGGGATGGACGACCACCTCAACCTGTTCCGGCGGCAGATCGAACAGCCAGCAGGCTTCGATGATCTCCAGCCCCTTGTTCATCATCGACGCGCTGTCGATGGTGATCTTGGCGCCCATCTCCCACGTCGGGTGCGCCAGAGCGTCGGACCGGCGTGCCGCGCGCATCTGCTCGAGCGTCCAGGTCCGGAACGGTCCGCCGGATGCGGTCAGCGTGATGGATTTGATGGTGGAGCGCTGCGCATTGTCGAAAACCTGGAAGACGGCATTGTGCTCGCTGTCGACCGGCAGGAGTTCGGTCCGGCAGCGCGCGGCCTCGGCCATGAAAAGCGGCCCGGCGCAGACCAGGCACTCCTTGTTGGCAAAGGCGAGCGCATTGCCTTGCCGCAGGGCTGCAAGCGTCGGCCGAAGTCCGGCCGCACCGACGATGGCCGCCATGGTCCAGTCGGCCGTCCGGGATGCCGCCTCGATGACTGCAGCGTCGCCGATGCCGATTTCGATCTCCGGATGATCCTTCAGCGCTGCCTTCAGAGCCTCGCCTGCCGTTTCTTCGGCGATCGCGACGCATTGCGCACGAAAACGGATGGCCTGCCGGGCGAGCTCCCCGGCATTGCGCCGCGCGGTCAGTGCGACGACGTCATACGCGCCCGGCTCCGCCCGCGCGATGAGGTCGAGCGTGGCGAGGCCGACCGAACCGGTCGCGCCGAGCACACTTATGCGCCGGGCCGTCATCACACGCCTCCCGGTGCCGGCCAACCGAGCGGTATGAATCGCTGGGCCAGCACAAAGACGATCACGGCGAGCATGAGCGCATCCACCCGGTCGAGCACGCCGCCATGGCCCGGAATAAGCGTCCCGGAATCCTTCACGCCAAAGCTGCGCTTGAAGAGCGACATCGCCAGATCGCCGAGCACGGCCGCGATCGCGACCAGCGCTGCGAGGATGGCCACATTGGGCAGGTCCAGTCCGAAGAGAATCCCGGCAGCGACACCGGCGGCGATACCGGCTGCCAGTCCGGCGAGCAGTCCGGCCCAGGTCTTGTTCGGGCTAGCCTGCGGAATGAGTTTGGGGCCGCCGATCCAGGTCCCGGCGAGATAGGCCAGACTATCCGCCCCCCAGACGATGGCGAAAAGCAGGATGACCGATTGCAGCCCGATACCGGGTTCCGCCCGGAGACCGGCGAGAAGACCGGCCGACAAGGCCACGTAAAGGACGCCCAGCACGTCGATCGACCAGCCCCGCCGCCAGCGCTCAACGCCTGCGGCGAGCGTGCCTGCCGCTCCCCAGAACAGGGCATCGTGCAAACTCGTCTGACCGGCCAGCAGTACCGCACCGGTCGCCGTCGAACAGGCGATCGCATAGGCCACGGGCGGCGCGCCGCGATCGGACATCTGCGTCCATTCCCACGCCATCGCGGCGGCAAAGGCCGCGACCCAGGCGGTAAAGACAAGATCGCCCAGCCAGAGCAGAGCGAGGGCCAGCGGACCGAGGATCAGGGCTGAGACCAGGCGGCGCAGGAAGACTGGATCACGCCGCACCGGCATCTAGGCCTCCATAGCGCCTGTTGCGCTGTTTGTAGGTTTCGATCGCGGCCTCGAAATGAGACGGCGCGAAATCCGGCCACAACACGTCCAGGAAGACGAGTTCGGCATAAGCCGCCTGCCAGAGCAGGAAATTGGAAATGCGCTGCTCGCCGCTCGTGCGGACCAGAAGATCGACATCGGGCTGGTCGGCCGTGTCGAGCGAGTTCTGGAAGGCAGTATCATCGATATCGCCGGGCTCCATGAGACCGGACTGGACGGCCTGGGCCAGCTTGCGGCTGGCCCGGACGATCTCGTCGCGACCGCCGTAATTGAAAGCGATGGTGAGATGGAAGTCGGTGTTTTCGCGGGTTCGCGCCTCGGCACGCTCGATCAGGGTCAGCAAATCCTTGGAGAGGTCGTCCCGTCGCCCGACGATACGGACGCGCACGCCGCGAGCGGCCAGCTTTTCAAGGTCCGCCTCGACATAATTGCGCATCAGTTCGAAGAGCGCGCCGACCTCCTCGGCCGGACGGTTCCAGTTCTCGGTCGAAAAGCTGAACAGGGTGAGATAGCGCACGCCCAACTCGCCGGCCGCCTCGACGGCCCGGCGCACGGCTTCGACGCCGCGCTTGTGACCAAAGGCCCGCGGCCGTCCGCGCTGCTTCGCCCAGCGGCCATTGCCATCCATTATGATGGCAACGTGCCACGGACCCGGCTGGTCAGCGGAAGCGTCTTCGCTCATGGTCTCGCTCCGCCAATCGGGGTGATCAGACCTGCATGATCTCTTCTTGCTTGGTCTTCAGCGACTCATCGATGCGCTTGATCGCGTCGTCGGTGAGTTTCTGAACGTCATCGGCAAAGGACTTGTGCTCATCCTCTGACAGGACGCCATCCTTTTCCATCTTCTTCAAGGCTTCCATTCCGTCGCGACGGACATTGCGAACCGCGACGCGAGCATGCTCGGCATAGGTGCCGGCGAGCTTGGCGATCTCGGCCCGGCGCTCCTCGTTGAGCGGCGGGATCGGAATGCGCAGGAGCTGGCCTTCCACGACCGGGTTCAGACCCAGGCCGGAATTGCGGATGGCCTTGTCGACGGCCGGCACCATGGTCTTGTCCCAGACCTGGACCGAAATCATGCGCGGCTCCGGCACGGAGACCGAACCGACCTGGTTGAGCGGGGTCGGGCTGCCATAGGCCTCGACCTTGATCGGGTCGAGCAGGCTGGCGCTCGCACGGCCGGTGCGCAGGCCGGCGTATTCCTTGCCCAGCGCATCGATCGCGCCATTCATGCGCCGCTTGAGGTCGGCTTCGTCGAAATCGGTTTCGTCGCTCATGGCTTGTCTTTTCCCTTATTCGCCTGCGCGTGCCTTGGACGGATCGGTTCCGATCACGGTGCACACGCCCTCCCCGGCGAGCACGCGGGCGAGGCCCCCGGTCTTGTGGATGTCGAATACGACAATCGGTATCGCATTTTCGCGCATCAGCGTCACCGCCGACGCATCCATCACCTTGAGGTCCCGCGTGAGGACGTCGAGATAATCGAGATGGTCGTAGCGATCGGCATCCGGATTGGTGCGCGGATCGGCCGAATAGACGCCGTCGACCTGCGTGCCCTTGAGCAGCGCGTCGCAGCCCATTTCAGCCGCGCGCAACGCCGCGGCCGTATCGGTCGTGAAGAACGGATTGCCGGTGCCGGCCGCAAAAATGACCACCCGGCCCTTTTCCATGTGCCGCGTCGCGCGCCGCCGGATATAGGGCTCGCAGACCGTGGTCATGGGAATGGCGGATTGTACGCGCGTTTGTACGCCGATGCTCTCCAGCGCGGTCTGCATGGCCAGGGCGTTCATCACGGTCGCCAGCATGCCCATATAGTCGGCAGCGGCGCGGTCCATGCCCTTGGCGGCCCCGGAGAGTCCGCGGAAGATATTCCCGCCGCCGATAACCAGGCACATCTCGGTGCCCGCTTCGACCGCCTGCGCGACTTCCCTGGCAATTCGATTGGCGGTTTCCAGATCGATCCCGTAATTCTGGGATCCCATCAGGGCTTCACCGGAAACCTTGAGGAGAACACGCCGGTATTTCGGCGATTTCTCAGGCCCTGACGGCTCGGATGCAGATGAATCAGTCACGGCGCCACAGCATATAGAAAGCGGCGGCGCTGGGAAGCGCCGCCGCTCATTGTCAGAACGATCACGCCTGGCCGGTGGCAGCAGCCACCTCGGCAGCGAAATCCTCTTCCTTTTTCTCGACGCCTTCGCCGAGCGCCATGCGCACGAAGCCGGCGATCTCGACCGGGCTGCCGAGGTCCTTGGACGCGTCGGCGAGCACCTGCTCGATGGTCTTGTCCGGGTCCATGACGAAAGCCTGCTTCAGCAGCACGACTTCCTCGTAGAACTTGCGCATGCGGCCTTCCACCATCTTCTCGACGATGTTTTCCGGCTTGCCTGACTGACGGGCCTGGTCGGCGAAGACTTCGCGCTCCTTGTCGGCGATCGCGCTGTCCACACCGTCAACGTCGACGGCGACGGCCACGGCCGGCGAACCGGCAGCGACGTGCATGGCCAGCTTGCGGCCGAGATCGGCCAGCTTGGCGGAATCACCGTCCGACTTGAGGCCGACCAGAACGCCGATGGCACCCATATTGTCGGCGGCCGGATTGTGGACATAGCTGGCGACCACGCCCGGCTCGGCCGTCACGACGGCGGCGCGGCGCACGGACATGTTCTCGCCGATCGTGGCGATCAGATTGGTCAGCTTTTCGTCGACGCTTTCGCCGGACGCCGTCTTGGCGGCCTTGAGCGCCTCGACATCGGCACCCGTGCCGATGGCAAGGCCGGCGATTTCCGTCACGGCCGACTGGAACTTCTCGTTCCGGGCCACGAAATCGGTTTCCGAATTGACCTCGACGACAGCACCTTTGCCGCCTTCGGTGGCAACCGCCACCAGGCCTTCCGCGGCGACGCGGTCGGCTTTCTTGGCAGCCTTGGACAGGCCCTTCTTGCGCAGCCAGTCAACGGCGGCTTCGAAGTCGCCGTCCGTCTCGTTCAGCGCCTTCTTGCAGTCCATCATGCCTACGCCGGTCTTTTCGCGCAGTTCCTTCACGAGAGCGGCAGTAATCGCAGCCATCGGTATCTCCTGGGATTCTCGCTGTGAAATCGAAGCTTACGCTTCGGTCTTGTCAGTGTCGGACGACGCTTCCGTGGCATCCCCGGACTTTTCTTCCTCGGCCTTGGCTTCCTCGGCCTTGGCTTCCTCGGCCGGAGCCTCGGCTTCGACGAGCGTCTCGACCGGCGCTTCGGAAGCGCCCAGATCCACGCCCATCGCCATCTGGCTGTCGGCCATACCGTCGAGGACGGCGTCGGCGATCAGGTCGCAGTACAGGCCGATGGCGCGGCTGGCGTCGTCATTGCCCGGGATCGGGAAGTCGATCGGATCCGGGTCGCAGTTGGTGTCGACCACGGCGATGACCGGAATGCCAAGCTTCTTGGCTTCCTGGATGGCGATGCCTTCCTTGTTCGTGTCGATCACGAACATCAGGTCAGGCGTACCGCCCATATCCTTGATACCGCCGAGCGAACGGTCGAGCTTCTCGCGCTCGCGCGTCAGCATCAGCTGTTCTTTCTTGGTCAGGCCGGACAGACCGCCTTCGCTCTCGAACATGGTTTCCAGCTCGCGCAGACGGGCGATCGAGTTGGAGATGGTGCGCCAGTTGGTCAGCGTACCGCCGAGCCAGCGCTGGTTCATGTAGTACTGGGCGCAACGGCCGGCAGCGTTCGCGAGCGGCTCTTGCGCCTGTCGCTTGGTGCCGACGAAGAGGATGCGGCCACCCTTGGCAGCCGTATCGCGCACTTTCACCAGGGCCTGGTGAAGCAGCGGAACCGACTGGGAGAGGTCGATAATGTGGATGTTGGAACGCTCGCCGAAGATGAAATCCTTCATCTTGGGGTTCCAGCGGTGGGTCTGGTGGCCGAAGTGGCAGCCAGCTTCGAGCAGCTGGCGCATGCTGAATTCAGGGAGAGCCATCGATGTGTCCTTTTCCGGTTGGCCTCCACGGAGCGGAGTCACCCGAACCGCCGGGCGACACCGGAGCGGACTGTCCGAAGACAGGCCGTAGCCCCGTGTGCGTAATGGCGCGGCTTATAGGCCCAACTTCGCCTGTTTGGCAAGCGGTGCAGACCGCTGCCGATGCAGCCCGGCCATGCGTCTGGCGATAGCAGGCACCCGGATCAGGCGCTTTCCACGGATGCGACGCCTGAAACCCCTTTGAGGGCAGCCTGAAGGGCACTGTCTGCACTGTGCCGTCCCGGCAGGCGCAATTCCACCTCGCCGCCGTCCTCCAGCGGCAGGAAAAGATCGATTACCGCATTGCGGGACGCATCGGCGCGATTGTTCGCCCGCTCCAGACGAGACTGGATCGCCGGGAGGGCCGACGCATCGTCGACGCGAATGCGCAGCTTGTCCGCCATGACCCGCGTGTCGAGCGCCTCGATCCGGTCCGCGAAGAAGGAAATCTGTTCCTCGCGCTCGTCGACGCGGCAATTGACCAGAATGGCCTGCCCGCTTTCCAGCAGATCGCGCTCGGTTCGCAGCAATTCCGGCGCCACGAAGACCTCGAATTCGCCGGTCGGATCGGACAGCGTCACCCAGGCAAAGCGTTCGCCGGACTTGTTTGAGACGCGCTCCTGGCGCCGCCGGACCATGCCGGCCAGACGCGCGGCGGTGGCGCCGTCCGCCACCCGGGCAGGCGCCTCGGCGAAGAAGACCACACCGCGATCCGCGAGATGCTCGGCCAGATCGTCGAGCGGGTGGCCCGAGAGATAGAAGCCGATGGCGGCAAGCTCGTTGTCGAGGCGTTCGGTGGCGGTCCAGGGATCGGGCTCGGGCAGGCGCGGCCGCTCGAGCTGAGCCTCCTCCCCGCCCCCGCCGAACAGGCTGGCCTGCGCACTTTCGCGCTGCTGGGCGGCATGCTGGGCCATGGACAGAAGCGTTTCGGCGGAGGCGAAGACGCGTGCCCGATCGGGATCAAGAGTGTCGAAAGCGCCGGCACGGGCGAGATTCTCGTAAGTGCGCTTGTTGACGTGACGCGGATCGATGCGCTCGGCGAAATCATAGAGGTCCTTGAAGGCACCGTTCGCATCGCGTTCGGCGACGATGTGCTCCATGGCCAGAAAGCCGACATTGCGGATGGCGCCGAGGGCGAAGCGGATCGTGCCCTCCTCGACCGAGAAATCGGCCTGCGAGGCATTCACGTCCGGCGGACGCACCTCGATCTGCATGCGACGGATTTCCTGGAAGAAGGCGGCCAGCTTGTCGGTATTGGCCCGGTCGAGCGACATCAGGGCCGCCATCAACTCGACGGGGTAGTTCGCCTTGAGATAGCCCGTCCGGTAGGCGATCGCGGCATAGGCGGCAGCGTGAGACTTGTTGAAGCCGTAACCGGCGAATTCGGCGACCAGCTCGAAGATGTAGGACGCCTTCTCCCGGCTCACGCCCTTCTTTTCGGCGCCTTCGAGGAAACGGACCTTCTGCTTGTCCATTTCCTCCTTCTTCTTCTTGCCCATGGCGCGGCGCAGCAGGTCGGCTTCGCCGAGCGAGTAGCCGGACAGAATCTGCGCGATCTGCATCACCTGTTCCTGGTAGATGATGACGCCGTAGGTTTCCGACAGCACGCCTTCCAGGTCGGGATGCAGGCAATCGACCTCGGCCCGGCCGAACTTCCGGTCGACATAGACGTCGATATTCTTCATCGGGCCGGGACGGTAGAGCGAGATGAGCGCGATCAGATCCTCGATCGCATCCGGCTTCATCTTCTTCAGCGTATCGCGCATGCCCGAGCTTTCCAGCTGGAACACGCCGATCGCATGACCGGACTGAAGCAGTTCGAAAGTGGGCTTGTCGTCGAAATCGATGCCCTCGATATCGGGCACTTCCTTGCCGGCGGATTCGATGTATTGCAGCGCCCGCGCGATCACGGTGAGCGTCTTCAGGCCGAGAAAGTCGAATTTCACGAGGCCGGCCGGCTCGACCCATTTCATGTTGAACTGGGTCGCCGGGATGTCGGAGCGCGGATCGCGATAGAGCGGAACGAGTTCGGAAAGCTTCCGGTCGCCGATCACAACGCCGGCGGCATGTGTGGAGGCGTTCCGGAAAAAGCCCTCCAGCTTGAGCGCGATCGTCAAAAGGCTGTCCACCGCATCATCATCGCGCCGCATTTCCTGCAGGCGAGGCTCGATCTCGAGCGCTTCGGCGAGTGTGACGGGATTGGCCGGATTGGACGGGACGAGCTTGGCCAGCTTGTCGACGAGACCGAAGGGCAATTGCAGGACGCGGCCTGTATCGCGCACCACGGCCCGGGCCTGGAGGGTGCCGAAGGTGATGATCTGCGCGACTCGATCATGCCCGTATTGTTCCTGGACGTAGCGGATCACCTCGCCGCGCCGCTCCTGGCAGAAATCGACGTCGAAGTCGGGCATGGAAACGCGTTCCGGATTGAGGAAGCGTTCGAAGAGCAGACCGAAACGGAGCGGATCGAGATCGGTGATGGTCAGCGCATAGGCGACGAGCGAGCCAGCACCCGAACCCCGCCCGGGACCGACCGGAATGTCGTGCGACTTGGCCCACTGGATGAAATCCGAAACGATCAGGAAGTATCCGGGAAAGCCCATCTGCTTGATGATGCCCAGCTCGAAATCGAGCCGTTCGCGGTATTCCTCTTCCGGCGCGGCGTTCGTCCCTGCTGCCAGCCGCTCGGTCAGTCCTTCATGGGCCCGGGCCGTCAACTCCTCGGCCTCGTCGCGGCCGCCCTCGGTCGGGAAACTGGGAAGGATCGGCGGATGCGTCCGCACCCGGAAGGCGCAACGCCGCGCGATCTCGACCGTATTGGCCAGGGCCTCCGGCAGATCGGCAAAACGCTCTGCCATTTCCTCGCGCGAGGTCAGGTAATGGTCCGCCGTAACCCGCCGGCGGTCCGTTACGGAGACGTAGGAGCTCTGGGAAATGCACAGCAAGGCGTCGTGAGCCTTGTGCATGGAGGCATCCGGAAAATAGGCCTCGTTCGTTGCGACCAGCGGCAGATGGCGCGCATAGGCCTGTTCGACCAGCCAGTTCTCGGCCTCCAGTTCTTCCGGCAATCCGTGACGCTGGAGCTCGACATAGAGCCGGTCGCCGAAAGCCCGTTCGAGCGCCTTGAGCAGGCCGCTCGCCTCCGGGTGACGGCCACCGGTGATCATCCGGTTGAGCGCGCCGTCAGGACCTCCGGTCAGTGCGATCAGGCCATCGGCATGATCGAGAACGAGGGAAAGCGGGACATGAGCCTCTTCCGCCCCGTCCACATCCAGATAGGCGGCGCTGGAAAGCGCCATGAGATTTTGATAGCCGGCCTCGTTCTGGGCGAAAAGAACCAGCGTCCCCTCCGGCTCCGCCCGCTCGCCCGGGTGCGGCTGGGAAGTACGAATGGACAGCGTGCAGCCGATGATGGGCTGGATTCCCGCACCGGCCATGACTTCAGAGAATTCGAGGGCGCCGAAAAGATTATTGGTATCGGTCAGAGCGATGGCGGGCATGCCGTAATTCCGGCAGGCCTCCACCATTTGCGGAATTCGGATAGCCCCCTCGAGTAGCGAGTAAGGCGAGCGGACCCGCAAATGCACGAAGGGATGACTGGCGCTCATGACCCGGCTGTCTCCTGCTGCCCGGATAATTCCTGTCGGCGCGCCCTCGCCGGATTGTTTAACCGCCGGCCGCGCCCCTCGCCGGACGGCGAGTCGCAAGCAGCCAGACTAACGCGATCAGACCGGCCCGAGAACCGATCCCCACATGGCGATCATCCAGGCAAAGCCGAGAATGGCGGTGGCGGCGGAAACATCCTGAAGAACCTGACGCATAACTCACTCCCCAATTCGAGTTCGCGTTTTGTTCTAATTATTCCCACGTCAGGGGTCAAGCAAAATGTTCCGCTTGTGTTCCGTGTGGTTTCAGTCCGGCGTGTAGGCGGTCAGATGCCCGTCCGCAAAGGTGACGACACGGTCCATGCGCGAGGCGAGTTCGTGATTGTGCGTTGCGACCAGCGCCGCAGCGCCCTCCTCCCGCACGCTGCGCTGGAAGGCTTCGAACACCGTATCCGCAGTCGCGGGATCGAGGTTGCCTGTGGGCTCGTCGGCTAGCAGGACATGCGGCCGATTGGCGAGCGCCCGCGCTATGGCGACACGCTGCTGCTCGCCGCCGGACAACTGGGAGGGCTGATGCAAGGCGCGATCGCCCAGGCCGAGCATGTCGAGCAGCTGGTTCGCCCGCTTCCGCGCCACGGCTTGTGACATGCCGGCGATCTGTTGCGGCAGCATGATGTTCTCGCAGGCATCGAATTCCGGAAGGAGATGGTGGAACTGATAGACGAAACCGATCTCCCAGCGCCGGATGGCGGTGCGTTGCCGATCGGTCAAAGCCCGCGTCGCCACGCCGCTAACGACCACGTCGCCGCTGTCAGGTCGCTCCAGAAGCCCCGCCGCGTGCAGCAGCGAGGACTTGCCCGACCCGGACGGACCGACGAGGCCGACGATCTCGCCCGGCCGCAAGTCCAGATCGATGCCCCGGAGCACCGGCAGCGCGCCCGCTTCCGTCACATAGGTGCGCTCGATCGCCTGGAGCTGGAGAACGGCCTCACTCATAGCGCAGCGCCTCCACCGGATCGAGACGGGCCGCGCGCCAGGCCGGCGGTAGCGTTACGAGCAGGGAAATCAGGAATCCGAAGACGGAGATGAAAACCACCTCGCCCCAGTCGAGCTCGGCCGGAATGCGATAGAGATAATAGACGCTCGGATCCCAGACCTGCGCTCCGGTCACGAAGGTGATCAGGTCCTGGATCGGGCCGATATTGATGACGAAGAGAATGCCGAGAACGATCCCGGCGAACGTGCCCGCCATGCCGATCGCCGCGCCGACGATGAGGAAGATACGCAGGATGGAAGACTGGGTCGCGCCCATGGTCCGCAGGATGGCGATATCCCGCCCCTTGTTCTTCACCAGCATGACCAGGCCTGAGATGATGTTCATCGCCGCGATCGCCACCACGATGGTGAGGATGAGGCGCATTGCCGTCCGCTCGAATTGCAGCGCGTTGTAGAAGGCCGGATCGAGCCGCGTGTAATCGTAGACGGAGGCGTTCGGGCCGGCGCGCGCGCTCACCGGCTCGACGAAACTCGCCGCCACGTCCGGATTGTCCAGGCGGATATGGACCATGTCGACGGCGCCATTGCGCACGAAGAAGAGCTGGCCCTGATCCAGCGGCATGAAGGCGACGCTGTCGTCGATGGTGGAGACGCCGGCCGCCAGGATCGCCCCGACATAATAGGCTTTCTGCTGCGGGCGCGCCCCGAAGACGGTCGGCGCCGCCCGGGCCGAGGTAAAGGTCACGCTGTCGCCGACATTGACCGCAAGACGCCTAGCCACGCCGGCGCCGAGAACGATGACATCGCCGCCATTGCGCCCGGCCCCGAACTCGGCGAGATCGCCATGTGTGAGACCGGTGGGACTTTGCGGGTCATCGCCGCTGCGGATCACATCCAGAGCCGCAAGATCTTCCGGCGCGATGGCGAGCACCTGGAGGAAAGTCTGGTAGCTGCCGGCTGTCGCCATGACCTGGCCCTGGACGACCGGATCGGCGCTCTTCACGCCCGGCATGGCTTCCAGGTCGCGTACCAGATCGTCGATATCGCCAGGGTCGAGATAGCGAGTATCCACATAGACATGCGGCTGAAAGCCGAGAAGCTGGTCGAAGAGCTGATTGCGGAAACCATTCATGATCGACATGACGGCGATCAGGCCCGTCACGGCCAGCATGATTCCCAGGAAAGAGATGATCGCGATCAGGGCGACGCCGCCATGACGCCGCTTGGCGCGCAGATAGCGCAGGGCAATGGTGAACTCGAACGGGCTGAAGGGCATGGCCCCGCGGGACCTGCCCTCACCCGGCGTTTCCGGTGCGGCCTGCGCGTCCGCCTCAGCCATCGGCAAAGGCCCGTTCTGCGAGGCGGTTCACGGCGTCTTCCGGCGAAAGCTCGTGCGTCTCGCCGGTGCGACGGATCTTGAGCTCGACCTTGCCCTCTTTCAGGCCGCGCGGCCCGATCACCAGCTGGTAGGGCAGACCGATCAGGTCCGCCGTGGCGAATTTGGCGCCGGCGCGATTGTCCGTGTCGTCATAGAGCGGATCGAGCCCGGCTCCGGTCAGCTTCGCATAGGCGTCCTCGCAGGCCGCATCGCAAGCCTCGTCGCCCGTACGCATATTGATGATGCCCACGCCGAAGGGCGCGACGCTCTCGGGCCAGATACAGCCCTTCTCGTCGTGATGCGCCTCGATGATGGCCCCGAGCAGACGCGACACGCCGACGCCGTAGGAGCCCATATGCACCGGGCGGTCCTTGCCGTCCGGATGGGTCACCAAAGCCTTCATGGGCTCGGAATACTTGGTGCCGAAATTGAAGATGTGGCCGACCTCGATACCCCGCGCGGAGAGCTGCCGATCCGCCGGCACCTGCGCGAAGGCGTCGGCATCGTGCATTTCCTCGGTCGCGGCGTAGAGCGCCGTGCGCTTGTCGACGAGCGGCTGGAGATCGCCCTCGAAATCGACGTCCGGTCCCGGCGCGCCCATCTCGACGAGATCGGCGTGACAGAAGACCTCGCTCTCGCCGGTTTCGGCGAGGACGATGAATTCATGGGAAAGATCGCCGCCGATCGGACCGGTGTCCGCGCGCATCGGCACCGCCTTCAGGCCCAGCCGGGCGAAGGTGTTGAGATAGGCCACGAACATGCGGTTGTAGGATTTGCGCGCCTGGCTCTCGTCGAGATCGAAGGAATAGGTGTCCTTCATCAGGAATTCGCGGCCGCGCATGACGCCGAAACGGGGACGGATCTCGTCCCGGAACTTCCACTGGATGTGGTAGAGGAGTTTCGGAACATCCTTGTAGGAGCGGCAATAGGCCCGGAAGATCTCGGTGATCATTTCCTCATTGGTGGGCCCATAGAGCATGTCGCGCTCGCGGCGGTCCGTGATGCGCAGCATCTCGGCGCCGTAATCGTCATAGCGTCCGCTCTCGCGCCACAGATCGGCCGGCTGGACGGTCGGCATCAGCATCTCGACCGAACCCGCGCGATCCTGTTCCTCGCGGACGATCTGCTCGATCTTCTTCAGCACCTTGTGGCCGAGCGGCAGCCAGGAATAGATGCCGGCCGCCTGCTGGCGGATCATGCCCGCCCGCAGCATCAGCTGGTGCGAGACGATTTCCGCGTCGGCGGGCGTTTCCTTGAGGACGGGCAGGAAAAAGCGGGACAGGCGCATCGGTTCAAATCCGGGCTGGAGACTCGTCCCCCATTAGACCGGGTTGGCAAGCGTTTACAAGGCGCGACTGCGGAGCTTTTCACCGCCTCGCGGCATCTCCGTCTAGACCACGATCTTCCCATAGACCTCGGCGTCGATATCGTTGACTTCCACGGTGATGGAACTCACCCCGCCTTCCAACGCATGGAGCGCGTCCGCGACGCGCCGGGCGCAGTCTTTCTTCTGCAGCGAGGTTCGCCCCGGCATGATGCGGATATCGACGTGTACGAAGGTGTAGTCGGCGGCGCCGTTATGGCTGGCCGTAACCGGGTGAACGCGGACCTTGATGTCTTCGCTGTCGAACAGGCCCGCCACATCCATGGCGGCGAAAACCGTATCGGCCAGGACCTGGTCGGAAACGGTCAGCCGGCCGGCGCCGGAATGTTCGATGATGGCATGAGGCATGACGGTCTCCCTGTCGTCCCGGAAATATGGGTCGGGGCCCGAACGTGCCCGCAACACCTGGATGCGTTAAGTTGCTCCGTCCGGAGGCCGTTGCAAGCGCGCGTCTGCACGCGGATATGCGATTACGCGTCGCCGCAAGAAGCGGGTGGGCTCAAACTTCCCCGTCAGGCAAGACAGCCCGGTCAAACCACCGGAGCCTCGCCATGACCTTCCAGATTTCCGGCCTTTCGCCGGCACCTTTCCTGCCCCTGTTCGAACTGAGCGATGCGGTCCTCGCCCGCCGCGGCATCGTCCGCACGGAAGCGACATCCAGGCCGGGCTTTCCCTGCCGAGTCACGCTGGACGATGCCGAACCGGGCGAAACCCTGCTTCTGCTCAATCATGAGAGCCATTCCGCACCGACGCCCTACCGCTCCGCTTATGCGATCTATGTCCGCGAACTGGCCCGCGATGCGGCGGTCTATACCGGCGACATCCCGCCGGTCATGAGGGGACGCCCGCTGGCGCTGCGCCTCTTCGACGCGCGCGGCATGCTGGCCGGAGCCGACCTCGTTCTCGACGGAAATCCGCGCGGGGCGATCGAGCGTGCGCTGGAACGGGACGCGATCGCCTATATCGACGTCCACAATGCGGCGTACGGATGTTTCGCTGCCCGGGTGACCCGCACGGAACGGGCTGGCTGAAGCGCCCCGCCTAGCCCCAATACCCGTCGGTCGGCAGCAGGTCGTTGATGTCGACTGTGGTGACGAGGATAAAATAGCCTATCCAGATCACCGAGGTGATCGAGGTCGTCCACCAGGCCTTCTGCTTGAGGTTCGGCGCCTCGGGCGCGCCGGGCTCCGAGCCCTCGAGCACGTCGCCCGCTTCTTCCTGCGAACGCACGCCGATCGGCAGCATGGTGAAGAAAACCAGCCACCAGGCGATCAGGAAGACCACGACGCCATTGGCGATGCCGGCGCCGCTGTCGCGGATGAAGAAGCGGGTCAGCCAGAGCAGGAAGGCGATGGCGACCGGTGCCGCCTTGAGCCAGCGGGACATCACTTCGGCTCCTGCATCAGTTCGATGAGCTGGCCGTTGGAGTTCTTCGGGTGGATGAAGATGACCGGAACGCCATGCGCCCCGATATAGGGCTCGCCCGTACCCAGCACCGTCGCGCCCTTGGCGACCATGTCGTCGCGCGCGGCGACGATATCGGGCACCTCGAAGCAGAGATGGTGCTGACCGCCCTTGGGATTGCGCTCGAGGAATTTGTGCACCGGGCTTTCATCGCCTAGCGGCTCGAGCAGCTCGATCTCGGAATTGGCGAGCTTCACGAAGGCGACGCGCACGCCGAGTTTCGGGAAATCCTTGGTCTCGGTCGCGTCGTCCGCGCCGTAGAGATTGGCGTAAGTCGCCTTGGCGGCCTCGATGTCCGGTACGGCCACGCCGACATGATTGAGACGTCCGATCTTCATGCCCGATCTCCTCACACTTCCAGAAGAATGACTTCGACCCAGGGCTTCTTGCCCCAGATCTGGTTGGCTTCGCGGCGCACGGCGCGGCGGATTTCCTCTTCGGCGACGTCGATATCGCGACGCTCGCGACGGCCCAGCTTGTCGTAGCGGCGCTCGGCGGCGTCCGCGAGGGCTTCCTCGAAATCCTCGAGGCTGTAGCGCGCATCCTCGGCCACGCCGGAGAAGCGGATTTCCGGGCCCGAGGCGACCTCGCCCTTCCCGCTGACCGCCATCGAGACGACGATCTGGCCCGCATAGGCGAGTTTGCGGCGCTCCCGCATGGAGAGTGCGTCGGCATCGGTGATGAAGTTACCGTCGACATGGAGACGTCCGGCAGGCGCCTCGTCGACGATGCGAGCCTTCTGACCGGCTTTCAGCTCGACCATGTCGCCATTGCGCACGGTCACGGCCTCCGGCACCTGCAGCTCGCGCGCGAATTTCGCGTGCTCGATCAGATGACGGCGCTCGCCATGCACAGGGATCGAGACCTGCGGCTGGGCCCAGCGGTACATCTGGGCGAGCTCGTCGCGGCAGGGATGGCCCGACACGTGGATCGGCCGGTCCTTCTCGGTGATGATATTGACGCCACGCTCGGCCAGCCGGTTCTGGAGCTGGAAAATCCCGATATCGTTTCCGGGAATGACGCGGCTGGAGAAGATCACCGTATCGCCGTCTCCCAGCGTCACATTGCGATGATTGCCCTCGGCGATGCGCGACAGAGCGGCCCGCGGCTCACCCTGGCTGCCTGTGCAGAGATAGAGAATTTTCTCGGGCGGGAAGAAGCCCGCCTCCTCTTCGCCGACGAAGTCCTGAACATGCTGCAACAGGCCGACGGATTTGGCCGCGGCCGTCATGCGGTGCATGGATCGCCCGACCAGGCAGACACGCCGGCCATTCGCCTCGGCGGCCTCGATGGCGGATTGCAGACGCGCGACATTGGAGGCGAAGGCGGCGATGGCAACCTTGCCCTTGTGCTCGCCGACCACCTTGATCAGCTCCTCGCGCACGCCCGCTTCCGAACCGGCTTCGCCCGGCGAGAACACATTCGTGCTGTCGCAGACCATGGCCAGCACGCCCTCTTCGCCCAGATCCGTGAGCGCAGAGACGTCCGTCGTCTCGCCGATCAACGGATCGGGATCGATCTTCCAGTCGCCCGTATGCAGGACGAGACCCGCCGGCGTGCGAATGGCAAGACCATTGGGCTCGGGAATGGAATGGGTCAGCGTGACCAGCTGGAAATCGAACGGCCCGAGATCGAACCGGCTGTCGAGCGCGATCTCATGCAGCTCGACCTCATCCTCCAGGCCGTATTCACGCAACCGGTCGCGGACCAGCCAGGCGGTGAAGGGCGTCGCCCAGATCGGACAGCGCAGACGGCGCCAGAGATGCGCGACAGCCCCCATATGGTCCTCGTGGGCGTGCGTGAGCACCATGCCCAGAAGATCTTCCGCGCGCTCCTCGATGAATGCCGGGTCCGGCATGATCAGGTCGACGCCCGGCGTCGACAGGTCCCCGAAGGTGACGCCGCAATCGACGATGACCCATTTCTGGCGATCCTCGGGGCCGTAGCCGTAGAGGTTCAGATTCATGCCGATTTCATCGGAGCCGCCGAGCGGCAGGAAGTAGAGGCTATCGGTCACTGACCACCGCCATTGCGTTTCCAGACTTCGAGAAGACCGCGGATTGTCAGGTCCGCGTCGTAATGATCGATGGTGCGCGAGGCGCCTTCGAACAGGGAGACCACGCCGCCGGTCGCGATGACCGTGACGGGGCCGGTGATTTCAGCCTTGAGCCGTTCGACCAGGCCGTCGATGAGGTCGATATAGCCCCAGAACACGCCGGACTGCATCGCTGTGACCGTATCCTTGCCCATCACGTTCGAAGGCTTGGCGATGGCGACCCGCGGCAGTTTCGCCGCTGCGGCGTGAAGGGCCTGCATGGACAGATTGATGCCGGGCGCGATTACACCGCCCTCGAAAGCGCCGTCCGCGGCGATCACGTCGAAGGTCGTCGCCGTCCCGCTGTCGATGATGATCAGCGCGCCCTCATAGGCCGCCCGGGCGCCGAGCGCGTTCACGAGGCGGTCGGCACCGGCATCCTGGGGCCGGTCGAGACGGACCTCGATATCCATTCTCACGCCCGGCTCGCCCACGATCACAGGCTCGCAATGGCAATAGCGGCGCGAGAGATTGCGCAGGTTGAACAGGGCCTGCGGCACCACGGTCGAGATCACACACGCATTGATGTCGTCGAACTTGAAGCCCTGCAGCGCCATCAGCTGGGAGAGCCAGACGGCATGCTCGTCGGCGGTGCGGGTGCTGTCGGTACCCGAGCGCCACTGCGCGACCCAGCTCTTGCCGTCATGGATGGCGAAAAGCGTATTGGTATTGCCGCAATCGATTGCCAGCAGCATGTGCGTCCTTTCCTGCCCCGCATCGGTGCGGAGCGACGGCCCGGCTGATCCTAGCCGCGCGCAGGCACGGCGTCCGGGAAAAACACTTCGCCTGCGGAGATATACCGTCGACCGCCGCCGTCCAAGTCCAGTCTCAGTGCGCCGTCCGGACCGAGGTCCGCGAATGTGCCGCGAAGCGTCTCGTTGGACAGGCGCGCCTCGCAGATATCGCCCAGGCCGTGAGCCCGGCTGAGCCAGCGATCGCGGATCGGGCCGAACCCGTCGAGCTGCCAGGCCGCCCGTTCTTTCTCGAAGGCGTCGATCAGGACATCCAGCGCGGTTTCGCGGTCGAGGGTTTCGCCAGCACTGGCGAGCGAGATCGCCGGACGCTCCACATCCTGCGGCGCGGCGGCGAGATTGATACCGATCCCGATGGCGATCCACAGGCCGCCGCCGGGCGCCTCGCCCGACTCGAGCAGAATGCCAGCCGCCTTGCGACCGTCCACGAGCACGTCATTGGGCCATTTCAGACGGGTCCGGGCCGTGTCGCCAAGCGCTCTGTCGCAGACCGCCGCCACGGCAAGTGCCGCCGCGAAGGAAAGCTCCGACGCACGGGCGGCATCGACCTGCAGCGTATAGAGGCCGGTAGTGAAGAGATTGCCGTCGAGGCCGGTCCAGGCGCGGCCGCGGCGTCCCCGGCCCGCAGTCTGCCGGCGCGCGGCAATCCAGAGCGGACCGCGCTCGCCGCCGATCGCCCGCTCGCGCGCGTCCTGGTTGGTCGAGGCGGTCTCGTCCAGCCAGTCGATACGGGGCGCGAGCGGGGCCAAGGCCTAGAGCGTCGCCAGACCGACCGAATAGGCGCGATAGACCAGCCAGCCAAGAACCGGCAGCAGGACCACGGTCGAAAGGCCGGCGAGACGCGTCACCCAGTAGATGCTCGGCGCGGCCGGAACGAATTCGATCTCGGAGCTGTCGAACCAGATCACCTTCACGACGCGCAGATAATAGGCCGCGCCCACGACGGAGAAGAGTACGGCCAGCACGGCAAGGATCATCAGGTCTGACTGCACGGCGGCATAGATCAGGAAGAATTTCCCGAAAAAGCCGACCATGAAGGGCAGACCGCCGATGGAGAACATCAGCGCCGTGATCGACCAGCCCAGGCCCGGATTGCGCTGGGCGAGACCGGCCAGATCATCGACCTGCTCGACCATGCCTTCGCGCGTCCGCATGGACAGGATGCCGGCGAATGAACCGATCACGCTGATCATGTAGAGCGTCAGATAGACGAGCAGCGCCCACAGACCGGTCTGGCTGGCCGCTGCGACGGCTACCAGGGCGTAGCCCATATTGCCGATCGAGGAATAGGCCATCAGACGCTTGATGTTCTGCTGGGTCAGCGCGCCGAAGGCGCCCACGGCCATGGACAGGACCGCCAGCACCCAGACAATGTCCCGCCACTGATCGACCATCTCGCCGAAGGGCTCGGTCAGGAGGCGGGCGAGCAGGATCATGGCGGCGAATTTCGGCGCCGTTGCGAAGAAGGCCGTGACAGGGGTCGGTGCGCCTTCATAGACGTCCGGCGTCCACATGTGGAAGGGCGCGGCAGAGACCTTGAAGGCCAGGCCCGAGATCACGAAGACGAGGCCGAAGATCAGGCCGACGGACGGGCCGCCGGCAACCGCAATGGCGATTTCGTTGAAGCCGGTCGCGCCGGTAAAGCCGTAAACCAGGGACGCACCGTAGAGCAGCAGCCCCGAGGACAGGGCACCGAGCACGAAATACTTCAGGCCGGCTTCCGAGGCGCGCAGGCTGTCACGGTTGAAGGCGGCGAGCACGTAGAGCGCCAGCGACTGCAGCTCGATGCCCATATACATGGCGATCAGGTCGTTGGCCGAGATCATCATGATCATGCCGGTGACGGCCAGCGCGACCAGGATCGGATACTCGATCTTGCCGAGCTTCTCCGCCTGCAGATACGGCATGGCCAGCAGCATGGCGATCGCGGCCACGAGGGTCACGGCGACCTTGGAGAAACGCGCAAGCCCGTCGAAGACGAAGCTGCCGTTGAAGGCCTGCCCCTCGCCGCCGACGAGGAAGAGAGTCGCAAAACCGGCACCGGCCAGCAGCGCAACCGTCAGCCATTGAACCAGCTTGTTGACGCCCTCGCCCTTCAGGAAGACGCCCAGCATCAACAACGCCATGGCGCCGCCGGCCAGCATCAGCTCGGGAATGAGAAGCGACAAATCCTGGGAAAGCATGTCCGCCGTCATGGCTCGCGGCTCCTACTGTGCCAGCACGGCGATCGCCGCGTCATAGTTGGAAATCAGATGGTCGACCGAAGCCGCCGTCACGTCGGTGATCAGGGTCGAGAAGAAGCCGAGAACCAGCGTACCGATGATGAGCGGAATGAAGATGATCCATTCGGTCAGATTGAGGTCGCTGATATTCTCCAGCTTCGGATTGGTCATCTCGCCGAAGACCACATTGCGGTAGACGGTCAGCATGTACATAGCCGACAGGATGACGCCGGCAGCCGCGCCGGTGGCGATCCACCAGTCGACCTGGAAGGCGCCGACCATCGTCATGATCTCGCCGATAAAGCCCGACGTGCCCGGCAGGCCGACATTACCCATGGCGAACAGGGCGAATACAGCGGCATAGACCGGCATCTTGTGCACGAGACCGCCATAGAAGGCGATTTCGCGGGTGTGCATGCGATCGTAGATCACGCCGACGCAGAGGAAGAGCGCGCCAGAGATCACGCCGTGCGAGATCATCTGGAAGATCGCGCCCTGCACGCCGACATCGTTCATCGCGAACAGGCCCATCGTCACGAAGCCCATATGGGCGACCGAGGAATAGGCGATCAGCTTCTTGATGTCGGTCTGCCGGAAGGCGACCAGCGAGGTGTAGACGATGGCGATGATCGACAGGATGAAGACCAGCGGCGCGAAATAGTCGCTCGCCTCAGGGAACATCGGCAGCGAGAAGCGAAGGAAGCCGTAACCGCCCAGCTTCAGCAGCACGCCGGCCAGGATCACAGAGCCGGCCGTCGGTGCCTGCACGTGCGCGTCCGGGAGCCAGGTATGGACCGGCCACATCGGCATCTTCACCGCGAAGGAGGCAAAGAAGGCCAGCCACATCCACATCTGGGCGTTACGCGTAAACTCCGTTTCCAGCAGGACCGTGATGTCCGTCGTTCCCGCCTGCAGGAACATGTAGATCATCGCGACCAGCATCAGCACGGAGCCGAGCAGGGTGTAGAGGAAGAATTTGAAGGCCGCATAGACGCGGTTCTGACCGCCCCAGACGCCGATGATGAGAAACATCGGGATCAGGCCGCCTTCGAAGAAGACGTAGAACAGGACCAGATCGAGTGCCGTGAACACGCCGATGATCAGCGTCTCCAGCAGCAGGAAAGCGATCATGTAGTCCGCCACCCGCTTCTGGATCGATCCGGATGCCAGAATACAGATCGGCATCAGGAAGGCCGTCAGCAGCACGAAGAGCACCGAAATACCGTCCACGCCCATGCGGTAGCCGAGGCCGATCTGGTCGAGCCAGGTGATCTCGTGCACGAACTGGAAGCCGGTGTTCTCCGGGTCGAAGTTCAAGACCAGCAGGACAGAGAGCAGTAGCGTGACCATCGTCGTCAGGAAGGCGACGACGCGTGAATTCCGGTCGATCAGGGCCTGGTCCTCGGACCGGGCTGCGAACCGGAAGATCGCAATGACCAGCGCACCGACGGCCGGGACGAAGGTCAGGATCGAAATGAAGGCTTCGAACTCGCCGAACATCTATTGGCCTCCTGCGCCGGTAACGATCCAGAGCGTGAAGCCCAGAACGCCGATCAGCATGACGAATGCGTAGTGGTAGAGATATCCGGACTGGGCCTTGGCCAGCCGGCGGGCCGCTGCAAGCGTGGTTCCCGCGAACCCGTCCGGGCCGAGACCGTCGATGATGCGAACATCGCCGATCTTCCAGAACAGGTCGCCGAGCCCCTTGGCGCCGCGAACGAAGACGAACTGGTAGATCTCGTCGAAATACCACTTGTTGTAGAGGAAGCTGTGCAGCGGGCCGCCACGTGCAGCGATGCGCGCCCCGATGCCTTCCTTGACGATGTAGAACCAGACCGCACCGAAGAAGCCGACCCAGGTCACGATGAAAGGTGCCCAGAGGACCCAGGTGGGCGGATGGTGCCCGCCATGGTGTTCCTCTGCGCCATGCGCATCATCGGCCTGCGCCGCGACTGCGTGCCCGGCATCGGCAGTGCTGGTCTCACCGTGCGAGTCGTCTGCGACAGCATGATCCCCGGTCGCTTGCTCGTCCGCGGCGTGCTCAGCATCGGCATAAGTACCCTCGACGGCATAACCTTCGGCATATTCGGGATAATTGCCTTCCGCATAGGGACCAGCCGGGACGGCGTCGCCCCAGAAACCGAACGCGCCCTTGCCGACGAAGTCGTCCTTGAACATGGCACCGGCGAAGACCGCACCGATCGCCAGCAGGACCAGCGGACCGGTCATCACCCAGTTGCTGTCATGGGCGTGGTCATAGTCTTTCTGCTCGCCACGGAAGGAACCGTGGAAGGTCATGAAGATCAGGCGCCAGGAATAGAAGCTGGTCAGCAGCGCCGCCACGACGCCGATCCAGAAGGCCGGCATGCCGAAGAAGAGACCTTCCTGCCCCATCATGAAGGCTTCCTCGATGATCATGTCCTTCGAGTAGAAGCCGGCGAAGCCGATGCCGCCCAGCTCGACGCCGAACAGCGTGAAGGGCGGCAGGCCGACGCCGGTAAGCGCGAGCGTACCGATCAGCATCAGCCCCCAGGTCATGGGCATCATCTTGTGCAGACCACCCATCTTCCGCATGTCCTGCTCGTCGTGCAGGCCGTGAATGACGGCGCCCGATCCGAGGAAGAGCAGCGCCTTGAAAAAGGCGTGCGTGAAGAGGTGGAACATGGCGGCCGAATAGAGACCGAGGCCCGCCGCGAAGAACATGTAGCCGAGCTGCGAACAGGTCGAATAGGCCACGACACGTTTGATGTCGTTCTGGGCCAGGCCGACCGTCGCCGCGAACAGCGCCGTCACGGCACCGATCACCGTCACGAAAGCCGACGCTGCCGGCGCCGCTTCGTAGATCGGGAAACAGCGCACGACGAGGAAGACGCCGGCCGTCACCATCGTCGCGGCGTGGATCAGCGCGGAGACCGGCGTCGGGCCTTCCATCGCGTCCGGCAGCCAGACATGGAGGAAGAACTGGGCCGACTTGCCCATGGCGCCGATGAAGAGCAGGAAGGCGATCAGCTCGATCGCATTGAACTGCATGCCCGCAAAGGCCAGCACATCCTCGCCATGGCCGCCGATGGCGCCGAACACGTCGTCGAAGCTCACCGAGCCGAAGACGAGGAAGAGCGCCATGATGCCGAGCGCGAATCCGAAATCGCCGACGCGGTTCGTCACGAAAGCCTTGATGGCCGCGTCATTGGCCGACTTCTTCTTGTACCAGAAGCCGATCAGGAGATAGGACGCCAGGCCCACCCCTTCCCAGCCGAAGAAGAGCTGGAGGAAGTTGTCGGCGGTCACCAGGGCCAGCATGGCGAAGGTGAAGAGCGACAGGTAGGAGAAGAAGCGCGCGCGGTGCGGATCGTGGGACATGTAGCCCCAGGAATAGACGTGCACCAGCGAGGAGACCGTGGTCACCACGACCAGCATCACCGCGGACAGGCTGTCCAGCTTGATGGCCCAGGAGACGTCGAAGGCCCCGACGCTCATCCAGGTGGCGAGATGGATGGTCTGGGTATTGCCGCCCATGGTGACGTCGAAGAAGACGATCCAGGACAGTATAGCGGCCAGCAGCACGGAAGCCGTGGTCACGGTCTGCGCGGCGCGGTGCCCGATATAATTCCCGAACAACCCGGCAAAGATCGAGGCCAGGAGCGGCCCGAAGACGATAATGGGTGCCATGGTTCCCCTAGCCCTTCATCAGGTTGACGCCCTCAACCGAGATGTCACCCCGGTTGCGGAAGAAGACGACGAGAATGGCGAGGCCCACGGCGGCTTCGGCCGCGGCCACGGTCAGAACGAAGAGTGCGAACACCTGTCCGGCCAGATCCCCGAGGAAGCTGGAGAAGGCCACCAGATTGATGTTCACCGAGAGCAGGATGAGCTCGATCGACATCAGGAGGATGATGACGTTCTTCCGGTTCACGAAGATGCCGAACACACCGATCGTGAAGATCATCGCTGCGACGGCGAGATAATGCCCAAGGCCCACCTCGATCATTCTCCAATCCCCTGTCCCGGCTTGATGTCGTGCATTTCGATGGCGTCCTTGCGGTCGCGGCCGACCTGGGCCGTCACGCTCTGGCGCTTGACGCCCGGCTTGTGGCGGAGGGTCAGCACGATGGCGCCGATCATGGCGACCAGCAGCACGAGGCCGGCCGTCTGGAAGAAGTAGATGTACTGGTCGTAGATCACGAGACCGAGCGCCTCGATATTGCTCATGCCCTCCGGCATGGCAGCCGCGCGCAGCGCTTCAGCCTGCGGGGAGACCTGCCATGTCATGCCGATCATGGCGAGTTCAGCCGCCAGCACGAGCGCGATCAGGCCGCCCAGCGGCAGATAGCTCAGAAAACCCTGCTTCAGCTCGGTGAAGTCCACGTCGAGCATCATCACGACGAAGAGGAAGAGCACCGCGACCGCGCCGACATAGACGACGATGAGCAGCATCGCCAGGAATTCGGCGCCCAGCAGCACGAAGAGTCCCGCGGCCGAGATAAAGGCCAGGATCAGGAACAGAACCGACCTCACCGGGTTGCGTGCGATAACGACCATCAGGGCCGACAGTATCGCCACTCCGGAAAAGGCCCAGAAGGCCAGGTTTGCGAGCATGGCGCCCTCTTCCTCTCAAATGCGTCCTTAGCGAACGTGCCGCCTCAGCGGTACGGCGCATCCAGTTCAAGGTTCTTGGCAATTTCCCGTTCCCAGCGATCGCCGTTCTCGAGAAGTTTTGCCTTGTCGTAGAATAGTTCTTCGCGGGTTTCGGCGGCGAACTCGAAGTTCGGGCCTTCCACGATTGCATCCACCGGGCATGCCTCCTGGCAGTAGCCGCAATAGATGCATTTCGTCATGTCGATGTCGTAGCGCGTCGTGCGGCGGGAGCCGTCCTCGCGCGGTTCGGCCTCGATGGTGATCGCCTGGGCCGGACAGATCGCCTCGCACAGCTTGCAGGCGATGCAGCGCTCTTCCCCGTTGGGATAGCGGCGCAGCGCATGCTGGCCACGGAAGCGCGGGCTGAGCGGTCCCTTCTCGAAGGGATAGTTCAGCGTCGCCTTCTTCTTGAAGAAGTAGCGCATGCCCAGCCCGAAAGCGGACCAGAAGTCCATCAGGAGGGCGCCACGGATGGTCTGCTGCAAACGGCTCATGGGCTTTATCCTTGCGGGCCGTAGACGACGGCGGCGCCGACCAGCGCGACCGCGGCCAGGGAGGCGGGCAGGAAGATCTTCCAGCCCAGACGCATCAGCTGGTCGTAGCGGTAGCGCGGCACCAGGGCCTTCACCATCGCGAACATGAAGAAGAAGAAGACGACCTTGATGGCGAACCAGAAGAAGTACCAGGCCTGCGTCACCAGGTACGGCCAGTCGGCCACGAAGCCGTCCGGGAAGGGCGCGTTCCAGCCGCCGAAGAAAAGGATCGTCGTCATCGCGCACATCAGCACGATGTTGAGATACTCGCCGACCATGAAGAGCAGGTACGGGGTCGAGGAATACTCGACCTGGTAGCCGGCCACGAGCTCCGATTCCGCTTCGGGAAGGTCGAAGGGCGGGCGGTTGGTCTCGGCCAGCGCGGAGATGAAGAACATCGCCGCCATCGGGATCATCACCAGGAACATGGGCAGCGGGAAGGCGTGGAAGGCCAGCAGGTTCCAGTTCCAGAACCCGCCCGCCTGCAGCTCGATGATGTCCGACAGGCGCATGGAGCCGGCGAAGAGCAGAACGGTCACGATGATGAAGCCGATGGAGACTTCATAGGAGACCATCTGAGCCGCCGAGCGAAGCGCGCCCAGGAAGGGATATTTCGAGTTGGAGGCCCAGCCGCCGATAATGATGCCGTAGACGCCCAGCGAGCTCATGGCGAAGAGATAGAGGATGCCGACATTGATGTCCGCGATCACCCAGCCCGGCGCGACCGGCACGACAGCCCAGGTCACGAAGGCGAGGATCAGGGTCAGTAGCGGCGCCAGCAGATAGAGCGAACGGTCCGCGCCTGCGGGGACGACGATTTCCTTGAACACGAACTTGAAGAAGTCGGCGAAGGATTGCAGCAGACCGAAGGCGCCGACCACGTTCGGGCCCTTGCGCATCTGCACGGCGGCCCAGACCTTGCGGTCCATCAGCAGCAGGAAGGCCAGCGAGATCAGCAGGACAATCACGAAGGCCAGGATCTGGCCAAGAACCGCCAGCGTGCCCCAGAGCGGGCCGAATTGTGAGACGAAATCGCTCATCGCTTACTCCGCAGCCATCTCGGCCGGCCCCTGGGCGATGGCGGAGCATTCCGCCAGCGTCCTGGAAGCCCGCACAATCGGGTTCGTGAAATAGAAGTTCTCGACGGCCGGCTTGAACGGCGTGTCGGCGACATCGCCGGCGGCACCGATCGTCTTGGCATCGAACTCCGCAGCCGTGGCCGCGCCCGGGGCATGATCGATTCCGCCCAGAACGGGAACGTCCTCGAACAGCTTGTGACGCAGCTCGGTGATATTGTCATAGGGCAGCGTCTTGCCGAGCCGGTCGGACAGCGCGCGGAAGATGGCCCAGTTCTCCTTCGCCTCGCCTTTCGGGAAGGTCGAGCGGAAGGCCAGCTGGACGCGGCCTTCGGTATTGGCGAAGAGACCGTCTTGCTCCGTCCAGGCAGCGCCCGGCAGGATCAGGTCGGCCCGGTGGGCGCCATTGTCGCCATGGCTGCCGACATAGATGACGAAGGCATCGCCGAAGCTGGACATGTCCAGCTCGTCCGCGCCCATCAGGATCACCGTATCCATCGCCGTGGACTGCATGCCCGCCACATCGTGACCGCCCTCGCCCGGCACGAAGCCGAGATCGAGACCCGCCACGCGGCTGGCAGCCGTGTGCAGCACGGAGAAGCCGTTCCACTCTTCGCTCACGGCGCCGACGGCGGCAGCCAGCTCGCCCGCCGCGCGCAGCACCTGGGCGCCATCGGCACCCGTCAGGGCACCCGCGCCGAGCAGGATGAGTGGACGCTTGGCGTCCTTGAGGGTCTTGATGAAGCCGGAACGCTTCTTCTTGAGCCCGGCCAGGTCGGCTGCAGACGTGCCGACATGCTCGTAGTCATAGGTCAGGTCGACCGGCTCGCCGATCAGACCCACCTTGGTGTCGTTGTGAAGCCAGGTCTTGCGGATGCGGGCATTGATGATGGCCGCTTCGGTGCGCGGGTTGGAACCGACGATGAGGATCGCATCGGCGTCCTCCATCCCCGCAATCGTGGAATTGAAGAGATACTCTTCGCGCTTGCCGTCCCCGTTTTTGGCACCAACTTTCGCGCCGTCCTGACGGCAGTCGTAGGACGCGATGCCGAGTGCGTCGAACAGGTCCTTGGCGGCCTTCATTTCCTCGGCCGAGCAGAGATCGCCGGCGATCGCGCCGATCCTGGAGGCATCGCCGGACAGGCGCTTGGACGCGATCTCGAGCGCTTCCGGCCAGCTCGCCGGACGCAGCTTGCCGTTCTCGCGGACATAGGGCTTGTCGAGACGCTGACGTCCGAGACCTTCCCAGGCATAGCGCGTCTTGTCGGAGATCCACTCCTCGTTCACGCCCTCATGGACGCGCGGCAGGATGCGCAGCACGGCGCCGCTGCGGGCGTCGACGCGGATATTCGAGCCGACCGCATCCATCACGTCGATGGTCTCGGTCTTCTTCAGCTCCCACGGGCGGGCGTTGAAGGCATAGGGCTTGGAGGTGAGCGCACCGACCGGGCAGAGATCGATGACATTGCCGGACAGCTCCGACGTCACCGCGTTCTCGAGATAGGTCGTGATCTCGGCATCCTCGCCGCGGCCGATCATGCCGATCTCCGGCACGCCGGCGACCTCGGTGACGAAGCGGACGCAGCGCGTGCACTGGATGCAGCGCGTCATCTCCGTCTTGATGATCGGGCCCATTTCCTTGTCTTCGACCGCGCGCTTGTTCTCCGGGAAACGGGAACCGGTACGGCCATAGACGAGAGACTGGTCCTGCAGGTCGCATTCGCCGCCCTGGTCGCAGATCGGGCAGTCGAGCGGGTGGTTGATGAGGAGGAACTCCATCACCCCTTCGCGGGCCTTCTTGACCATGGGCGAGAGCGTATTCATCGCCGGCGGTTCGCCATTCGGCCCGCCGCGCATATCGCGCACATTCATCGCGCAGGACGCAGCCGGCTTCGGCGCGCCGACGAGCTCGACGAGGCACATGCGGCAATTGCCGGCCACGGACAGGCGCTCGTGATAGCAGAAGCGCGGAATTTCCCGCCCGGCTGCCTCGGCCGCCTGCAACAGCGTGTAGGAATTCGGAACCTCGATTTCCTCGCCGTCGATAATGATTTTGCGAAGGTCGTCGCTCATGCTGCGATCCCTGCTGTTGTGGGCTTAGGCGCCCGAATCCAAAAAACTGTGCCCCAGGCGGCGCCAGCGAGCACAGTCGTGGCCAGCGCAACCAGAAAGCCGGGGTCCGAGAAAGGAATAAAGTTCGGCCCGGAGCCCGTTTCCACGGTCGTGAGCCTTGAGAGCACAAAAAAGACCATTGGAGGCAGTGCGTAGACTGCCGCTCCCAGAAAGAGATTGCCCATCTTCCTGACTTCGTGCCCGAAGCGCTTGAAGAGGCTGCTCGCGATCAACCATACAAGACCGAAAACATGAAACGCGACGAGCAGATCGATCAGAAAGCCGACCATCGCCGCTGCGAGCCCGCCGGCAACCAAACGCGGATCGCCAGACGTCAATGCAGACATGAACTCCGGCCCTGAGAGGACGAGAGCGGCGACAAGGGCAGCCAGAACGTATGTGAGGAAAGTTCTCACGTCCGCCCTACTCCGCTGCCACTTGCGACACGAACACCGGCTTGCCGGCGCGATAATTGTTGATGCGGTCCTCGATTTCGGACCGGAAATGGCGGATGAGGCCCTGGACCGGCCAGGCGGCCGCGTCGCCGAGGGCGCAGATCGTGTGACCTTCGACCTGGCCGGCGACGTCGAGCAGCATGTCGATCTCCTCGATCGAGCTCTCGCCACGCGCCATCCGCTCGAGCACACGCCACATCCAGCCGGTGCCCTCGCGGCACGGCGTGCACTGGCCGCAGCTCTCATGCCGGTAGAAGTAGGAAATCCGCGCGATCGCCTTCACGACGTCGGTGGACTTGTCCATGACGATGACGGCAGCGGTGCCGAGACCGGATTTGTGCGCCTGAAGGGCGTCGAAATCCATCAGCACGTCGTCGCAGATGTCCTTCGGCAGAAGCGAGACGGACGAACCGCCCGGAATGACCGCCTTGAGATTGTCCCAGCCGCCGCGCACGCCGCCCGCATGGGTCTCGATGAGGGTCTTGAGCGGGATGCCCATCACTTCTTCGACATTGCACGGATTGTTCACATGGCCGGAGATCGAGAAGATCTTGGTGCCGACATTGCGCTCGCGGCCGAAGCCGGCGAACCATTCGGCGCCGCGGCGCAGGATCGTGCCCGCGACGGCGATGGACTCGACATTATTGACCGTGGTCGGGCAGCCGTAGAGGCCGGCATTGGCCGGGAAAGGCGGCTTCAGGCGCGGCTGGCCCTTCTTGCCTTCCAGGCTTTCCAGCAAGGCCGTCTCCTCGCCGCAGATATAGGCGCCGGCGCCGTGATGGATATAGACGTGGAACGGCCAGCCATGGACGTTCTTCTCGCCGATCAGCTTGGCCTCATAGGCCTCCTTGACCGCCTTCTCCATCGCCAGGCGTTCGGTGACGTATTCGCCGCGCAGATAGATATAGCAGGCGTGAGCCTGCATGGAGAACGAGGCGAGCAGGCAGCCCTCGATGAGAAGATGCGGATCGTGCCGCATGATCTCGCGGTCCTTGCAGGTGCCCGGCTCGGATTCGTCGGCATTGACGACGAGATAGTGCGGGCGGGCGCCCACTTCCTTGGGCATGAAGGACCATTTCAGCCCGGTCGGGAAACCGGCGCCCCCACGACCGCGCAGGCCGGACGCCTTCATCTGGTCGATGATCCAGTCGCGCCCCTGCTCGAGCATTTCCTTGGTACCGTTCCACGCCCCGCGCTGCTTGGCAGCCTCGAGGTCCGGCGAGTGGTGGCCGAACAGGTTCGTGAAGATACGGTCCTTGTCCTGGAGAAGCTGGGTCATGGTCTAGCCCTCCGCCTTTGCCGACTTCGCCTTGCCCTTGGGGGCAGCGTTCGGCAGCTTGATCTTCTTGGCCTTGGAGCCGTCATAGAGCGACGGATCGGAGAGGACCTTGGTGCCGTGCGGCTCGGAGGCATTGCGCTCCGATTGCGGGCCGTACTCGACCTTTTTGCCGGCAGCGAGGTCGTCGAGGAGCTTCTCGAACTTTTCGCCGTCCAGGTCCTCGATGTAGTGGTCGCCGTCCTTGTTGGCGAGCTGGATCATCGGGGCATTGGCGCAGGCGCCCATGCACTCCACCTCGACCCAGGTGAACTTGCCGTCCTCGGACATCTCGTGCTGCTTGCCGATGCGGTTCTTACAGACGGAGATGAGATCGTCCGAGCCGCGCAGCATGCAGGGCGTGGTGCCGCAGACCTGGATCAGGTGCTCGCCGACCGGCTCCAGGTTGAACATGGTGTAGAAGGTCGCGACCTCGTAGACGCGGATATAGGGCATGCCCAGCCGGTCCGCGATCTCGCGGATGGCGGGTTCGGAGACCCAGCCTTCCTGCTTCTGCGCGATCCACAGCATCGGGATGACCGCCGAGGCCTGCTTGCCCTCGGGATATTTGGCCAGCCAGAACTTGATCTCGTCCTCGCTCTTCTTGTTGAAGGCGAAGCTGTCCGGCTGTTCCTTCGCGAGACGGCGAACGCTCATCGGTCGATCTCCCCGAAGACGACGTCGAGCGATCCGATAATGGCCGAGACGTCGGCGAGCATGTGCCCGCGATTCATGAAATCCATGGCGGCAAGGTGGGCAAAGCCCGGTGCGCGGATCTTAACGCGGTAAGGCGTGTTGGATCCGTCGGCGATGAGGTAGACGCCGAATTCGCCCTTGGGCGCCTCGACGGCGGCATAGCACTCGCCCTCTTCGACGCGCACACCCTCGGTATAGAGCTTGAAGTGCTGGATGAGCGCTTCCATGGAGCGCTTCATCTCGGCGCGGCGCGGCGGCGAGAACTTGGAGTCGGTGGCCAGCACCTCGCCCGTATTCTCCGGCTTCATGAGCCAGTCGCAGCACTGGATCATGATCTTCACCGACTCGCGCATCTCTTCCATGCGGCAGAGATAACGGTCGTAGCAGTCGCCGTTCTTGCCGACCGGAATCTCGAAATCGAGCTCGTTATAGACTTCGTAGGGCTGCGAACGGCGCAGATCCCAGGCGAGGCCCGAACCGCGCACCATCACGCCGGAAAAGCCCCAGGCGAGCACGTCTTCCTTGGTCACGACGCCGATATCAACATTGCGCTGCTTGAAGATGCGGTTCTCGGTCAGGAGGCTGTCGATATCGTCGAGCGCCTTCGGGAACTCGTCGCACCATTTGCGGATGTCTTCGATCAGCTTCGGCGGCAGGTCCTGGTGCACGCCGCCCGGACGGAAATAGTGGGCGTGCATGCGCGAACCGGAAGCGCGCTCGTAGAAGACCATCAGCTTCTCGCGCTCCTCGAAACCCCAGAGCGGCGGCGTCAGGGCGCCGACGTCCATGGCCTGGGTCGTCACGTTCAGCAAATGGTTCAGGATACGGCCGATCTCGCAATAGAGCACGCGGACATACTGGCCGCGCTTGGGCACCTCGATGCCGGCGAGCCGCTCGGCCGCCATGCAGAAGGCATGCTCCTGGTTCATCGGCGCGACGTAGTCGAGACGGTCGAAATAGCCGATGCCCTGGAGATAGGTCTTGTGCTCGAGCAGTTTTTCGGTGCCGCGGTGCAGAAGGCCGATATGCGGGTCGACACGCTCGACAACCTCGCCGTCCAGCTCCAGCACGAGGCGCAGCACACCGTGCGCAGCCGGGTGCTGCGGACCGAAATTGATGGTGAAATTGCGTTCGGCGCCCTGGGCCTTGGTCATATCGTCAGCCATGACTCAGCCCTCCGCCTTTTCGTCGCCCGGGATGACGTATTTCGCGCCTTCCCACGGGCTCATGAAATCAAAGTCGCGATATTCCTGAACGAGCTCGACGGGTTCGTAGACCACCCGCTTCTGCTCCTCGTCCCACCGCACTTCCACGAAGCCGGTGAGCGGGAAGTCCTTGCGCAGCGGATGCCCCTCGAAACCGTAATCGGTGAGCAGGCGGCGCAGGTCCGGGTGACCGGAGAAGACGATGCCGTACATGTCGAAGGCCTCGCGCTCGAACCAGTCGGCAACCGGATAGACCGGGATCACGCTGGGTACGGCGGTCTCGGCATCGGTCGACAGCTTCACGCGGATGCGGTGGTTCTGGTGCATCGACAGGAGATGATAGACAACCTCGAAACGCTCGGAGCGCTGCGGGTAGTCGACACCGCAGATATCGATCAGCGTGGTGAAGCGGCAGGCCGGATCGTCACGCAGGAAGGTCAGCATGCCCTCGATCTGATCGCGGTGGATTTCCACGGTCAGCTCGCCATGCGTGATATGCCATCCGGTGACGGCGTCTTCCCGGGCCGATGCGATGTGCTCGCCGAGGAGTTTGAGAGCTTCGCTCATAGACAGTCTCTCCTAGCGCTCGATCGAGCCTTCACGGCGGATCTTCTTCTGCAGTTGCAGAATGCCGTAGACCAGCGCTTCGGCGGTCGGCGGGCAGCCCGGCACGTAGACGTCGACCGGGACGATCCGGTCGCAACCGCGCACGACGGAATAGGAATAGTGGTAATAGCCGCCGCCATTGGCGCACGACCCCATCGAGATGACGTAGCGAGGCTCGGGCATCTGGTCATAGACCTTGCGAAGCGCCGGAGCCATCTTGTTGGTGAGCGTACCCGCCACGATCATCACGTCCGACTGGCGCGGGGACGCCCGCGGCGCGAAGCCGAAGCGCTCGACGTCGTAGCGCGGCATGGAGGCCTGCATCATCTCGACCGCGCAGCAGGCGAGACCGAAGGTCATCCACATCAGCGAGCCCGTCCGGGCCCAGGTCACCAGATCGTCGGCAGCCGCGACGACGAAGCCCTTGTCGGCCAACGCGTCGCTGACGCCGTCGAAGAACGGATCGTGCTTCTTCGGATCATAGCCGGGAACGGCGGCGCGGCCGGCCATGCCGGCATGGGGGGTCAGGTCAGAGGTCATGGATCACTCCCAGTCCAGCGCGCCTTTTCTCAGCTCGTAAATGAAGCCGATGGTGAGAACAGCGAGGAAAACCATCATCGACCAGAACTCGAACACGCCCAGATGCTCTTTCAGGGTCACGGCCCAGGGGAAGAGGAAGGCGACCTCGAGGTCGAAGATGATGAAGAGGATGGCGACGAGGTAGAAGCGCACGTCGAACTTCATCCGGGCGTCGTCGAAGGCGTTGAAACCGCATTCGTAGGTCGAGACCTTTTCCGGGTCCGGCTTGGACGGCGCGATCACGAAGGCCGCGAGCATGAAGCCCAGGCCTATCGCCGCTGCAATTCCGAAAAAGATCAGGATGGGCAGGTAATCGAGAAGCAATGCGTCCATCGCCGGGCCTCGCCTTCTTGTGTCCGTTTCGGTGCGGGACACCCTTTAAAAGGGTAGGCGCGATACGCAAAAAGGCGAATCGGAAACGCCAAAAGGGGCCCCTGCCCGATTTCGCGCGGAAGCTAGAGCGCAGCGGCGCTGCGGGCAAGGCCTAAGAGCGGCCTGAAATCAGTTGGCGGCACCTCGATCCGGGGATAATCAATAATATTTGAGAATGACTTGCAACAAGTGCCGTGCGGATCATCATCGCCGAAGCTATCGGATACCCGTTGAAGCAAACCGCCAAAACGATGACTACGATCTCGCTTGCGTCGCATGTGCGAATGCGGGCACTCTCTGGCCCGGTAAGCCGAACGGTAATTTCGGGGGGATTTCATGAGCATCGGAACGTCCATTCTCAATGCGGTCGAACGCGCCGGCAATCGTCTGCCCGATCCGGTGACAATATTCGTCGCGCTGATCGGTATCATTCTCCTCGCCTCGTTCGGACTGGCCGCGCTCGGGACTTCTGTGGTGCACCCGGTCAGCGGCGACTCCGTGACGGTCCAGAATCTGCTCACCGGCTCCCAGCTCCAGAATATTCTCGTCGGCATGCCCGGCGTACTCACCGGCTTCGCCCCGCTCGGCATGGTGCTGGTGGTCATGATCGGAGCCGGCATAGCCGAGAAGACCGGCCTCCTCGCCGCAGGTCTGCGTGCCATGGTCCGCGGTGTCCCGGCGTCCTGGTTGACCCCGACCCTCGTCTTCGCCGGCGTCATGGGCAATCTCGCTGTCGATTCCGGTTATATCGTGCTCGTGCCGCTGGGCGCCGTCGTCTTCATGGCGGCCGGGCGACACCCCGTCGCGGGCCTTGCCGCCACCTTTGCAGGCGTTTCCGCCGGCTTCTCCGCCAATCTGGTCGTTACCGCTCTCGAACCGCTCCTGTTCGGCATTACCCAGACCGCCGCCCAGGGCATCGAACCGGGCTGGACGCTGAACAATCTGGACAATTACTACTTCACACTGGCCCTGACGCCGATTCTCGTCCTCGTCGGCACTTTCGTGAACAACCGCATTGTCGAGCCGCGTCTCGGCGAATGGGTCCGCCCCGACGACTTCGCCGCCCCCGATTCCGATGACGGCCTTTCGACCGCCGAGAAGAAGGGACTTGCCTGGGCGGGCTGGTCTCTCCTCGTCATGACCGCCATCGTGCTCTGGATGACCGTCCCGGAGAGCGGCATTCTGCGCGACGCAAACGGCGGTCTCGGCCCCTTCTTCCGCTCCATCGTCGCCATTTTGATGATTGCCTTCCTCGTTTCCGGCACGCTCTACGGTATCGCCGTCGGCGAGGTGAAGTCGGATCGCGACGTCGTCCAGCTCGGCAGCCGGTCCATGGCGGATATGGGCAGCTACATCATCCTGGCCTTCGCCATGGCTCACTTCATCGCACTCTTCGGGGCCTCGGAGATCGATACCGTCATCGCCATCAGCGGCGCGGAAGGCCTGCGTGCACTCGACCTGCCCGCGCCGTTGCTGATCGTCGGCATGGTGCTCCTGGTCGCCGTGCTGAACCTCTTCATGGGATCCGCATCCGCCAAATGGGCCCTTCTCGCTCCGGTTTTCGTACCTATGCTGATGCTGCTCGGGATTTCACCGGAAGGCGCGACCCTGGCCTATCGCATGGGCGATCAGGCGACGAACATCATCACGCCGCTCATGCCCTATCTCCCGCTGATCCTGATCTTCGCGCAGCGCTATGTACCTGAGTTCGGTCTGGGCAGCCTGATCGCGATCATGCTCCCCTACTCGATCGCCATTCTGCTTACCTCGATGGCGATGCTCGGTGTCTGGTTCGTTTTCGACCTGCCGCTCGGCCCGGGAGACGCCAGCTTCCTTTACGAGATGCCGCAATCTGTCGCACCAAACGACTGATTCGAATACGGTCTCTTAATGCTCCTTCGCTAGTCTCCAGGAAAACTTGGCCTGGTGAGTGCGATGACCAAAGCGGAAAAACCCTGCACGCTGTGCAGCCAACGCGGAAGAACGCGGTTCGGCGCGTGCATTCAGATGGCGTTCCAGCCCATCGTCGATACGGCCCGGGGAAAGGTGTTCGCGCATGAAGCCCTGGTACGCGGTCCCGAGGGCGAAGGCGCAGGGCACGTCCTCGCCATGGTCAATGACGAGAACCGGTATAGTTTCGACCAGACCTGCCGGGTGACAGCCATCGCGACCGCCAGCCGGATCGGCATGGAGACGCCGCTCAGCATCAATTTCATGCCGAATGCCGTCTATGAGCCGGCCAATTGCATCAAGGCGACCCTGCGTACTGCAGAACGCACCGGTTTTCCGCTCGACCGGATCATATTCGAGTTTACCGAAAGCGAGGATGTCGCCGAAACCGGCAAGCTCCAGGCGATCGTCGAAGAATATGCCCGGCATGGCCTGCGCACCGCGATCGATGATTTCGGGGCCGGTCATTCCGGGTTGAACAAGCTGGCCGATCTCAAACCGGACTATGTGAAGCTCGACATGGCCCTGACGCGGAACCTGGACAAGGACAAGCGCCGCCAGACAATCGTCAGTCACACGGCGCAGATGTGCCGGGAACTCGGAATTACTGTGATCGCCGAAGGGATCGAGACCGTCGGCGAGCTGGCCGCAGTCCGCGATCTGGGGATCGACCTTATCCAGGGCTATCTGTTCAGCGCGCCACGCCTCGAAGCCGTGTATCGCGACAGCGAAATTCTCAAGGCCTTCGTCGACACACCGGATAACCGGTGCGCCTTCGGGGATCAGGAAGACCGCGCAGCCGGATAGCCGCGCAGCCTTTCCCCTGCGGTCTAGCCGGCGAGCGCACCCGGACGGCTTTGTCCGGATCGCCGGCGCGACCGTTTCCGCCCGCCTCCCGTGCCACGCGCCTGCGCCGGCGCAGAATTGCCGTTTCGTTGCGGCCGCCCGCCGGAATTGCCGTCGCGATTTCGGCGCGGCGGACGCGATTTCTTCTTCTGCGACGCGGCCGGCGTTGCGCGCTTGGCCTCGGCCAGGAAATCGGCCTCCTCGCCCAACCAGACGCGCTCTATGTCAAGACCCGTCAGCTTTTCGATATCACGCAGATAGCCATACTCGCCCGGCTCGCACATGGAGACCGCAACGCCGCTCTTACCGGCCCGCGCCGTCCGCCCGATGCGGTGGACATAGGCTTCCGCGATATTGGGCAGATCGTGGTTGATCACATGGGATACGCCGTCCACATCGATCCCTCGTGCCGCGATATCGGTCGCGACGAGAATTTTCACACTGCCCGTCTTGAAGCCGTCCAGTGCCTTTACGCGCTGGGACTGAGACTTGTTGCCGTGAATGGCGGCGGATTTGAGCCCGTAATTCACGAGATGCTTGTTGATCTTGTCGGCGCCGTGCTTGGTCCGTGAGAAGACGATGGCCCGCTCGACCGCACGGTCGGACATGAGCTCAAGCAGAAGATCCTTCTTGCTTTCCTTGGGCAGCATGACGACGGATTGCTCGATGCGCTCGATCGGCCGGGAAGCCGGAGCGACCGAAATCTGTTTCGGATCGTCGAGCAGATCGTGCGCCAGCGCACGGATCGGTTTCGGCATGGTCGCCGACAGGAGCGCCGTTTGTCGCTTTTCGGGCAGATGCGAGACGATTCGCCGGATCGCCGGCAGAAAGCCGAGATCCAGCATTTGGTCGGCCTCGTCGAGAATCAGGGTCGTCGTACGATCGATGCGTACAAAGCCGGACTGCATGAGATCGAGCAGGCGCCCCGGCGTCGCCACCAGCACATCCACGCCCTTGGCGAGCGAGCGCACTTGCGGTCCGGGCTTCACTCCGCCGACCACGAGGGTCGAGGACAGGCGCATATGCCGGGCATAGGCCCGGAGATTCTCGAGAATCTGTGCGGAAAGCTCGCGCGTCGGCGACAGGATGAGCGCGCGGCAGGTTTTTGGAGCTGGGCGGTTCGACTCACCAGCTATGCCGTTGAGTATCGGCAACACGAATGCGGCGGTTTTGCCGGTACCGGTCTGAGCGATGCCGAGAACATCGCGCCCGGCGAGCATGGCCGGGATGGTCTCAGCCTGGATGGGGGTCGGCGCGTCATAGCCCTCGTCGGCGAGCGCTCGGAGAATGGGCTCGGCGAGGCCGAGATCCTTGAATGCGGTCAAAACAATTACTTTCAATCAGGGGTCGCGCGCGCCGAACCGAAAGGATCGGGCGTCACGACGAAAAACAGGTTGTGGAAGCTTGCGTCGCTAAGCTGCCAACTCGAACGGTGCCGAAGCACCGGGTGGCAGCAATCTGTCCCGCCTCCTTTGAAGGAGTGCGGCGGGACTGTCGCGCCAGCGCGTCGGCACCGAACCGGTTGATGGGTTGCGGTCCACCGACGTCACGCGCGGCTTGTCCCATGAATGACGGGCAAAGGCAAATGATTGCTCACACTGGGATTTCTTATGACCGCGCGGCCCCGGGGTCTTGCACACCCCCACCGACTCCCCGCGAAATGAAGTAACGCCCATAACTACTAGTAAATTATCATGAAAACGGATCAACATAGGGATCTTCTGGCTCGCAAAATTCGCATGCTGGGGATCACACCTCACGTCCTCTCGACCCTTCGTGGCATCCACCCCTTCGTCGAGACGCAGATGGACGGCATCGTCGATCGCTTCTACGCCCATATGCAGACCTTCCCGGAAGGCCGACGCATCTTCGCCGACCGTGCGATGGTGGCAGGGCTGAAACGCGCCCAGCGCGAACATTGGCTCAACCTGTTCCGCGGAGCGCTCGACACGGATTATGTCTTTCGCGCCATGCGCGTCGGTCAGGTCCACTACGAGCGCCGTGTGGCCCCCTATATCTACATAGCGGGCTACAACTTCTTCCAGTGCGAGCTCCTGCGCATCCTCTCCGAGAAGTATCGCAGCGATTCCGCCCTGCCCGACATGCTCGGCGCAATCACCCGGGTGATCAGCCTCGACATGGATTTCGCCATCTCGGTCTATATCCGCGAATTCTGGGTCGACACGGCGCACACCGTCGAGATCTGAGCAGAGCACGACGCGAAGGCCGAAAAGAAAAAAGCCGCCCCGGATGGAGCGGCTTTTTCTGCGCATCGTGTGACCACTTCGAAAAAAGTGGCGCGAGTGACGGGACTCGAACCCGCGACCTCCGGCGTGACAGGCCGGCGCTCTAACCAACTGAGCTACACCCGCTCGATGCGTCTCGCCTCAGCGAGGTGCGTTGTTTATGAGCAGAGCGTTCGGCGGTCAAGCGGGTTTCAGCACGCTTTGCAGCCCGATTGCACATCCCCTGCAGTTCGCCTCCCGGCCGTGCCCGCTACAGGATGTTTCCGGCGCTCCTTCACCAGAGCCAGTACAGCTATGTTGTGCCGAAATGTCGTTCCGCCCAGTCACGAGTCACGGCAAGGACCGCGTCGATCAGCCGGGTCAATTCCGCGTCGGGGATGACATAGGGCGGCATCAGATAGATGATGTTGTTGAAGGGGCGCACCCAGACACCGGCCTCCACGAAGGCGGCCTTCAATCCGTCGAGGTCCGGCAGGTCCGCCATCTCGATCACGCCGATCGCCCCCTGCCAGCGAACATCGACGACGCCGGGAATCGCGGCCGCTTCGGGCAGACGCGAAGCGAAGGTCGATTCGATCCCGGCCACCTGCTCCAGCCGGGGTTCCTGCTCGAACAAGTCGAGCGAGGCGTTCGCCGCCGCACATGCCGCCGGATTGCCCATATAGGTCGGCCCGTGCATCAGGGCCGCGCCGGCATCGTCGCTCCAGAACGCCTCGAATATTTCCGTAGAGGCGATCGCGGCCGCGAGCGGCAATGTGCCGCCGGTCAGGGCTTTCGATACCGTCATGATGTCCGGGACGACGCCTGCCTTTTCCGACGCCCACATCTTTCCGAGCCGTCCGAACCCGGTCATGATCTCGTCGAATATCAGCGGCAGCCCACGGGAATCGCAGGCGGCACGGACCCGCTGCAGCGTCTCCGGGGCGTGGAACCGCATCCCGCCTGCGCCCTGCACGAGCGGCTCGGTGATAACGCCGGCAATCTCGTTACTGTGTGCGTCCAGCAGAGCCTCGAAGCGGCTCATAGTGTCCGCATCGACCGGCAAGTCGGCCACGATCTGGCGCTGCAGGCTGCCCGCGAACAGGCTGTGCATCCCCTCTTCCGGGTCGCAGACCGACATCGTGGCCAGCGTGTCGCCGTGATAGCCGCCACGGAAACACACGAACCGGCTGCGCCCCCTTTCGCCGCGATTGATCCAGGACTGGACCGCCATCTTCATGGCGATCTCGACCGAGACCGATCCTGACTCGCAGAAGAAGACGTGATCGAGCGTGCCGGGTGCCAGATCGGCGAGCCGCGTTGCGAGGCGTTCTGCCGGCTCGTGCGTGAGACCGCCGAGCATGACATGCGGCAGGCGGTCGAGCTGGCGCTTCACAGCCTCGACGATGTGCGGGTGTCGGTATCCGTGGCACACCGTCCACCAGGACGAGACGCCGTCGATCAGCCGCCGACCGTCGGCCAGTTCCAGCCAGCAACCTTCGCCGGACACGACGGGGATCGCATTCGGCGTTGTTTTCATTTGGGTATAGGGGCGCCAGAGGTGATAACGCTCCGGCTCGAACCAGTCCGGCTGGCTATTCAGGGGTGCGGTACGTGTCATACTTGGCCTTTAGCAGCCCCGCATTCTGTGCAACAGGGCAGTCATGACATCGACCGCAGCATCGCTGGAACGCTTTGCCGCCACCAAGCTGGCAGGCCTCGAGCGCCGAAACCTCCGGCGCCGGACCGTCGAAACACGCCCGTTCGATGCGGTTCGTGTCGAGCGCGATGGTCGGACGCTGCTCAATTTCTGTTCCAACGACTATCTCGGGCTCGCACACGATCCGGCGATCAAGGCGGCTGCGGCCGATGCCGTCGCCCTTTACGGCACTGGTGCCGGCGCCTCACGCCTGGTGACGGGCGGACATCCACTCCTGTTCGAGCTTGAGCGCCGCCTCGCTGAGCTCAAAGGCACCGAAGACGCACTTCTGTTCGGATCGGGATATCTGGCCAATCTGGGCATCACGCCCGCCCTTACCGGTCCCGGCGATCTGGTGTTGGTGGACGCGCTGGGCCATGCCTGCCTCCATGCTGGCGCACGGCTGTCCGGCGCACGGGTCGAGACCTTCCGGCACAATGACCTCGACAATCTCCGAAGCCTGCTCGACGCTTACCGGGCCGAAAGCCGCCACGCCCTGATCCTGACGGACGGGGTTTTCTCCATGGACGGTGATATCGCGCCGATACCGGAATTGCTGGCTCTCGCCGATCGCTACGACGCGTGGACACTCGTCGACGATGCGCACGGAGTCGGTGTCATCGGTCGGGGCGCAGGCTCGGCCCATGCCTTCACGCCTCCAGCGCGAGCCCCCCTGCAGATGGGTACATTGTCCAAGGCTCTGGGAAGCTATGGCGGGTATCTGTGCGCCTCACGCGCGGTCTGCGACCTGCTGCGTACGCGGGCGCGCTCGCTCGTCTTCACGACGGCCTTGCCCCCCGCCTCTGCCGCCGCAGCGCTCGCGGCGCTCGACATTGTCGAACAGGACACGGCCCGGTGCGGGCGGCCGGTCGCGCTGGCACGGCGATTCGCGGCGGCGCTGGGACTCGACGAGCCTGTTTCACCCATCGTGCCAGTGGTTCTGGGACGGGAAGACGCCACGCTCGCAGCCTCGAAACACCTGCAGGAAAACGGCTTCCTCGTGACGGCCATCCGACCGCCGACTGTGCCGCGGGGCACATCGCGATTGCGTATCACCTTCTCGGCATCCCATGATGAGGCGGATGTGGACCGGCTCGCCGCCGCACTGGCGCCGGTCCTGGAACAATGCGAGGCCGCCGAATGATGCGTCCCATCTTCTTCACCGGCACCGGAACCGATGTCGGAAAGACGCATATCCTCTGCGCCATGCTCGAAGCCTGGCGCGCCGCCGGTGGCGAGGCCTGTATTCTCAAGCCCGTAATCTCGGGATTCGACAAGTCTGCCCTCAACGCGACGGATACGATCCGCCTCATGCGCGCCAACGGGATGGCGCTCACGGGCGACGCGCTCCAGTCCGTCTCGCCCTGGCGGTTCGAAGCCCCGCTTTCGCCGGATATGGCCGCCCGGCGCGAGAAACGATCCCTGCCGATCCAGGCCGTGGTGAACTGGTGCCTCGACCATGTCAGCCGTGACATGCCGACCATTATCGAGGGGGCCGGGGGCATCATGTCGCCGCTCGCCGAGGATGGTCTCAATCTCGACCTCATCCGCGAGCTCGACGCCCGGATCGTGCTGGTAACAGGCGCCTATCTCGGCACGATCTCGCACACGCTCACCGCATTGCGCGTGCTGGACAGCAATTGCGTCGTCATCGTCAATGATCACGGAGAGGCGCCGGTTGAGGTCGAGGAAACGGTACAATCCATCCGCCGCTTCGCGCCGCGCACCGACGTGCGTATCTATCGCGAAGGGAATGCCGACGATCTGCTGGATATCTTCCGCCCAGCATCCTAGTCCACTCGATTCGAACCCTTGTTCGAGCACGTATGGCCGTTCACGCGGCATGCGGGACGATGGTGGGCGGTGAGGGGCTCGAACCCCCGACCCTCTCGGTGTAAACGAGATGCTCTCCCAACTGAGCTAACCGCCCGTCCCGTCGGTGAGGCCGCTATCTAGTCGAACTCCCCGGACCTCGGCAAGTGCGGTCACCCGCTGCGCGCTGCATCCCGCATCACGCCGCCGACGATCAGGTCGATCTGGGCGATCGCTTCGCGGACCGGATATTTGTGTGCCTTGTTCGGCAGGGTGATCGTGACAATGCCGTGCACCGACGCCCACAGCGCGCGCGCGGCCCGCGCCCGGAAGCGGGCATCGGCGAAGCCCGGGGCCGGCGCCAGGACCGTCTCGATAATCCCGTAGAGCGCATTCTCGGTCTGGGCGTAGCGCTTGCCCCCTCCGCCCTTGGCCCGGTTGAAGCTCAAGAGCGCCATCCAGCGTCGCTCATTGGCAATGATGAATTCGATATAGGCCTTGGCCAGCACCATGAGGCGCGCCTGTACCTCGCTCTCGGGCAGATCGGCGGCATCCAGCGCTGACCGGTGATGCGCCTCGAGCAGCGCATAGGTCTCCAGATTGATCTCGCGGATGAGGTCGTCGATATCGCCGAACATCTTGTAGATCGAACCGATGCTCAGACCGGTCCGTTTGGCGACGTTACGGGCCTTCATGCCCTCCAGCCCGCTTTCGGCAAGCAAGGCGCCGCAGGCCTTGAAGGCAGCGTCGCGCACATCCTGTCCCAGAGCCGGTCGTCCCCTGGGGCGTTTCGTTTTCGGCTGGGCATCCATGCGTCTCTTCTAACCGATCCGAGCTCGATGAACAACGTTCGTTTTCTCTCTTGCGTGAATGCGATTCCCCTCTAGCGTCGAATAAGTGAACAATGTTCGTAACAGGAGAGTTCCATGTTCTCGACACTGATAACGATTATGCGCGGACGTTCCGAACGTGCCCGTGAAGGGATCGAGGCGGCCAATGCGGCCTTGATCATCGAGCAGAAAATCCGCGAAGCCGAACGTGGCCACGACCGGGCCAAGCGCTCGCTTGCGGCGCTGATCTTGCGCGAGCGCAACGAGACCCGCGCCCTGTCCGGTCTCAAGGCTCGCCGCAAGGACCTCGAGGACCGGACGCGTCAGGCTCTCGCTGCATCCATGGATGCGCTCGCGAAGGAAGGCGCCCAGGCCGTGGCCGATCTCTGCAATGAGGAAACGACGCGAGAGGACGCCCTCGACCGTACCCGGCTTGCCGTGGAGCGGCTCCGCCTGATGGTGGAGAAAAGCGAGCGGCGCCTGGTCGATCTGCGACAGGGCCTGATCACAGCACGTGCCATGGAGGCTGAGCGCGACGGCCTGCGCGAAACCCGCACTGATTTCGCCGGCGCTGCGGCCATCTCCGAGGGTGAAGCCGTACTCGCCCGGGTTCTCGACGGCGCCGATCCGGTCGCGGAAATGGACATTCTCGACGAGATCAATGACGGCCTCTCGGGCGATGCCCTGGTGGACCGGATGGCCAAGGAAGGCTTCGGAGATGCCCGGCGAACGCGGCCGGAAGACGTCCTCGAACGCTTGCGCAAGACCGCCGGCGACACATCTGAAACCGCAGCCTGAAGGAGACCATCATGCTGGGACAATCTAAACTCTGGATAAGCTTCAACTATGCCTGCGTAGCCATCGCCTACGGCATGCTGGGCCTGTCGCTCCTCCTCATGCCCGTCAATCTCTCGACCAAGGGCTATGTCGCAATGGGCGTGCTTTTCCTGACCGGGTCGCTGATCACGCTGGTAAAGACGCTCCAGGAACAGCGCATCAACGACCAGTTCACCTCGAAGGTCGAACGCGCCCGGCAGGAAAAACTGCTCAGCGAATATGTCAGCACCGATTGACGTCTGGCCCTGCGCCGCGGCCCGGATCGCGGCGCAGGTACCCCCGTATTATTCGGCAAGGCTGACGGGATCGACCGCATCAGCCGCATAACAGCCGAGGATCTTGATCTCCCGCGTATGTTCCTCGAGCACGGACAGGCTGGCCCGGATTTTCGTGTCGTCGAGATGTCCCTCGACATCCATCACGAACATCTCCTCCCAGGGATTGCCGGCGATCGGACGAGATTCGAGTTTCACCAGGTTGATGCCATTGTCGCGGAAACCCAGCAGGGCATCGACAAGGGCGCCTGGCGCGTCGCGCGTGGTAAACATCATCGAGGTCTTGCACTCCACTTCTCGCGCCGGCGTCTTCGCCTTGCGGGCGATCACGATGAAGCGGGTGATGTTCTGCTCGTGATCCCCGATATCGCGGGACAGGATGTCATACCCGAACAGGCGCGCCGCATCCTCGCCCGCCACGGCCGCGGCCGTTTCGTCTTCCTCCAGTATCCGCTCCAGGGCCCGAGTCGTGCTGGCCGCCATATGCGTCTCGATCTCCGGATGAGCACCGAGATAGCGCTTGCACTGCGCCAGCGCCTGCGGGTGGCCGTAGACACGCGTCACACGGCCCTGCCCGCCAGCCCGGCCGACCAGGCAGTGGTCCACGCGCAGCATGAACTCGCCGACGATATGCGTTCGCCCGTTCAGGAGAATATCCAGCGCCTCATTGATGGAGCCCGTCGTCGTGTTCTCGATCGGCACCACGCCGTAATCGACTTCGCCGTTCTCGACCGCCCGGAAGATCGAGACGAAATCCCGCTTCGGCGCCGGCACCACGGTGGCGTTGCGACGCTCGAAGAGCTTCTGCGCGGCAATATGGCTGTAACTGCCCGGCCCGCCGAGATAAGCGACATTGACCTCGTTGAGCTCGTCGTCGCGCATGGAGTCGAAGCGCTGACGCTGGCGGCGAATGGAGTCCTCGAACAAGGTGTGGAAGACAGTCTCGACGATTTGCGGCGCAAGGCCCTTCTCGCGGCCAAGCGCGACGGCATCGCGCAGCAGGGCCTGTTCCCGGTCGCGGTCTCTGACCGGATGGCCCGCCCTCACCTTGTCTTGCACGATATCGTCGACCAGCGCCGAGCGCTGCGCGATGGTCTCTACGATCGTCCGGTCGATCGCCGCTATTTCCGCCCTGATTTCGTCGCGTGTCTTCACCGTCGACATGTCACTTTTCCTTCCAGGCAATAAAAAAGGCCTCCCCGAGGGGAGGCCCGTTCAACTCGTCGCTTTCGCACGCGTCAGCCGGCCATCGCCCCCGAACGGGTTGCGCTGGTAAAGTAGCCGGCAAAATAAAGGCTCGCGAAAGTCATGACGGAACTCTGGGCAGAGTTTGACGCAAGGTCAATGCGCATATTCGTGACAATTGCACATTGCTTGCACAAAAATGGCCGGAGCTGTCTGCTCCGGCCATGATCGTGTCCTCGATGTCACGCTGATCAGTGCGCGACCTGCGGATTGGTCGGGTCGCCAGGCTGTTGTGCGGCCATCGCGGCCAGAGCCGCTTCGTCGGCTTCGGTCCATTCGACCGGCTCGACCGGTTCGACAAGGGCCCGGGTGAGCACTTCGTCCGCGGTCTCGACCGGAATGATCTCGAGGCCTTCCTTCACATTGTCCGGAATCTCCGCGAGGTCCTTCTCGTTTTCCTTCGGGATCAGCACGGTTTTGACGCCACCGCGCAGGGCGGCGAGGAGCTTCTCCTTCAGGCCGCCGATCGGCAGGACACGGCCACGCAGGGTAATCTCGCCGGTCATGGCGATGTCCTTGCGCACCGGAATGCCCGTGAGCACCGATACGATACCCGTCATCATGGCGATACCGGCGGACGGACCGTCCTTCGGCGTCGCGCCTTCCGGTACGTGGACGTGAATATCCGCGGCCCGGAAGATGGTGGGCTTGATGCCGAGTGACGGCGCCCGCGACTGCACGAAGGAGTTCGCCGCAGAGATGGATTCCTTCATCACGTCCCGCAGATTGCCTGTCACGGTCATCTTGCCGCGGCCCGGCATGCGAACCGCTTCGATGGTCAGGAGATCGCCGCCGACTTCCGTCCAGGCGAGGCCCGTCACGATACCGATCTGGTCGTCCTTGTCGGTCTCGCCGAAGCGGAATTTCCGCACACCGGCGAAATCACCAAGGTTTTCCGGCGTGAGCGTGACCTTGTCCGCCTTGCCCGTCTGCAGCTGGCGGACGGATTTTCGGGCCAGATTGGCAATCTCGCGCTCGAGATTACGTACGCCCGCCTCGCGGGTGTAGTAACGGATGAGGTCGCGCAGCGCGTCCTCCTCGAGCGTCCATTCGGCATCCTTCAACGCATGATTTTTCATCTGCTTGGGGATGAGGTGACGCTTGGCGATCTCGACCTTTTCGTCCTCCGTGTAGCCGGCGATACGGATGATCTCCATCCGGTCGAGGAGCGGCTGCGGCAGGTTCAGCGTGTTCGCCGTGGTGACGAACATGATGTCGGACAGGTCGTAATCGACTTCCAGATAATGGTCGTTGAAGGTCGAATTCTGCTCCGGATCGAGCACTTCGAGCAAAGCCGAGGCCGGATCGCCGCGATAGTCCGCGCCGAGCTTGTCGATCTCGTCGAGCAGGAAGAGCGGATTGGAGGAGTTCACCTTCTTCATGGACTGGATAATGCGGCCCGGCATGGATCCGATATAGGTCCGCCGGTGTCCGCGAATCTCGGCCTCGTCGCGCACGCCGCCCAGCGACATGCGAACGAAGTCGCGGCCGGTGGCCTTGGCAATGGACCGGCCGAGCGAGGTCTTGCCGACGCCGGGCGGTCCGACGAGGCAGAGGATCGGCCCCTTGAGCTTGCGGGTCCGCGCCTGCACGGCGAGGTGCTCCAGGATACGCTCCTTGACCTTCTCCAGGCCGTAATGATCCGACTCGAGCACGCCTTCGGCACGCTCCAGATCGTTCTTCAGGCGTTTGCGCTTGCCCCACGGCACCGCAAGGATCCAGTCGAGATAATTCCGCACGACGGTCGCTTCCGCCGACATCGGGCTCATCTGGCGCAGCTTCTTGAACTCGGCTTCCGCTTTGGTGCGGGCTTCCTTGGAGAGCTTGGCCTCGGCCAGCTTCTCTTCCAGCTCTGCGAGTTCCTCGCGGCTGTCATCGCCCTCACCCAGCTCGCGCTGGATCGCCTTCATCTGCTCGTTGAGATAATACTCGCGCTGGGTCTTCTCCATCTGGCGCTTCACGCGCGAGCGGATTTTCTTCTCGACCTGGAGCACCCCGATCTCGCCTTCCATCAGGCCGAGCACGCGCTCGAGCCGGCTGGAGGCATCAGGATCCTCGAGCAGGGACTGTTTTTCATCCAGCTTCACGGCGAGATGAGCAGCAATGGAATCGGCCAGCTTGCCCGGCTCGTTGATCTGGGCCAGCGAAGCGAGCGCCTCAGGCGGAACCTTCTTGTTCAGCTTCACATAGTCTTCGAACTTCGACGCCACCGTGCGCATCAGCGCTTCCAGCTCGGCCTCGTCGCCCGGATCCTCGATCACCGGCTCGCAGACCGCTTCGTAATACTCCGGCTGATCCACATAACCCGTGATTTCAACACGCGTGCCGCCCTCGACCAGGACCTTGACCGTCCCGTCCGGGAGTTTCAGCAGCTGGAGGACGGACGCGATGACACCTGTCGAATGGATCGCATCGGGCGACGGCTCGTCGTCGGACGCCGTGCGCTGCGCCGCGAGCAGGATTTGCTTGTCCGCCTTCATCACCTCTTCGAGTGCCTTGACGGATTTCTCGCGTCCCACGAAGAGCGGCACAATCATGTGCGGGAATACGACAATGTCTCGCAGCGGCAGAAGCGGCAGTGTCTTCGAAGTAGACATTCATTCTCCATTCGCGCCCATCAGGGCGCGTTCAGATCTTCAAGAGATCGTGACTCGATTCGGGACGTTCGCTTGGTCGGCTCAACCGCCGCCGAGCAGCGTCCGGTTGATCATGAGGTGGCGATCCGAAAGCCGAAGGTCAAGCACCCGTGCGCTTGTCGTCCTTGCGCTCTGCGTAGATGGACAGCGGTTTCGCATTGCCTTCAACGACTTCCGCGTTGACGACAATCTCTTCCACGCCTTCCATGCTCGGCAGTTCGAACATGGTCTCGAGCAGGATGCCCTCCATGATCGACCGGAGACCACGAGCTCCCGTCTTGCGCTGGATCGCACGCGTGGCCACGGCCTTGAGCGCGTCCTCGGTAAAGGTCAGCCCGACGCCTTCCATGTCGAAGAGGCGCTGATACTGCTTCACGAGTGCGTTCTTCGGCTCGGTCAGGATCTGGACCAGGGCGCCCTCGTCGAGGTCTTCCAGAGTCGCGATCACCGGCAGACGGCCGACGAATTCCGGGATCAGGCCGAAGCGCAGAAGATCGTCCGGCTCCACCCCGCGGAGGATTTCGCCCGTACGGCGTGCATCGGGTTCGCGCACATCGGCTCCGAAGCCGATGGAGGAGCCCTGCCCGCGCTGGGAGATCACCTTGTCGAGGCCCGCGAATGCACCGCCGACCACGAAGAGGATATTCGTCGTGTCGACCTGCAGGAATTCCTGCTGCGGATGCTTTCGGCCACCCTGCGGCGGCACGGACGCGACCGTGCCTTCCATGATCTTCAGAAGTGCCTGCTGCACGCCCTCGCCCGACACGTCGCGCGTTATGGACGGATTGTCCGACTTGCGGGAAATCTTGTCGATCTCGTCGATATAGACGATGCCGCGCTGGGCACGCTCGACATTGTAATCCGCCGACTGCAGCAGCTTCAGCACGATGTTCTCGACGTCCTCGCCGACATAACCGGCTTCGGTCAGTGTCGTGGCGTCCGCCATCGTGAAGGGCACGTCGAGAATCCGCGCCAGGGTCTGGGCCAGCAGCGTCTTGCCGCAACCGGTCGGACCGATCAGCAGGATATTCGACTTGGCCAGCTCCACATCGGCATTCTGGGCCGCATGGTTCAGGCGCTTGTAGTGATTGTGCACGGCGACGGCCAGCACGCGCTTGGCATGCGACTGACCGATCACGTAGTCATTGAGAACGTTGAAGATCTCCTGCGGCGTCGGGACGCCTTCCTTGGACTTCACCAGAGAGGACTTGTTCTCCTCGCGGATGATGTCCATGCAGAGTTCTACGCATTCATCGCAGATGAACACCGTCGGTCCGGCGATCAGCTTGCGTACCTCGTGCTGGCTCTTTCCGCAGAAAGAGCAGTAGAGGGTATTTTTCGACTCGCTGTCTCCGCCCGTCGTCTTACTCATGACCGCTCCAATTCAACCCGCGGGTCGTGGATCATACCCGCTTTCGCTTAACGTCCTACGCAAAATCGGCGCCGAACTTTAGCGAAAGGTTTCTTTCGATGTTCATTCGATCATATCGATGCAGCATCGATCAAGCGTCAAACGCTTGTCTGACCGAACCTTATTCCTTCTCGGATTCCGCATCGCCTTCGCCACGGCGGGCGAATACGTGGTCTATGAGACCGAAATCCTTGCCTTCTTCTGCCGACATGAAATTGTCCCGATCGAGGGCAGTTTCAATCTCGTCATACTTGCGTCCGGTGTGATGCACATAAATCTCGTTGAGCCGGCGCTTGATCTTCTGGATATCCGCTGCGTGTCGCTCGATATCCGAAGCCTGGCCGCGGAAGCCGCCGGAGGGCTGGTGCACCATGATACGCGCATTCGGCGTCGCATAGCGCATGTCCTTCTCGCCGGCCGTGAGCAGCAGTGAGCCCATCGAGGCCGCCATGCCCATGCACATCGTCGAGACCGGGCTGCGGATATACTGCATCGTGTCGTAGATCGCGAGACCGGCCGAGACCACGCCGCCCGGCGAGTTGATGTACATCGAGATCTCTTTCTTGGGGTTCTCCGACTCCAGAAAGAGAAGCTGGGCAACGATCAGGCTCGCCATGTGGTCCTCGATGGGACCGGTCACAAAGATGATGCGCTCCTTGAGGAGACGCGAATAAATGTCGAAGGACCGTTCGCCCCGACTGGTTTGCTCAACGACGATCGGAACCAGATTCATCGCTACGTCCTGGGGATCATACATGTCGCGCTCCTTGGGGTTTCGGCCGGTTTCGGCCGATTCACATCAGACGGGATAGCGAACTATCGCGGTCGTTGAAGTTGTAGGCAAGGCGCGCCGTGCAGCAAGCCCTGTGAAATCCCGGGAAAGATTCCGGCAAAGAAAAACGCCGGCGCCCATCGAGCGCCGGCGTTGTTTCATTCCGGATCAGCGTCGGCTCAGTCGGCCTTTTTCGCTGCAGCCTTCTTCTTGGCCGGGGCTTTCTTGGCGGCCGGCTTCTTGGCGGCAGCCTTCTTCTCGCCCTCATCCTTCTTGGCGGCGGTTTTCTTCGCGGCGGGCTTCTTGGCCGGAGCTTTTTTCTCGCCCTCGTCCTTCTTGGCAGCCGCTTTCTTGGCCGGAGCCTTCTTGGCTGCGGCTTTCTTCTTCGCCGGAGCCTTCTTCTTGGCCGGCGCTTCGTCCTCGTCCGCGAAGAGCGCGTCGCGAGAAACCGTCTTCTCGCTCACATCGGCAAGCTCGAGGATGTAGTCGACGACCTTCTCTTCATAGATCGGGGCGCGCATCTGGGCGACGGCATTCGGGTTCTTCTGATAGAACTCGACGACCTGGCGCTCCTGGCCCGGATACTTGACCGCTTCGGCATTGATGGCGCGGGAGAGTTCTTCCTGCGTCACCTCGATATTGTTGCGGCGGCCGATCTCGGCCAGCACGAGACCGAGGCGCACGCGGCGCTCGGCAATACCGCGATATTCTTCCTTGAGCTCGTCTTCCGACTTGCCCTTGTCCTCTTCCTCGAGGTGGTCGTGCTCGATCGCGTGAGCGACTTCACGCCAGATGTTCTCGAATTCGGCATCGACCATTTTCGGCGGAAGGTCGAACTGGTGCTCAGTGTCCAGCGCATCGAGCACTGCGCGCTTCACCTTCATCCGCGACTGCTTGGCATACTCGCCTTCGAAATTCTTGCGCAGCGCGTCCTTGAGGGCGTTCAGATCGTCGAGGCCGAGGCGCTTGGCCAGATCGTCGTCGACCTTGGCGTCCTGGGCGGACTCGATCGCCTTGACCGTGGTCTCGAAGATCGCGTCCTTACCGGCCAGGTGCGTGGCCTGATACTCTTCCGGGAAGGTCACCTTGAGCTCGCGCTCTTCGCCGACCTTGGCACCGATGAGCTGCTCTTCGAAACCCGGAATGAAGGCACCGTCGCCGATGGCGACACGGGCATCCTCGGCGGAACCGCCCTCGAAGGCCTCGCCATCGATCTTGCCGACGAAATCGACGACGACGACATCACCCTCTTCCGCCTTGGCGTTCTTGCCGCCCTTCTTGGCCGCGAATTCGCGGTTTTCATTGGCCAGACGCTCGAGCGTCTCGTCCAGATCGCTGTCGGCAACCTCGGCGACCGGACGCTCGACCTTGATCTTGGCCGGGTCGGCCGGCTCGAATTCCGGCATGACTTCAAGGCTGATCTCGAACTTGAAGTCGGCCTTGCCGGCGATCACGTCCTTCGCCTCGCTGGTGACTTCGATATCGGGCTGCGAAGCAGGACGGATATTCTTTTCGTCCAGCGTCTTCTGCGTGGTTTCCGGAACCAGCTCGTTCAGCAGGTCGCCCATGATGGACTCGCCGAACATCTTGCGGATGTGGCTGGAGGGAACCTTGCCCGGACGGAAGCCCTTGAGGCGGACTTCCGGACGGATCTCTTCGATCTTCGCATCCAGGCGAGCTTGCAGATCGTCAGCCGGGAAGACGATCTCAAAGGTGCGGCTCAAGCCTTCGGAGGCTTTCTCGATGACATTCATGGGTTGGCCTTGACGTTCATTAGATAGGCGGACGGGTCCGCATGGAAAATCGAGCGCGCGTTATGTCACGCGGATTCGCGACGTGCAACGCCGGGAAGCGGCTGGTGTGTGCAGATGGAGGTGAGACGAGTAATGGTGAAGTACTTCATTCTCGAACCCTCCCCCTTCGCCGAGGCTTCGGGGGGCCTGCACCCGAAGCCCGAAGGGCGAAGGCTGGTGCGGATGAGAGGACTCGAACCTCCACGCCTTGCGGCACTGGAACCTAAATCCAGCGCGTCTACCAATTCCGCCACATCCGCGAGCCGGGCCGGCGTATTGGCATGAGGCACGGCGATGCGCAAGCTGGCTGAGGCAGAGCACCCAACACACCGCTTGCAGCACGCCTCTGGACGTTTTCGCCCGGGTCGCCAAATATTCTCGCGATTTTGCAAGTAAGGACGGCGGCCATGAGTGCGAGCGAGGACAGGACCGCTCTCGATTGGGAAGCGCGATTTCGCGACAATGAGACCCCCTGGGAACGAGGCGACCTGCATCCGGCGATCGCACTCTGGCAGCAAGCGGGGGCGCTGGAAGCGGGACGGCGCATTATCGTGCCCGGCTGCGGACGTTCGCCGGAGCCGGCCTTCTTTGCCGGACTTGGTCTCGAGGTCACTGCGATGGACCTCTCCGGAACCGCCATCGCCTGGCAGAAGGCGCATTTCGACCAACTCGGCCTGAGCGGCCATTTCGTCGAGGGCGACAGTCTCGCCTGGACACCGGACGAACCCGTCGATCTGGTCCACGAACAGACTTTCCTCTGCGCCATTCATCCGAGCCTGCGGACCGATTACGAGGCTGCGCTGCGCCGCTGGCTGAAGCCGGGCGGACAATTGCTTGCCCTGTTCATGCAGAAGGACGAAATGGGTGGCCCGCCCTATGGCTGCTCGCTGGACGCTATGCGTTCGCTATTTCCGGCGGATCGATGGGACTGGCCGTCCGACACGGACTTCCGCCCCTGCCCTCACCCGTCTCTCAACGGCAAGCCGGAACTGGCCGGAATCCTGACCCTCCGCGCATCCTGAGACTAGGCCGGATCTTCGGCCGGTGCCGGCTCGACCGTCTTGCGCTGACGCGCGCGTCCGTGCTTGGCGGTCATGGGCGCCCGGACGAGGACGAAAGTCACCGTTGCCAGACCCGCTACAAGATTGGCCAGAGCCACGCCCGCGATCACGCCGATCGGGGCGCCGATCATCCAGCTGCCCAGAAGTACGAAGGGCACCATCAGGCCCAGCGCCCGGCCGGCCGTGATCATCATCCCGCGACCGGGGCGCCCCAGTCCGTTGAACCCGGCGCTCGCCGCGATTGTGATGCCGTATCCGGCGATCGTCACCGGCACGATGTGCCAATAGGCCCGCGCAATGGCCTGTCCTTCTTCGCTGGGCAGGAAGGTCGCGGCCAGGAGGTCGGACGTCAGGAAGAGCACCAGGGCAATGAAGAGCCCCCAGCCTACTGAAAAGAGGAAGCTGGACCGGAAGGCCTCGCGCACCCGATCGATCCGTTCCGCACCGCCATTCTGACCGGTCACGGCACCGATCGAGGCGGAGAGCGCGAACAGCGGGACGATGGCAAAGGCCTCGACCCGCCCGGCTACGCCGAGACCGCCGACAGCTGCGTCTCCGAAGCGGGCCATGCCCAGCCCGCTCATCGCCACCATCATGGCGAAGGGATTGAAGATATTGGACACGCAGGCCGGTGCACCGACGCGCGCGACGTCGTACCAATGGTGCAGGACCTCGCCCCAGTCCTCGAAATTGAAGTCGATCAGCTTTTCCTTGAAGACGAGATAGGACCCGACCATAGCGAAGGTGACAGCATTCGCCGCAACGGTTGCCAGCGCCGCGCCGGACACGCCCCAGCCAAGACCGGGCATGATCCCGAACACGTCGTCGAGGATGAAGATCGGGTCGAGGATCAGGTTCACAAAGGCCGCAGCGATCATCATCAGGCTGGGAATGATCGCATTGCCGAGCGCGCGCAGGATATTGCTAGCCACCATGGGCCCCACGATCAGCACGATCCCGCCGAACCAGACCGTCATGTAGTCGACCACGTGCGGCAACATGGTCTCGCTGGCGCCGAGCCCGACGAAGATCTGTTCCACGGTCAGCACGCCCACCGCCGAGACTGCACCGACCGAAAGCAGGGCGAGCATCATCGCATCGGTCGCGATACGCGGAATGGAGGACGAATCCTTGCGGCCGGCGGCACGCGAAACGGCGGAAACGGCACCGGCACCAAGGCCGATGGAGACGCTCATCACCAGCATGGTCACGGGGAAGCTCATCTGCACGGCAGCCTGTTGTGCCGTACCCAGCGTGCCCACCCAGTAAGTATCCACGATACCCACCAGCATCATCGCCAGGATACCGAAGCTCATGGGCAACAGCATGCGGAAAATATGCCCGAAGACAGGACCTTCGGTCATGTCGCGTGTCGATCGTCCGGCCATGCTGTCTCGTCCCTCACCTCGCAAGACAGCCTAGATAGGATGCCGGGGCACTGTCTGCACCCCCATGCCGTCAATTCCCTGTGAATGGCGGCTATGTGTCTGTCTTATATGGCCGGTTTGTTGAGGTCGAATGCCGCGATTCCGGCGAGGTTCACGATATCGGTCACGCTGGCGCCAAGCCGGGCAATCTGGACCGGCTTCTCCAGCCCCACCAGCATCGGCCCGATCACCGTCGCACCGCCGGCCGCCTTGAGCAGGCGAATGGCGATCGAGGCCGAGTGAACGGCCGGCATGATCAGCACATTGGCAGGCTCGCTCAGGCGCGAGAACGGATAGAGCGCATGATGCTCGGGATCGAGCGCGACGTCCGCCGCCATCTCGCCCTCATATTCGAATTCGACACCCATCGCGTCCAGTCGGGCCACCGCCTGCTGGATTTTTTCCGATCTCTCGCCCGGCGGATTGCCGAAACTGGAATAGGACATGAAGGCGACGTGCGGCGTCAGCCCGAGCCGGCGAGCGGCATTCGCGGTCGCCACGGCGATCTCGGCCAGAGCCTCGGTGTCGGGAAACTCGGTGACGCTCGAATCGCCGATCACCAGCGTCCGGCCGCGTGTGACAGCAGCGGTCACGCCGACCGCACGACTTCCATCGACCGCATCCAGCACGAGCTCGACATCGTTCATGCAGACATTCGAGTGGCGCGTCACGCCGGTCACCATACCGTCCGCATGCCCCATCTTCAGCATGCAGGCGGAGAAGACGTTCCGGTCGTTATTGACCCGGCGCTGCACATCGCGGCGCAAATAGCCGCGTCGCTGGAGGCGTTCGTAGAGATAGTCGCCATACTCATGCGTGTGATCGGAAATCCGTGCATTGGCGATTTCCAGTACGCCGGTGGGAATGCCCAGCTCTCGCATATTCGCTTCGGCGATATCCTCGCGCGCGACCAGCACCGCCTGTCCCAGTCCCTGTGTCTGGAAGGCATAGGCCGCACGAATCACGGACGGTTCCTCGCCTTCGGCGAAGATAATGCGCTTGTTCTCGTTGCGGATCGAGGCCGATATCCGCTGCTGCAAGGCGGCGGTCGGGTCGAGACGACGGGCGAGGACCTGCTTGTATCCCTCGGTCTCCTCGATCGGGCGCCGTGCCACCCCGGTATCGATCGCAGCCTGGGCGACGAAGGGCGGCACCCAGGAAATGAGGCGCGGATCGAAGGGCGTCGGAATGATGTATTCGCGGCCATAGCGCAGGCGCTCGACCTTGTAGGCCTGCGCCACTTCGTCCGGCACATCCTCGCGCGCCAGCGCGGCCAGCGCCCGCGCGGCGGCGATCTTCATTTCCTCATTGATAGTGCGCGCGCGCACGTCGAGCGCACCCCGAAAGATGTAAGGAAACCCGAGGACGTTATTGACCTGGTTGGGGTAATCGGAACGCCCGGTGGCCATGATCGCGTCGGAGCGAACCGCCTTGACCTCTTCCGGCGTGATTTCCGGCGTCGGATTGGCCATGGCGAAGATGATCGGGTTCGGCGCCAGCGAGGCCACGATCTCCTTGGTGAAAGCCCCTGCGGCCGACAGACCCAGCAGGCAGTCAGCGCCTTCCGCCGCTTCTGCGAGCGTACGCTTGTCGGTCTTGATCGCATGGCGGGCCAGGCGCTCGTGGCAGCCCGGACGACCCTCATACACCACGCCCTCGATATCGACGACGATGGTGTTTTCCGACTTCACACCCATCGATTCGATGAGCTCGAGAACGGACAGGCCAGCCGCGCCTGCCCCGCAGAGCACCACTTTGAGATCCTCGAACTTGCGGCCGGTCAGGTCGCAGGCATTGATCAGGCCCGCAGCGGCGATGATCGCGGTTCCGTGCTGGTCGTCATGGAAGACCGGGATATCGAGTTCTTCGCGAAGCCGGCGCTCGATCTCGAAACATTCCGGTGCCTTGATGTCTTCCAGATTGATTCCGCCGAACGTGTTGCCGAAGCCGCGCACGCACTCGATGAACTTGTCCGGGTCCGTGTAGTCGACCTCGACATCGACAGCGTCGATATCGGCGAAACGCTTGAACAGGACCGCCTTGCCTTCCATCACCGGCTTGGACGCCGCCGCACCCAGATTGCCCAGACCGAGGATGGCCGTGCCGTTAGACACGACGGCGACCATATTCCCCTTCGACGTATAGTCGTAGACGGTCTCCGGATCCTCGGCGATCGCCCGCACGGGCGCTGCCACGCCCGGGCTGTAGGCCAGCGCCAGATCGCGCTGCGTCGCCATCGGCTTGGTCGCCGTAACGCCGAGCTTGCCCGGGGTCGGTTTCATGTGGAAGCGCAGCGCATCGAAATCGAGCTGCTGGTCGGGGCGGTAGGATGTGTCTTGCGGCATGGAGGGCCTTCGAATTCGATCCGGTCGAACATGAACCGCGCCGGGGCCTGAGCCAAGCCCCGCAGGCGCTTGGCTCGTATGCTAAAGCAGATGGCTAAGTGCGCGGTTCCGGCGCAGATGCCGGTGCAAGGCCTGAAGGCTCGCCGGAGTGGCTTCCACCAGATCTTCCGCGATCAGCCCCTGCCCCAGGCGCAGAGCCGTATCGCCGTGCAGCCATGCGCCCCCGCAGGCGGCTTCGAACCCGCTCATCCCCTGCGTCATCAGACCGCCGATAAGGCCGGCCAGCACGTCCCCGCTGCCCGCAGTCGCCAGGGATGGGGACGCATGGCGGTTCACGACCGGGCATATCCCCGGAGACGCGATGACGGTATCAGCGCCCTTGAGAAGGATCGTGCAACCCGCCCGTTCGACGGCCGACCGTGCGGCGTCGACCCGGCTCCCGGTCTCATCCGCGATATCGGGGAAAAGACGCCGGAACTCGCCGGGGTGCGGCGTCAGCACATCCTCTGCCCGCAACGCGGCAAACAATGGTCCGGGTGCCGCCTCGAAACTGGTCAGAGCATCCGCGTCGAGTACGAGCGATGCGTTCGAGCCGAGCGCCGACAACACCGCGTCGCGCGTGTCCTCGCCCACCCCCATGGCAGGCCCCATGACGGCACAGCTCGCCTTCAGCTCTCCCAGGGCATTCCCGGCTCGCACCTCCGAGGCGCGACTGCGAACCATGACGGCTGTCGACGCTGTCGCATTGACGAGGACCGCCCCCGGCGGGCTCACCAGCGTGACGAGACCTGCGCCCGCCCGAAGCCCTGCCCGAGCCGCAAGGCGGGCCGCACCGGTCGCGCTGGCAGGACCGGTGAAGACTGCGAGACGCCCATGTCCATGCTTGTGGCTTTGCGACGACCGCACAGGTAGATGGCCACTCCAAATATCCGGCGTATTCAAACGGGCCACCGGCTCGACGACCTGCCGCCAGCTATCGGGAATACCGATATCGGCCAGCACGACTTCACCACACAGTCCCGCTCCGGGCTCGAGGATGTGAGCCGGCTTCGCGCGATGGAAAGTCACGGTGAGGTCGGCCCTCACGGCGACGCCAAGCGGGCGGCCCGTGTCCCCTGAAACACCGCTGGGGAGATCCGCTGCGATCACGGGCCTGTCGGAGTTTGCCACCGCATCGATGACCCTTGCGATCTCGCCGTCCGGCGCCCGGTTGAGTCCCGCCCCGAAAATCGCGTCCACGACGAGCCCCGCTCCGTCCAGCGCAGCGAGTGAAAGTGGCTGGACGGGCCCTCCCCAGGCCTCGCAGGCTGCTCTGGCGTCGCCTTTCAGATCCGAGGTCTTACCCGCGAGGAAAACCGCGACGGTCCAACCGGCTTCGTGCAGGTTGCGCGCACATACGAAACCATCGCCGCCATTATTTCCGGGCCCGCACAGGACGCTGACGGGTCGAGGCGCCCAACGTTGCATGATGGCCCGCGCCATGGCATGACCGGCACGGTCCATAAGCGCTTTGCCCGACACGCCTTTTTCAGCGGCATGACGATCGCACACACCGCAGTCGCCCGTGCTCAGAATCGCGTTCCGGACGGGGTGCCGGATGGATGCATCATTGTGTGGCATGCCTGCCTTATTGAGTAGCAATTGCCTGCTCCTCTCATCGGGACTGCCGTTTCTCGCTTGTCACACCCGGACCCGGCGATAGCGTCGCGGCAAGATCATGGAGTCGGTGATGAAGAAAATCGAAGCCATCATAAAACCGTTCAAACTGGACGACGTGAAGGAAGCCCTTCAGGAAATCGGCGTCCAGGGCCTTACCGTCATCGAAGCCAAGGGCTTCGGGCGACAGAAGGGCCATACGGAACTCTATCGCGGCGCCGAGTACGTCGTCGACTTCCTTCCCAAGATCAAGATCGAGCTGGTCCTGCCTGCCGAGCGCGTCGACGCCGCGGTGGAAGCCATCCAGAATGCGGCCCAGACAGGCCGTATCGGCGACGGAAAGATATTCGTCAGCCCGATCGAAAGCGTTATCCGCATCCGGACCGGCGAAACCGGCCGGGATGCCCTTTGATCATTCCTTGACCTACCAAGCGGAGCCTGGTCCATGTCAGACGCAATTCTGAAGAAACTCAAAGACGAAGACATCAAGTATGTCGATCTGCGCTTTACCGACCCGCGCGGCAAGCTGCAGCACGTCACCTTCGACCGTTCCGAGGTCAACGAGGACTTCTTCGAGGACGGAATCATGTTCGACGGCTCGTCGATCGCCGGCTGGAAAGCCATCAACGAGTCCGACATGGTGCTCAAGCCGGATGCCGGCTTCGCGGAAGTGGATCCCTTCTATCAGCAGCCGACCCTTGTCATGCTCTGCGACATCCTCGAGCCGGGCACGGGCGACGCCTATAACCGCGATCCGCGCACAACGGCCAAGAAGGCCGAGGCCTTCCTGAAGTCCAGCGGCATCGGCGACACGGCCTATTTCGGTCCGGAAGCGGAATTCTTCGTGTTCGACGACGTCCGCTGGAATACCAGCCAGGGCGAGACCGGCTATTCAGTCGACAGCGAAGAGATGCCGCACAATACCGGCGCCATGTTCGAAGGCGGAAACCTGGGTCACCGTCCAGGCGCCAAGGGCGGCTATTTTCCGGTGAACCCGATCGATAGCGGCCAGGACATGCGCACCGAGATGCTCGCCGTCATGGAGGAGCTCGGCCTGCAGCCGGAGAAGCATCACCACGAAGTGGCGCCGGCGCAGCATGAGCTCGGCATGAGATTCGCCTCGCTGACCACGATGGCCGACCGCATGCAGCTCTATAAGTACACCGTCCACATGGTGGCTCACGCCTACGGCAAGTCCGCCACTTTCATGCCGAAGCCGGTCTGGAACGACAACGGCACCGGCATGCACGTTCACCAGTCGATCTGGAAGGACGGCAAGCCGATGTTCGCCGGCGATCGCTATGCCGACCTTTCGGAAACCTGCCTCCACTATATCGGCGGCATCATCAAGCATGCGCGTGCGATCAACGCCTTCGCCAATGCGTCGACCAACTCCTACAAGCGCCTGGTCCCGGGCTTCGAAGCCCCGGTCCTGCTGGCCTATTCGGCCCGCAACCGTTCCGCATCGATCCGTATTCCGTGGGTCGCCTCGCCGAACGCCAAGCGCATCGAGACGCGCTTCCCGGATCCGGCCGGCAATCCGTACCTGACCTATGCCGCCCTGCTCATGGCCGGCCTCGACGGTATCGAGAACCGCATCGATCCGGGCGATCCGATGGACAAGGACCTCTACGACCTGCCGCCGGAAGAACTCCAGGACATCCCGACAGTCTGCCGGTCGCTGCGCGAAGCGCTCGAATCGCTCGACGCCGACCGTGACTTCCTCAAGAAGGGCGGTGTCATGGATGACGACCAGATCGACGCCTATATCGACCTCAAGATGGAAGAGGTGCTCCGCTTCGAGATGCATCCCCACCCGGTCGAGTTCGACATGTACTACTCCTGCTGACCGGAGCATTTCGCTTCGTCTGAAGGACACGGATCACGGCCGGGCGCGATGTCCGGCCGTTTTCTTTTGTCACAAGCACACCTTGCACGGTCGACGAGCGCCGTCGCTTTCGCTACAAATTCCGTACCGTTCGGCAAATCCCACCGGGAATTCGCGTCAGGAGTTCGTATGCGCCGCCGTTTTCTGTATGCCAGTGCCCTGGTTTCACTGACCGTTGCAGCCCCGGCCGCGTTGGCCGATCGCGAAGTCACCGACGAAGTGACCACGCCGCTGACGACGTCTACCGCCGGGGATGGCGGAACCGCCGACAATATCGTTATCACGAGCACCGGCCGCGTGACGCTGACGACCGCGGGTACCGCAGTAACAGCGGACAGCGACCATACGGTTTCCGTCGAAGGCTCGGTGGATGTCACCAGCGACGATGACGGCGGCGTCGGCGTGCTCCTGGAAGGCGGCACGACCGGCGGCCTCGAAGTATCTGGTAGCGTGAGCGTGGATTCGGAAAGCGATCCGCAGGACCTCGGCGAAGACGAACTCGTTCAGGACCTCGACGGCCCCAGTGCTGTGGGAGGCGACCGCGTCGGCATTCTAGTCGACGGCACGGGCGCTTTCGTCGGCGATATCGTCATCACCAATGGCGGCCGCATCGCGGTCCGGGGCAATGACTCGGCATCCATCCGCATTCTTACCGATGTAACCGGCAATATCATTTCGAACGGTACGATCACCATGGTCGGCGACCGATCCTACGGTCTCGACGTACAGGCACCGGTTTCCGGCGACGTGCAGATTACCGGCGCGGTCAATGTTCGAGGCGAAGACACGTCGGCGATCAATATCAACGCCGATCTCGGCGGCAGTTTTTACCTGCTTGGCTCCGCAACGGGCACAGGCTACCAGTTCAATGGTCGCCCGCTTGTTCCCGAATACATCGAAACGCTTGATGAAGACGATGTTTTCCAAGGCGGGCCAGTGGTGCTCGTTCAGGCGAATATCGCGAACGGCATTCTTTTCGAGGGCGCGACGGGCAGCAACGGGATCGGCAGTGATTCAGCTATCTCCCAACGTGGCAGCGCACCCGCGGTGTTCATTTCCGCCACCGATGGCGACATCGTAATCGGTGAAGCGATCCAGCCAGCCGTCGAGGACGATCCCGACACGACCGACACCGATGAAAGCATCCCGGCGACCCCGCTGGGCTATTCATTCGTGACCCGCGCGGGTCTGACGGCCGCAGGCGAGCTCAATGATGTGTCAGCGACAGGCATCAGGATCGGCGGTTCCGACGATGGTTTAGGAGGTTTCTATACGGCCACCCTGTCCGAGGGCATGCTCAACGACGGAATCATCACCGTCACCGCCTATTCTGATACGACGGAAGCCGATGCCACCGCGATGCACCTGGCCGAAGGCGCCGTGCTCCCGGTCCTGACGAATACCGGCAATGTCAATGCCGTGACCACGACGGTTGCGGTCGATGGTGCCTACGGCACGGCCTACAGCCTGCTGATCGACGAGGGCGCGATCCTTAATGCCTTCGCGAACCACGGTCGCATGTCGGCGACGGGCGCCGGCGGAGCGAGCAGCATTACAATTCTGGACCGGTCGGGGACTCTCGGTTCCGTCGAGAATACGGGCGCCATTTTCGCGGAACACACAGCGCCGCTCGCCTATGTCGACGAGGACGGCAATCTGATCGAACCGGACGATGTCCCCCATGACCGCGTGGCGATCGATCTGAGCGCCAACACGACCGGAACCAGCTTCCATCAGTATTGGGTGCAGGCTGAAGACAGCAATCCGGACGACGATATTCCGGCACTCAATGTCACCCAGGAAAACATCCGAGTCTTCGGCGATGTACGTCTGGGAAGCGGCGCGGACACGTTCCGCGTGGAAGCCGGCGACGTCACGGGCGACATCGCATTCGGCGACGGCGCCGATCTTCTGATCCTCGACGGGACGACCGTTCGCGCCGAGATCGACCGGCTCGTCGATGAGGGCCTTATCGATGCTCTGGATGCCGAAGAGCTTTACGCCGAGCTGCCCGTAATTCTCGGAGCGCTCACGGACAGCGACGGCCTGCTCGATATCGAGGTCGACAATGCGACCCTGAACCTGCAGGGAACCGAGCAGCTGGGTCTGACCAATGCACGCTTCGGTGAAGGTTCCGTTCTGGTGCTGCGGATCGACGCGGGTACCGGCGAAGCCGGAAACCTTGTCGCGAGCGGCGACATCACCTTCGAGAGCGGCTCTCGCCTGACTGTCTCCCTGTCCGATATCATCGGCAATGGCGGTTCGTTCGAGCTCATCCGTGCAGGCAATCTCACCGTCGAGGACAGCCTCGACGAGCTGCGCGATGCCGAGTCGCCCTACCTCTACACGGCCTCGCTCGAATTCGACCCGGCCGACGACAATGTCATCCGCCTCAATCTCGAGCGGAAGACGGCCGAGGAACTGGGCATGACGGCCAACCAGGCCTCTGCCTACCAGGCCGCGTTCAACACCTGGGAAGGCAGTGAGCTGGGCGCGGCGATCGCCTCCCTCACCTCCCAGGAAGATTTTTTCGCGGCTTACGACCAGCTGCTTCCGGAATATGCCGCAAGCGCCATCCAGTTCGCTCTGGCGAGCAATGACAGCGCCGTCGGCGCCCTGGCGAACCGTCTCGAGGCGGTGCGCCGGAGCCCCGAGGAAACCGGCGGTCTCTGGATTCAGGAGTTCGGTTATTTCGCGGATCGCGCGGGATCGTCCTTTGGCCCTGGCTATCGCGGTCAGGGTATCGGCGTAGCCGTCGGTTTCGACCGACCCGCGGGTCCCTTCTACGCCGCGGGCGTGAATTTCGTTGGTTCTGCCAGCGAGGTTTCCGAAGTCGACGGTGTCGACGATCCGATGTCAGCCCTGTCGGCTCAGCTCGGCGCCTATGCCGGCGCGCGCGGTCCGGCCGGTATCAATCTTGATATCTACGGCGGCGCCGGTTTCGACAGCTTCGAGCATAATCGCCGCGTCCTGATCGGTGAATTCGACGCCACGCCTTCTGCCGAATGGACCGGCTATCACCTTACCGGTTCGGCACGCGTTTCGCGTAATTTCGAGTTCGGCCGCTACTATGTCAGCCCGGCGCTGTCGGTCGACTATCTGACCCTGTTCGAGTCCGATTATACGGAAACCGGTGGCGGCACCGGGGTCGACCTCTTCGTCGGCGAGCGCGATTCAACGAGCTTCTCCAGCACGGGCCTGCTCTCCTTCGGCGCCATGTTCGATAATGGACAGAGCTGGTGGTCCCCGACCCTGCGCGTCGGTTATCGCAACGAGTTCAGCGACGAAATCATGGAAACCGAAGCCGGTTTCGTGGATTACGACGAGACCTTCACGCTTCGATCTCAGCGTATGCCGGGTACGGGCATGATCTTCGGCTTCGGCGTAAGTGCGGGCTCCGGCTACTCGACCTTCTCGTTCGACTATGACGCCGATATCCGGGACGACTTTATCCGGCATACGGGCCGCCTGGTCATTCGACTGGTCTTCTAGTCAAACATCGCATCCGGTTGGCTCCGCAACCGGCGGTTAACCCTAAAGCGCGAGGCTTGCACGCATGATGCGTGCAAGCCTCGTTCTCGTTTGCGTCCTCATCGGCGCCACTGCCTGCGGTCACAGACCGCCGGATCAGGTCAATGACGCCTGCCTCATTCTCGAGGACAATCGTGCCTGGTGGCGGGCGCTCCAGCGCACGGAAGACCGGTGGGGTGTCCCCCCGGGCGTGCAGCTGGCCATTCTCAAACGCGAGTCGAGTTTCAATGCCCATGCGCGACCGGCGCGACGCCGCCTGCTGGGCATCATACCGCGTGGACGCCCTTCCTCCGCCTACGGCTATGCCCAGGCGCTGGACGAGACCTGGGACTGGTACAGGCGGGACACCGGCAATCGCGGTGCCGATCGCGACAATTTCCGCGATGCGGTCGATTTCGTGGGGTGGTATGCGAACAAGAGCCGCGAGCTTTCCGGTATTCATCCGAGCAATGCGCGTGAACTCTACCTCTCCTACCATGAAGGTCATGGCGGCTATAATCGCGGAACCTACCGGCGCCACGACTGGCTGATCCGCGCGGCCAACGAGGTCGCACGAGACGCCGCCCGCTACGACGCGCAGATCGGTCGCTGCGAAAGGCGCCTTTCCCGCCGCTTCGGGCTGTTTTGAATTTCCCAAAATCGCTCCGACTCGTGCATGCTTGAGGCATGTCGTCTCAAAGCTCCGAATCCGACCTGTTTTCCGCCAGCCCCGCTCCGACGCCCGAGAAGGCGCCGGCTCCGGGCTATTCGGCTGCCCACATCGAGGTTCTCGAAGGGCTGGAAGCCGTTCGCCGCCGCCCGGGCATGTATATCGGGGGCACGGACGAGCGGGCCTATCACCACCTCTTCGCCGAGATTCTCGACAACTCGATGGACGAGGCGGTCGCCGGCTGGGCCGACCGGATCGAAGTCGTGGTCGATGAGGACGGGTATATCACCGTGACCGATAACGGGCGGGGCATCCCGGTCGATCCGCACCCCAAATACCCGGACAAGTCGGCCCTCGAAGTCGTGCTGACCGTGTTGCATGCCGGCGGCAAGTTCTCAGACAGCGCTTACAAGACCTCCGGCGGCCTGCATGGCGTCGGTATCTCGGTCGTGAACGCGTTGTCGGAATCGCTCGAGGTCGAAGTCGCGCGCGAAAAGACCCTCTGGGCACAATCCTATTCGCGCGGCCTGCCGCAGGGGCCGATCCAGAAGGTCGGCGCAGCGCCGAACCGCCGCGGCACGAAGATCCGCTTCCTGCCCGACCGCGAGATTTTCGGACCGAGCGCCCGCGTGAAACCTGCCCGCGTCTACCAGATGGCACGGGCCAAGGCTTTCCTGCGCCGGGGCGTGAAAATCCAGTGGCGCTGCGCGCCCTCTCTCGTCGAGGGCACCGATATCCCTGCCGAGGATATTCTGTGCTTCCCGGGCGGCCTCGCTGACCGCATGACCGAGCTGGCCGACAAGCGGGCGCTCATAACGGCTGAGGCCTTTGCCGGCCGCGTCGAGCGCGAGGATGGCGGCGGCGGCGTCGAATGGGCCGTGACCTGGTCGGGCAATGGCTATGGCAGCGATGCCGACGGCTTCTGCCAGTCCTTCTGTAACACCGTGCCGACGCCCCAGGGCGGTACCCACGAACAAGGCTTGCGGGCTGCGCTGACCAAGGGTTTACGCGCCTATGCCGAACATTCGAACGCGAAGAAGGCCTCGCTGATCACGCCGGACGACGTCATGGGCGGATCCGGTGCGCTCGTTTCGGTCTTCATCGGCGACCCCGAATTCCAGGGTCAGACCAAGGAACGCCTCGCCACGCCGGAAGCGGCCAAACTTGTGGAAACGGCCGTACGCGACCAGTTCGACCACTGGCTCGCCGGATCGCCGAAGGAAGCCGCCAAACTTGTCGAGTTCGTCATCGAGCGCGCGGAAGACCGGATGCGCCGGCGCAAGGAAAAGAACGTCAAGCGACAGACGGCATCGCGGCGTCTGCGCCTGCCCGGCAAGCTCGCGGACTGTTCGCGCGCCGGCTCCGACGGAACTGAACTTTTCCTCGTCGAGGGCGACTCGGCCGGCGGCTCCGCAAAGCAGGCCCGAAAGCGCGAGACCCAGGCCATCCTGCCCCTGCGCGGCAAGATCCTGAACGTCGCCTCGGCGACCGCCGACAAGATCGCCGCGAACCAGGAAATCAGCGACCTGCTTCAGGCGCTCGGCTGCCTGACCGGTAGCCGGTTCAAGCTGGACGATCTGCGCTATGAGCGCGTCGTCATCATGACGGACGCCGACGTCGACGGAGCGCACATCGCCGCCCTGCTGATCACATTCTTCTACAGGACCATGCCGGAACTCATTCATTCCGGACGCCTTTTCCTCGCCCAGCCGCCGCTCTACCGGCTGACGCAAGGCAGCCGCACGCTCTATGCCCGCGACGAGGCGCACCGCGACCAGATCCTGAAGGAGGAGTTCAAGACGAACGCCAAGGTCGAGATCGGCCGCTTCAAGGGTCTCGGCGAGATGACACCGTCACAGCTCAAGGAAACCACGATGGATCCGGGCAAGCGCACGCTCGCTCGCGTCACCATCGACCAAGCGGAACTGCCGTCGCTGGAAGCCCTGGTGGAAACGCTGATGGGCAAGAAGCCCGAAGCGCGTTTCCAGTACATCCAGGAGCATGCCAGCTTCGTTACGGACGAGCTGGACCTCTAATCCCGCCCGGACGCGACAGCCACAGAAAGATCGCGACGGAAAATCCGGACGCCTGCAGGATCATGGCCATGACCACGATCTGGTAGCGTACGGCAATGAGCGGATCGACGCCGGACAGTATCTGGCCGGTCATCATGCCCGGCAGCGAAACGAGCCCGACCGCGAGTAACGCGTTCACCTGCGGTATCAGCGCGGCGGTCCAGGCGGCCCGACGGGCTGAGTCGAAACCCTCGCCGGACTCCGTCGCGCTCGAGAACCTTTCTGTCGCGAGGGTGATCGCCGTCATCGCATTGGAAAACACCATTCCGGCGATCGGTATGATGACCCGCGGCTGATAGACCGGATCGGACAGACGCAGTACCGCGAAGAGAATGAAGGCGAGGACGAGCCCGCCGCCCAGGCCGAGGGCAATCGCGGCCCGGACCAGAGCGTTGCGCTTTCCCTGTTTGACGACTCGCACGCTGATCAGGGCTGAGACGCCGATCATCACGGCGACGACAGCGGCCCCGATCCAGGGATCGGGCGTCTCGAACAGAAATACGAGCGCGAATCCGATCACGAGGAGCTGCACGACCATACGGCCGGTAGCCCGCAACATCTCCCAGCCCCCGCCGGCCCAGCGCTGACCGAGCCAGGCAATAGCGAGGCAAGGCAAAAGGCAGATCGCAAGCGCGTCGAGCGTGATGGTCGGCATGCGGGCTTTCCCGTTCTCCCGAGGTGAAATCCACCACCGGTCCCAGCGCCAGTCTCCACAATTCGCCAGGGCCCGTCACCCTTCCCCTCGCGCCTTATCGGTCCCCCGAGGCAACACGTGTCAGGCGTATTGGCGAGGGCGGGCACGCGCGCTAGCTTTCCCGCAAACGAACATCGAAGAAGGGGTATCCGAATGAGCCATCACCGTAATCCGACCGGCCGTCGAAAGGATCTGCGGACGTCCGCGCTCGCCGGCGCATTGCTGGCGACGACCGCCCTGCCCGCGAATGTCCTCGCGGAACCGATCGAGTTCTTTCAGGTCGACGGCGTCCAGTACGACGAGAGCGTTCCGGCCCCCGAAGACCGGATCGGCTGGGGTCTCGGCGACCGCCCCGTCCGCCACGACCAGCTCGTCAGCTATCTCACCGAGATCGCAAACGGGTCCGACCGGATTTCCGTCGAGACGATCGGACATACGCATGAAGGGCGCCCCATCCTTTTCTTCGTGGTCACCTCGCCTGATAACCACGCCCGTATCGACGACATCCGTGCTCGGCATCTGGCTTCGCTCGAGCCGGGCGCGGCGCCGACCGACGGTCCGTCCGTGGTCTGGCTGAATTACGGCGTACACGGCGCGGAATCGGCTGGCATGGACGCTTCCATCCCGACCCTCTATCACCTGGCCGCCGCGCAGGGTTCGGAGGTCGACGCAATGCTCGACGACAGCGTCATCCTGATCACGGCCATCTTCAATCCGGACGGACACTCCCGGCGCGTGAACCATGTCGAGACCTTCGGCGGCACCGTGCCCGTCACCGATCCCGATCATGAGCAGCACAATATCTGGGGCGAAGCCCGTACCAATCACTATTGGTTCGACCTCAACCGCCAATGGCTGCTGCAGACCCAGCCCGAACCGCAAGCCTGGCTCACCCAATGGCACCGCTGGAAGCCGCAGGTTTCCGCGGACTTCCACGAGATGGGGACGGAAGCGACCTTCTACTTCCACCCCGGCGAACCGAACCGGCTCAACCCGCTGATCCCCGAACGCGCGCGCGACCTGACGCTCGGCATCGCCCGGCACCATGTCGATTTCCTTGACAGCGAGGCGCGCCTCTACACGTCCGAGGAAGGCTTCGACAATTTCTATGTCGGCAAGGGGTCGACCTATCCGCAGGTCAACGGCTCGCTCGGCATACTCTTCGAGGTCGGTGCCGCCCGCGGCGGCCTGATCGAAAGCGAGCGCGGTCTGGTCAGCTATGCCGACAATATCCGCACCCATTTCCGCACCTCGCTGACGACGATCGACGGCGCCCGTGCGGCGGCCGACGAGATTGCCGGCTATCAGCGCGAATTCTTCGCCAACTCGCTTGAAGCCGGTCGCAGCGATCGCGACCGGGCCTATATCTTCACGGCCGAAGGCGACCCGGCCCGCGCGGACCTCTTCGTGGACCTGCTCGACAGGCACGACATCCGCGTCAATGCCCTCGCCCGCGACGTCCGCGCCGACGGCCGCACCTATCGCGCCGGCGAGTCCTTCGTGGTCGAACTGGCCCAGCCCCAGTACACAATGATCCGGTCTCTCTTCGACCGCGTGACCGAGTTCGAGGAGAACGTCTTCTACGACGTATCGGGCTGGACCCTGCCCCTCGCCTACGATCTTGACTATGCGGCGTTGGGACGGGGCTTCAACGCCAACCTGCTGGGCGAGGCCGTCGAGCCGGGTCACATCGCCCAGCCCGCGCCCCCGCGTGGCAGCTATGGCTATGTCATGCGCTGGTCCGATTATTATGCACCGCGTTCCCTCTACCGCCTGCTGGATGCGGAAATCCGTGTCCGGGTGGCAACGGAGCCTGTCCGCATCTCGACCGATGCCGGCGCCCTCGATTACGGCCCCGGGACGGTGTTCATTCCGCTCGTTGGCCAGGATGCCGACCGCGAGGCCATCCATGAAATGGTTTCCCGCATCGCCGAGGAAGACGGCGTTCCGGTACGGGCCGTAACGTCCGGCTCCACAGACGGCGGGACGCCGGACCTCGGCGACCGCAATGGGTTCCGCTCCATCGAGCGTCCGGAAGTCCTCGTCCTCTTCGATGACGGCCTGTCTCTCTATGACGCCGGTGAAGTCTGGCACCAGCTCGATCACCGCATGCACATCCCCGTCACCCTGCGCCGCAAGGACGAGCTCGGCGGGCTCGACTGGTCGCGCTACACGCATCTCGTCATCGTCGGCGGCGGCAATACCGAGCTGGCCGAGAACGACCTCGAGCGTGTGCGTCAGTGGGTGCGCGAGAACGGTGGTGTCGTCGTCGCGGCCCGGCAAGCGGCAGAGATGGCCCAGGATGCCTTCTTCGGCACCGGGGAAGATGGCGCTGATGATGCAGAGCAGAATGGGGAGGAAGATGGCCCGCTGGAGCGCCGCAATTATTCCTCCATGCCCATCTCGGAGGCGGAGCACGTCATCGGCGGCGCCATCTTCGGCGGCGATCTCGATCCGAGCCATCCGATCGGTTTCGGTTATTCGAACCGCTCCATTTCCCTGCACCGAAACACCACGCTCACCCTCGACCGGCCCGAGGACGATCCGTTCGCCGTCGTGGTCGAGTATGACGAGAACCCGCTTCTCTCCGGCTATGCATCCGAGCGCCGCCGAGAAGAAATCGCGGGTACGCCCGCGGTCATCGCCCAACGGCTTGGCCAGGGCAGTGTCATCATGTTCGCCGACAATCCCAATTTCCGTGCGACCTTCCGCGGAACCGAGAAGATGTTCCTCAATGCCATCTTCTTCGGCGGACTGATCGACAATGCCCGCGGCGACTATCGCGAGGAATGACCCGTCACGCCGCGGCCGGAAATCCGGCCGCGGCATTTGACGTCTCAGACGCGAAAGCGTTCAATCGAAATCTCTTGCCCGGGGAGAGACTCAGCGGGCACAACAGGGGAACAACAAGATGAAACTGAAGGCATGGATGCCGGCGATGGCCGTTTCGGCCGCCTTTGCGCTGGCAGCGTGCGGTGGTGGAACGGACTCCGGCGAGTCCGGCTCGCAGACCGCGAATAGCGACGGCGATACCGGCATCGTCCGTCCGGATACCGATCCCTATCCGTCTACCTATACGCCCCGTCCGAGCGGCGTGACGCTGATCAGCGGCGGTACGGTGCTCGACGGTCGTGGCGGCGAGATCGAAAACGGCGATGTTCTCATCGAGAATGGCCGTATCGCTGCCGTCGGGACCGATCTGGAGGCTCCGGACGGTGCCACCGTGATTGATGCCACGGGACGCTATGTGACGCCCGGCATCATCGACATTCACTCGCATCTCGGCGTCTACCCGTCGCCGAGCGTCAGCGCACACAGCGACGGCAATGAGGCAACCCAGCCGGTGACCGCTGAAGTCTGGGCCGAGCACAGCGTCTGGCCGCAGGATCCTGGATTCGAAGCCGCACTCGCCGGTGGCGTGACCACGCTCCACATCCTGCCCGGTTCCGCCAACCTTATGGGCGGACGCGGCGTGACCCTGCGCAATGTGTCCGGCCGTACGGTCCAGGATATGAAATTCCCCGGCGCGCCCTACACGCTGAAAATGGCCTGCGGCGAAAACCCGTCCCGCGTCTACGGCAATCGCGGCCGCTCTCCGGCCACCGATATGGGCAATATGGCCGGCTATCGTTCCGCCTGGATCGAGGCGTCCGACTATCGCGACAGCTGGCATGAATACTGGGAGGCCGCCGAGGACGGCGAGGACGTCGATCCGCCGACTCGCAATCTGGAGCTGGAAACCCTGATGGGCGTTCTGGACGGCGAAATCCTGATCCAGATGCACTGCTATCGTGCAGACCAGATGGCGCAGATCCTCGATATGTCAGAGGAGTTCGGCTACCAGGTGACGACCTTCCACCACGCCGTCGAAGCCTACAAGATCCCGGACCTCCTGGCCGAGCACAATGCTTGCGCGGCGGTGTGGGCCGACTGGGGTGGTTTCAAGATGGAAGCCTATGATTCCATCCGTGAAAACCTGGCCATGACTCACGCCAACGGCGCCTGTGCGATGATTCATTCGGACAGCGACATGGGCATTCAGCGGCTCAACCAGGAGATCGCCAAGGCACTCGCTGACGGACAGGCGGCCGGCCTCGATATCTCCGAGGCGGAAGCCTGGAGATGGGTCTCATCCAATCCCGCCGAGGCCCTCGGCATTGCCGACGAAACCGGCGCCCTGGCCGAAGGCCTGCGTGCGGATGTCGTGCTCTGGTCTGGCAATCCCTACTCCGTCTACACCCGGGCCGACCAGGTCTGGATCGACGGTGCCCTGTCCTTTGATCGCCGCGACGAGGCCCTCCAGCCCGTCCGCGACTTCATGCTCGGTCAACCCGGCGAGGGAGAACAGTAATGAACAAGCTCATTCCCGCCATTGCCCTGGGTCTTGCCTGCTCCGTGCCGGCTGCCGCCCAGACCTACGCCGTTACAAACGGGCGGATCGTGACGAACTCCGGAAACGGTATCGTCGAGAACGGAACCGTAGTGATGCGTGACGGTGACATCGTCGCTGTTGGTGCCGGCGTGACGGTGCCGGAGGACGCGACGGTCATCGACGCTCAGGGAGGCTGGGTCACGCCGGGTCTCTTCGCGGCCTGCTCCCAGCTCGGCCTGATCGAAGTCGCGCTCGAGGATTCGACGACGGATGACTCCGCTGACGAGTCGGAGTTTTCGGTCGCGCTGAACGTGTCCGACGGCTTCAACCCGGCCGGAACGCACATTCCCTCGACACGAATCGAGGGCGTGACACGCGCCGCGCTCTTCCCGTCGACCGGCCACAATATCTTCGCGGGCCAGGGTGCGCTGATCGAAACCAGCGGTGATTCGGACTCGCTCTTCGTGTCCGACAGCTTCGTTTATGCCGATCTCAGCCAGTCCGGCGCTCGCCGTGCCGGCGGTTCCCGTCCGGCGGCCTGGGCCTTCCTGACGGCGGCCTTCGCGGACGCCCGGGGTTATCCCGGCCGATTCTCGGCGGACCATGTCGGCGATGCACTGAGCCGATACGATGCCGCGGCACTCCTGCCCGTCGTCCGGGGCCGGATTCCGCTCATCATCAATGTGGACCGCGCAGCCGATATCCGCCGTGCGATCCGCTTCCAGGAGGAAAACGCTCCGGTTCAGCTGGTCATCGAGGGTGGCGCGGAAGCCTGGCTCGTTGCGGACGAACTGGCTGATGCCGGCATTCCGGTGCTGTTGGACCCGCTCCGCAACCTGCCCGCCTCCTTCGACGAACTCGGCTCGACTCTGGATGCGGCCGGTCGTCTTCACGACGCTGGCGTTACGGTGGCCTACACTACGCGTACATCGGACGGGTACTTCAATGCCCGCCTGCTGCCCCAGCATGCCGGCAATGCCGTGGCCAACGGCGTAGCCTGGGACCAGGCCTTCCGCTCCATCACGCTGACACCGGCTGAAATCTTCGGCGTCGGCGACCGCTATGGCGCGATCGCACCCGGCTATGCAGGCGATGTCGTGATCTGGAGCGGCGATCCGCTGGAGCTGATGACCTCAACCACCGCGGTCTTCATCGACGGCGAACCGACCGAGATGGAATCACGGCAAACTCGCTTGCGGGACCGTTACATCAATATCACGGACGATACGCCATTCGCCTATCGGCGCTAGCGTTTCAGCCCATGCGCGTTGACTTGACCGCATGGGGCCGTATTTTGCGCCCAACTCGCGGCCGCGCCTTCACGGCGCGGCCGTACTGCTTGTGCTCAAACCTAAGGACGCCATGACGTTCGCGGAACTCGGACTAAGCCCGAAACTACTCGAAGCCATCGACGCGGCCGGTTATACCGAGCCGACGCCGATCCAGGCCGGCGCCATCCCGCCGGCCCTTGCGGGACGCGATGTGCTGGGCATTGCCCAGACCGGTACCGGCAAGACGGCCTCCTTCACCCTTCCCCTCATCGAGCGGTTGTCGCGTGGACGTGCCAAGGCACGCATGCCCCGCTCCCTGATCGTGACACCCACGCGGGAACTTGCCGCCCAGGTCGCGGAGAATTTCGAGACCTATTCCAAGGGTCAGAAGCTGACGATGGCACTGCTGATCGGCGGCGTCGCCTTCGGTCCACAGGAAGAAATCCTCAATCGCGGCGCCGACGTCCTGATCGCGACACCGGGGCGCCTGCTCGATCATTTCGAACGCGGCAAGCTCCTCATGACCGGCGTGCAGATGCTGATCGTCGACGAGGCAGACCGCATGCTCGACATGGGCTTCATTCCGGACCTCGAGCGTATTTTCTCGCTCACGCCCCCTCCGCCCCGCCGCCAGACGCTGTTCTTCTCGGCTACCATGCCGAAGGAAATCCAGAGCCTCGTCGATCGCTTCCTCAAGGACCCGGAGCGCGTCGAAGTTGCGCGACCAGCCACGACGGGCGCGAATATCGAGCAATTTCTGGTCAAGATTCCGAACAGCACCCCAAAGGTAAAGCGCGAGGCGCTGCGCGCCGCGATGAACCGTGAGAACGTCCGAAACGGCATCATCTTTTCCAATCGCAAGCGCGACGTCGATATCGTGGCGCGCTCGCTCCAGCGGCACGGATTTTCCGCAGCGCCAATCCATGGCGACCTGGATCAGTCTGCCCGTACCGCGACCCTCGCCGACTTCAAATCCGGCGAGCTCCGCTTCCTCGTCGCCAGCGACGTTGCCGCACGCGGCCTCGACATTCCGAATGTGAGCCACGTCTTCAATTACGACGTGCCCCATCATGCCGATGATTACGTCCACCGTATCGGCCGCACAGGTCGTGCCGGGAAGACTGGCGAGTCCATCACCCTCGTCACCCCGGGTGACGACAAGGCGCTGGCTGCGGTTCTCAGACTGACGGGCAAGGATGTTCCGGTCCTTGATCTGGACGGTCAGAGCGGCGGTTCCGGTGAAGACGCAAAGAGCAAGCCCAAGCGGTCGCGCTCCCGCAAACCGGCGGATGCGAACAAGGAAACGGCCGCTTTGAAATCGGAGAAGCCCGCCGAAAAGGACGAAACACCTGCGACGTCTGCCCCGAAAGAGGAAAGCGGACAGAAGCCCAAGTCCCGCCGTCGCGGTGGGGGTAAGCGGGACAAGCGCCAGGATGGCGGCAATGGCGGTGCCGTTGTCGGCTTCGGCGACCACGTCCCCGACTTCATGAGCAATTCCGCGGGGTGAGATTCAACGGGCCTAGCAAACTTGCCCGCCAATTGCAGCGGAATAGCCATGCAAGCACTAGGGTCAATGAAAATTAGTCATACCGTATGAGGCATTTTTACCTCTTCTTTTCATTTCCCCACTAGGGTGATCAGCATGACAGGCTCAGAAGCGATGCCTGGGCAGGAAAGGGTTTCCCGGTGAACGGTCGACTGCTTGGTAAAGAAGGCCATGAGTTCGCGCACAAGGCGCTGGAGCTCATGCAAGATTTCGACGTTCCGCCAACGCCGGAAAACTATGCTGTATGGAGCTGCTTCGCCAGCGACACCAATCCCGAACTCTGCGAGAGTCTGCGCAAGCGTATCGAGTCGAAGGATGCGTTCACCGATGAGGTGAACAGCGAGCTCTTCGAGCAGTATTTCCAATGGAAGGCTATTCAGGACGCGATCCTTGAAAGCGGCGGCGCCATGTGCCGCGAGCTCGGTGCCGTCCAGGAAACCCTCGAAGCTGCCGGCCGTGACACCGCAGCCTATGGCGAGGCCCTTGCGGGCGTCGGGAACGAACTGCATGCGGTTGCCGATTCCGAGTCGATGCAGAAACTCGTCGAGTCGCTCGTAACCGCGACGGCACGCATGCAGCGTCGCAGCCAGGACCTCGAGAACCGTCTCCAGGAAACCTCCAACGAGGTGACCCAGCTTCGCTCACATCTCGAAAAAGTCCGCGAAGAAGCCATGACGGATGCCCTTACCGGCATCGCCAATCGCAAACGCTTCGACGAAACCTTGCGCCGCGCCCGCCGCGAGGCCGAGAATACCGGCAAGCCGCTCAGCCTCGCCCTCTGCGACATCGACTTCTTCAAGCGTTTCAATGATACGTGGGGCCACCAGACCGGCGACCAAATCATCCGTTTCGTGGCCGGTTGCCTGACCCGGCACTCAGCCGAGCATCACGTCGTTGCCCGCTATGGCGGCGAAGAATTTGCGATCGTCATGCCGAACACGCCGGCGGAAACGGCGGAACGCATCGCCGAACGAATTCGTAAGACCGTGGAGTCGAAGAAACTCCTCCGCAAGTCGACCAATGAAGATCTGGGCAATATCACCGTCTCGCTCGGTATCGCCAGCTATCGCGACGGCGAATCCGTCGAGCAATTGATTCAGCGCTCGGATTCAAACCTCTACAAATCGAAGACACGGGGCCGCAACCGGACCTCCACCGACCATGCGGACTCGACCAAAAGCGCAGCTGCCTGACCGACAGCATCAGAGCGCAAAAAAGAGCCGCCTGCAGGGCGGCTTTTTTGTATCTAGGAACCGGAGGGCGGACGGGTCGACCTGAAGCTGGCTCGCCCCTCCCACGCTTCCACGAGCGCCTGGAGTTCCGGCCGCCCTTCCCGCCATCGGCTCTCCGGATAGCGGAAATCGAGATAGCTCATCGCGGTCGCCATGGTCAGCGGACCGAGTGCAAGGGGATTCTCGACGTGACCCATGAGGTTTTCGACTTCGTCGAGCGCGCGAATGATCCCGCGTTCACGCCGCCCGATCCAGTAATCCGACCGGATATGCTCGTCGCGCACCATTTCGACACGTCGCGCCACAGTGAGATCCAGGAGACCGCTGGCGAGTGCTTCCAGCCGCCGGTCATCCCAACCGCGCGGCCAGGGATTGCCCGCCTGTTCTGCCAGATAGTCCGCGATAAGTCCGCTCTCGGTGAGAGCCTGGCCGTCATCCAGAAGGAGGCATGGCACACGGCCGAGCGGATTAGCCTGAAGCAGGGCTTCATCATCCTCGAACGGGTGAGATTCCATCTCCTCCACTTCGCGCTCGAGCCCGAATTCCTGAACCAGGACGCGGCACTTCCGCGAATAAGGAGAGGTGGTGGAAATAATAAGCTTCATGACCGGTCAGATTTCCTTCACGGGAACAATCGTCACGCTCTCCCCGCAACCGCACGCATCGGTCTGGTTGGGGTTGTTGAAGACGAATTTGGCATGAAGCGGCGTGATTTCATAGTCGATCTCGGTGCCGAGCAGGAAAAGCAGGGCCTTGGATTCGAGGACAATCTCCACCCCCTTGTCCGCGACACGCTCGTCCAGCGCTCCGGGCGACTCGACGTATTCCATTTCGTATTCCATGCCGGCGCAGCCACCATTCTTGACGCCGACTCGCAAAAAACCGGCGCCACGATCGGTCATGATCGTCTTGACCCGCTCGGCCGCAGCATCCGTCAGGGTTACTGCTTTGGGACGTTCTCGCTGAGCCATATTACTCACCTCTAGAACATGTTGAGCGCTAGGCGCGCTTCGTCGGACATCCGGTCCGGAGTCCAGGGAGGCTCGAAGGTCAGATTGACCCGTGCCCGCTCGACCCCGTCGACCTTCTCGACGGCATCCTGGACCCAGCCCGGCATCTCTCCGGCAACAGGACACCCCGGAGCCGTCAGCGACATGTCGACCTTGAGCGTCCGGTCATCTTCGAGATCCACTTTGTAGATCAGGCCAAGCTCATAGATGTCCACAGGGATTTCCGGGTCATAGACGGTCTTCAATGCGGTCACGATGTCATCGGTGATCCGCGCCAGCTCATCCGCCGGAATCGCGCTTGCAGCCTCGGGCACGCTCGCGGGAGCCGCTTCCGGTGCCTGAGTTGCGGCGGTTGGGCCGCTCAGATCGATCATGTCTCTTTCGGGCATTTCACTCATGACAGTCCCTAGATGAGAAAGCTGCGGGCCTTTTTCAATGCGTCCACGAACGCATCGGCCTCGTCCATCGTGTTGTAGATCGCAAAACTGGCGCGGGCGGTCGAACTGACGCCCATACGCCGCATCAACGGCTGGGCGCAATGGTGCCCTGCCCTTACAGCGACTCCGTACTTGTCGAGGATCTGGGCGACATCATGGGCATGCGCCCCCTCCATGTCGAAACTGATGATCGCACCCTTCTCCTGAGCGGTCCCGATCACGCGGACGCCTTCGATGTCGGCAAGCCCCGTCAGCGCCCGGTCCATCAAGGCCCGCTCATGCTCCAGGATCGCCATTCGGTCATGCCGCTCGAGCCAGCGGATCGCCGCCCCCAGACCGATGGCATCGGCAATCGCCGGAGTGCCGGCTTCGAACTTGGCGGGCGGGTCGGCGAATGTGACGCGGTCCTCGAAAACATCGGCGATCATCTCGCCGCCTCCCATATAGGGCGGCATGCGATCCAGCCAGTCACCCCGGGCGTAGAGCGCACCGATTCCAGACGGGCCGTAGAGCTTGTGGCCGGTGAAGACGAAGAAGTCACATCCCAGAGCCTGCACATCCACCGGCAGGTGAACGGCCGACTGAGAGCCGTCCAGAAGCACCGGGACGTCATGAGCCTGCGCGATTTCCCGGATACGTCTCACGTCATTGACCGTGCCGAGCACATTGGACATGTGAGCGAGCGCAATCAGTCCGGTTCGCTCATTAACCAAATCCGCCAGGTGTTGATAATCCAGCTCGCCCGTGTCCGTGACGCGAGTCCAGCGAAGCTTTATGCCCTTTAAATCAGCAAGAAGGCGCCAAGGTACAATATTGGAGTGGTGCTCCATCTGGCTGATGACGATCTCATCGCCCTCTTTCAACAACTGGCCGAAAGAGTGGGCAAGAAGGTTGATCGCCTCGGTTGCGCCACGCGTGAAAACGATCTCCTCGGTCCGCTCGGCATTGAGAAAGCGGCGAATATCATCACGCGCCAGTTCGAAGGCCTCGGTCGCCTCGTTAGCTAGGGTGTGAAGCCCCCGGTGCACGTTGGCGTAGGAGGCCCGATAGACGCCGGCCACGCTCTCGATCACGAATTCCGGCTTCTGTGCCGACGCGGCATTGTCGAGATAACACAACGGATTTCCGTTGATCTCTCGTTGCAGGATCGGAAATTCGGAACGGATAGCGGCGAGGTTCAGCGGCGCTTTGATCTGGCCTTGGGCAGTCATGACAGCGTCTCCAGTCGGGCCCGCAACTCGTCCTTGAGCCGTTCGCGCAGTGCTTCATCGCTGATCGCGTCCAGCGGCTCCGCGAGAAAGCTCTCGATCAGAAGGGCGCGTGCCTTGGCAGCCGGAATACCTCTCTGCCGCATGTAGAAAAGTGCCGTTTCGTCAATGGTTCCAAGAGCGTTTCCGTGCGCGCACTGAACGTCGTCGGCGTAGATTTCCAGCTCCGGCTTGGCATCGATCTCCGCTCGGTCGTCCAGCAAGAGCGCGCGATGGGTCATTTTCGCGTCGGTCTGCTGGGCAGCGCGCTCAACGACGAATTTACCCTGGAAAACACCCTGAGCATGTGCAGCAGCCGCGCCTTTGACCAGTTGGCGGGTTACGCCGCCCGGGCCGGTATGGGTCACGGTCGAGGTAAAATCGGCGTGACGGCTTTCCTCAAGCAGATAAACGCCGCCAAGACGAACTTCCGCCCCTTCGCCGGGATGTGTGATGTGCGTTTCCTGGCGCGACAATCGCGAACCGAAATTCAGAGCCACCTGATTAAGCCGGGATAGCGGATTGAGTTCGATGCGCGTGCGGATGGCCGCCACCGCATCGGCAGACGTTTCGGGAAGCACGATCCGCTCCAGCGCCGCGCCTTCACCAAGATGATACTCGGTACGGACGGTGGCGAAAGCACCCGCTTCAAGCGTCTGGCGTTCCAAGACCGAGACACTCGCGCCCGCAGGAATGGTCACGACCAGCGAGGCAACCGACACGCCGGTCGTCGCGGTAAAATCGAGCTCGTAGCAACCGTTCGTCAGCTCGGCAGTATCCCCAATCGCCTTGCCATCCAGCAGGAAGGCGGCATGGCCGGCGGCCTCGATGCCCTGCGAAGCCCGACGCAGATCCGACCATTTCCAGGCCTCGGACCGGCGGGTCGGGAGACCGCGCTCCTCGACGGCCTTGCGGGCGGATGCACGCCAGTCCTCAGCGCCCTCGAGCAGATCGAGCAGGACAGTTTCCGCGGGAGTATGCGTGATCGCATTCATGCCTCAGGCGGCCTCCGAGAGATATTTGTCATAACCTTCGGACTCGAGCTCTTTGGCCAGCTCCGGCCCGCCGGACGCCATGATCTTTCCGTCCACCATGACGTGAACCACGTCGGGCTGGATGTAATCGAGCAGACGCTGATAGTGGGTAATGACCAGCATGCCGCGATCTGCGGCTCGCAAGGTGTTCACGCCCTCGGCAACGGTTTTCAGCGCATCGATATCGAGCCCGCTATCGGTCTCGTCGAGAATGAGAAATTTGGGTTCCAGGACAAGCGCCTGGAGGATTTCCATCCGCTTCTTCTCGCCGCCTGAGAAGCCGACATTCACCGGTCGCTTGAGCATATCCATCGACACGTTGAGCTGTTTCGCCTTCTCGCGGATCAGCTTCATGAAGTCCGGTGCGGAAACCTCTTCTTCGCCGCGCGCCGCACGCTGGGCGTTGAGCGCCTCCTTGAGGAAGGTGATGGTCGGAACGCCGGGGATTTCGATCGGGTACTGGAAAGACAGGTAGAGCCCTTTAGCGGCACGCTGCTCCGGCTCCAGTTCACCGATGTTCTCACCTGAGAATTCCACCGTCCCGCCGGTCACGTCATAGCCTTCGCGCCCCGTCAGGACGTAGGAAAGGGTCGACTTGCCGGCCCCGTTCGGTCCCATTACGGCATGAACTTCGCCGGCCGGAACGTCGAGCGAGAGACCTTTCAGGATCGGCTTTTCGTCGCCGTCCTGAGCATCGACTTTGCAATGAAGGTCATTGATCTTCAGCATTACTCTTCACCTTCCCAGTAATCCACGGGTTCGCCGGCATGGGCGCGATGCACGAAGTCCGGCTTCATGGCTTCCGGACCGGACCAGCGCGTCGCGGCAATCTTGTTGCTGTCCGGGTATTCGACGATGTCGACCTGCTCCATGGTCGAAAAACAGATATATTTCAGATCACTCATACCGGTGTTGACCAGCTGGTGCGCGCGCTCCCGTCCACCTGCCGGGGCCGCCATAACGGAGCCGGAGCGCACCGGATGTCGCTGGTCGCCGAAACAGTATTCGCCCTCGCCTTCCAGTACGATAATCGCTTCCTCGATGGCATGGTGATTGTGCCGCGGGAAAGCCGTCTTGCCAGGCGGCACGATGCTCAGCATGCAGCCAAGCTTTTCCATGCCGACGACAGGACCGATGCGACCAAGCCGCGCCGCAAAGCCATCGCCATGCCCGAATTCCATCATCGTCAGGTCGTCAATATGAGTGACAGGTGATTTCACGCTCATCAGCCCACACTCCCCTCAAGGCTGACCTTCAGCAGCTGCTGGGCCTCGACTGCGAACTCCATCGGGAGTTCCTGCAGGACCTCCCGCACGAAACCGTTCACCAGGAGCGCCGTCGCCGCTTCCTCGTCGAGGCCGCGCTGGCGGGCGTAGAATAGCTGGTCTTCGGAGAGTTTGGTCGTCGTCGCCTCGTGCTCGAGTACGGACTTGGGTGTCTTGCACTCCACGTAGGGCACGGTGTGCGCCCCGCACTGATCGCCGATCAGCAGGCTGTCGCACTGCGTGAAATTGCGGGCGCCTTCAGCCTTCGCATGGACAGAGACGAGACCGCGATAGGTCTGGTCGGAGCGGCCGGCTGAAATACCCTTGGAGATGATCCGGCTGGTCGTGCCCTTGCCGAGATGGATCATCTTGGTGCCGGTATCTGCCTGCTGGCAGCCATTGGTGACCGCGATCGAGTAGAATTCTCCGCGCGAATTCTCGCCTCGCAGCACGCACGAAGGATACTTCCATGTGATGGCGGAGCCGGTCTCGACCTGGGTCCAGGAAATCTTGGAATTCTTCCCGCGGCAATCGCCGCGCTTCGTCACGAAATTATACACCCCGCCCTTGCCGTTCTCGTCGCCCGGCCACCAGTTCTGGACGGTGGAATACTTGATCTCCGCATCGTCCAGCGCGACCAGTTCCACAACGGCGGCGTGCAGCTGGTTCTCGTCGCGCATCGGCGCCGTACAGCCTTCCAGATAGGAGACATAGGCGCCCTTGTCGGCGATGATCAGCGTGCGCTCGAACTGGCCCGTGCCTTCCGCATTCATACGGAAATAGGTCGAGAGCTCCATCGGACAGCGTACGCCCGGCGGGACATAGACGAAGGACCCGTCGGAAAAGACTGCCGTATTGAGCGTCGCGAAGAAATTGTCCGAGGCCGGGACGACCGAACCGAGGTATTTTCGCACAAGATCGGGATGATCGCGCAATGCTTCGGAGATCGAGCAGAAGATCACACCGGCTTTGGCCAGCTCTTTCTTGAAGGTGGTGACCACAGACACGCTGTCGAAGACCGCGTCGACCGCGACGCGGTTTTCAGAGCCTTTCACGCCGAGCAGGACTTCCTGCTCCTTGAGAGGAATGCCCAGCTTCTCGAAGTCCTTCAGGATCTCCTCCGGAACATCATCGATGCTGTCATACTTCGCGCCGGCCTTGGGTTCCGCGTAATAGTGAATGTCCTGGAAATCGATCGGCGGATATTTCACTTTCGCCCAGTCCGGCTCCTTCATGGCCTGCCAGCGCTGGAGCGCCTCGAGGCGCCAGTCCAGCATCCAGCCGGGCTCGCCCTTCTTGGCCGAAATGAAACGGATCGTCTCCTCGCTCAGCCCCTTGGGCGCGAGGTCCTGCTCGATCGCCGTGGTGAAGCCGTACTTGTACTTGTCGGCTTCGAGGTTCTTGACGTCTTCGATGGTTTCCTTGACCGCAGCCATATCAGTTCACCGCTTTCAGGCCGTTGCTTCGAGTGTGGAGGCGATACGCGCGTAGGCCTCCGTCCAGGCAGTCACGAAGGCGTCTGCCTCATCTGGTGTTGAATTCCAACCTAGGCTGACACGAATGACGCCATTCGCCGCACCCTGGTCCAGTCCGAGAGCCGCACCGATACGCGACCCCTTGGGGGTCCCGGACGAACAAGCCGGACCTGCACTGATAGATACGCCCGCCAGATCCATGGCCATGACCTGGGTGGTCCTTTCCCACCCCGGCACTGCAAGACCGAGCGTGTTGGGCAAGCGCTCGGCGCTCTCGCCGAGGACGATAGTGCCCGGCGCGGCCGCCTTCACGGCTTGAGCCATCCTGTCGCGCAATTCGGAGAGCGCCCGGAATTCATCCAGTTCGGCGACGGCCTGTTCGATGGCGAGGCCCATACCCGCAATGCCCGCCACATTCAGAGTACCCGCGCGCCGGTTCTTCTCCTGGCCGCCACCGTAATGGTGCGGCACCACCGGCGCGTCACAGGCCGCGACTAGTGCGCCAACACCTTGCGGTCCGCCGAACTTGTGAGCGGACACAGCCATGTAATCGACACCGAGACCTGCAAAGTCGACCGGAATCTTGCCGATCGCCTGCACGGCATCGACGATGGCCAGACCGTCCCGGGCCTTCACCAGGCGTGCGGCATCGGCAACCGGCTGGACCGTCCCGATCTCGTTGTTCGCGAGCATGAGGACCAGCACAGGGCGCCCGTCGACGGACTCATCCCAGCGACCCAGACGCGATTCAAGCCAGACGAGGTCGATGACACCGTCGGATGTGACAGGTATTTCTTCGACCGGATGACCGGAATGCTGGGCCGTCCGGGAAGCCGCCTCGTGCTCGATGGCGGACACCAAAAGCCGGGCATCGGGGACCGACTGCGTAACGCTGTGCAGGGCGAGATTGAGCGCCTCCGTGCCGCCCGACGTGAATATCACGTCCTCCGGCCGGGCACACACCGCTCGCCCGACCTGCTGGCGGGCGACCTCCACACGACGTCTCGCAGCCTGCCCGTCCGCATGCACTGAGGACGGATTGCCCACCTGCGCCATGACTTCGGCAATCTCCTTGATCACGTCCGGACGTACCGGCGTGGTGGCATTGTGATCGAGATAATTGCGCATGGTGCTATTCGGCCACCGCTGCGGTTGTTTCCGCTGGCCGGCCGCGTTCATTGGCGCCACTCGCCGCCCCCAGCAGGCGTCGCTCGAGCACGTCCTCCAGCGTCACGGAGGACAGGAAGAGGAATATGTGGCGACCCAGTTCATCCCAGAGATCGTGCGTGATGCAGCGGCGTCCGTCAGCGAGACAACCCTTGGCTTCCGAGCACCGCGTCGCGTGTAGCGGTTCGTCGACCGCCAGGATGATGTCGGATATCCGGATCGACCCCGGATCCCGGCTCAGCTTGTACCCGCCGCCGGGGCCGCGAACCGAAGACACGATGTCCGCGCGGCGCAGCTTGGCGAAAAGCTGCTCGAGATAAGACAGTGAGATCGACTGCCGTGACGCAATATCGCTCAGCGTAACCGGTCCGTCCGTCGCCGCACCGGCGAGGTCAGCCATGGCCATCACCGCATAGCGGCCCTTTGTGCTCAGCTTCATGCGATTACCTCCTTAAACGCTCGCATCCCGGCTATCGATCATGCTAAGACCCGCCTTTCCGGAGGGGGCGGCTCTCCTGGCAACAGGGGCGCGGATCCATTATCCGAGTAGAACAGTCAGGAATATGGGCATGGCTCATGTCTGAGACAATGGGCAAATTGCCGCATATTTCATCAGAAACGACATAAAGACCGATAAAGGCGAGTGTGAATGCCTGACGTGATCATTCCCGGCCCGGCCGGCCGGCTCGAAGGACGCTACAGCCCGAGCGACGACGAAACAGCGCCGATCGCGCTGATTCTCCATGCCCACCCGCTCGGCGGTGGCAATATGGAAAACCCGACCGTCGAGATGATGTATGACGTGTTCCGCAAGCGCGGCTTCGCGACGCTGCGGTTCAATTTCCGCGGCGTGGGACGCTCCCAGGGCAGCTATGATCAGGGCCTCGGCGAATTGTCCGACGCAGCGACCGTGCTCGACTGGGTCCAGGGCTATAACCAGGGCGCCCGCTTCTGCTGGGTCGCCGGGCACTCCTTTGGCGCCTGGGTCGGCATGCAGCTCTTGATGCGTCGCCCGGAAATCGCCGGCTTCATCTCGGTCGCACCGCCGACCAACATGTACGACTTCACCTTCCTCGCGCCCTGCCCGGCCTCGGGCATCATCGTGCACGGATCGGCCGACAAGATCGTCCCGCCGGACGATGTCGAGCGCGTCATGTCCAAGGTGCGAGTACAGAAAGGCATCGAGATCACGACGGAGATCGTCCCCGACGCCAACCACCTGTTCACCGAGCACCTCGAAGAGCTGGAGCGTCACGTCGAAACCTATCTCGATGATCGCCTGCCGATCGTCGAGAAAGAGCGCTCCGAACGCCAGATTACGGGAAAGCGCTAGTCGCGGTCCTCGCGATAGAACTTGAAAGCCCCCGCTTGCCGGGGGCTTTTTTGTTTCAACCTTTTGCTTGGGTCAGCAAGCCACCACAAACGGGCCGCTCCGCGCCCGTGGTCGACGGAAGACTGGTCGGCAGTCCTGCAGCGACACGGGCCGCAAGCCAGGCGAAAGCCTCTGCCTCGATAAGGTCTCCGCGCCAGCCGACAGCTTCGACAGGCTCGGGCACGACTCCGCTCCAATCGCCAATCATCCCAAGAAGAACCGGATTGTGCCGGCCGCCACCCGTCACCAGCAGACGCTCGGGACGACCGAGCGCCGAGATGGCATCGGCAACAGTGCGCGCCGTGAAAGCGGTCAGCGTCGCGGCGCCGTCGTCGAGCGAAAGCCCCTTGACCGGGTCTAGCGAGAAATCCCATCGGTCGAGCGATTTCGGCGGTCGCCGTTCGAAAAACGGATGGCACAGGAGCTTGGCGAGCACACTCTCATCAATGCGTCCGGCCCCGGCGTGTCGACCTGCTTCATCAAAGGGCTCACCGGCCTCCCGCTCGCACCAGGCATCGATCAGCCCATTGGCCGGACCTGTATCGAAAGCGACCGGGTCCGCATCAGGTGCTAGCCAGGTGACATTGGCGACGCCGCCCAGATTGAGAATGGCGACCGGACGTTCCAGCCCGGCCTGACGTGCCAGCGCGTCGTGATAAAGAGTCGCCAGAGGCGCGCCCTGCCCGCCAGCACGCATGTCCTCCGACCGAAAATCGGAGACAACGGAGACGCCTGTTGCCTCCACGAGGGCCCGCGCATCGCCGATCTGCAAAGTACGTCCGAGCTGCCCGCCCTCCGGCGCACGATGCAGCACCGTCTGTCCGTGAAAACCGATCAGATCGATTGCGCCAGGGCTGAGTCCCGCACTTTCGAGCACCGCCCGAACGGCTTCGGCATGCCGGCGTGTCAGGACCTTTTCGGCCTCCGCGAAATCCGGTCGCGGCCCATCAAATCCCCATGCTACCGCCTGCTTTACGGCGTCGGTGAGCACCGCCCGGTCCCCGGCGGTATAGGCGATCGTTTCGCCGGGTCCGAATCGCTCGATCGCGGTACCGTCTGTCTCGATCAGGGCAGCATCAATACCGTCCAGCGAGGTCCCGCTCATCAATCCGATCACGCGCTGCATGCGCTCCCCCTCTTTTCTCGCGCCGAATGTCGACCTAGAAGCGGCTTATCAGGAGACACTTTCATGAGCGATTACAAGTCCGATCTGGTTCGCACGCTTGTCGAGCGCGGTTACCACTTCCAGTCCACCGATCTCGACGGCCTCGACGAAGCCGCGGCGTCCGGCGTCTTGACGGGCTATATCGGCTTCGATGCGACCGCGACCAGTCTCCATGTCGGCTCGCTCGTCCAGATCATGATGTTGCGCCGCCTGCAGCAGGCCGGACACAAACCCATCATCCTGATGGGGGGCGCGACCACCAAGATCGGCGACCCGACCGGCAAGGACAAGATGCGTTCCATGCTGTCCGACGAGCAGATCGAGCAGAACAAGGCGGGTATCCTGAAACCCTTCGAGAAACTTCTTACCATCGGCGAGGGCCCGTCCGACGCTGTCGTTGTAGACAATAACGAGTGGTTCTCGACCTTCGGCTATCTCGACTTCCTGCGCGCCTACGGATCGCATTTCACTGTCAATCGCATGCTCACCTTCGAGTCTGTGAAGCAGCGCCTGGCGCGCGAGGAGCCGATGACCTTCCTCGAGTTCAACTACATGCTGCTCCAGGCCGTCGATTTTCTCGAGCTCTCCCGACGTGAAGGCTGCACGCTGCAAATGGGCGGCGGCGACCAGTGGGGCAATATCATCAATGGTGTCGAACTTTGCCGCCGAGTCGACCAGGCCGAAGTCTACGGTTTCACCACGCCGCTGATTACGACCGCATCGGGCACCAAGATGGGCAAGACGGCTGACGGCGCCGTCTGGCTCAATCCAGACATGCTGAGCGCTTACGAGTATTGGCAGTTCTGGCGCAACACCGAAGACGCCGATGTGGGCCGCTTCCTGCGGCTCTTCACCGATATGCCGCTCGAAGAAATCGCCCGTCTCGAAGCCCTGGAGGGGGCCGAGATCAACGATGCGAAAGTGCGTCTGGCCAATGAGGCCACGACGCTTCTGCACGGCGTCGACGCGGCTCGGGAGGCGGAACAGACAGCGCGCGAGACCTTCGCCCAGGGCGGTGCCGGCGGCGGACTTCCCACGGTGGAGGTAGCCGGCCTGACCGATGGCGAGGTCACCCTCGTGAGCCTGTTCGTGGAAGCGGGCCTGGCCGGCTCGAATGGCGAGGTTCGCCGGCACATGAAGGCCGGTGCTGCCAAGGTGAACGACCAGCCGCTGACGGACCCCTTCGCCACGGCATCGGCTGACTTGCTGATCGATGGTGCGATCAAGCTGTCTGTCGGCAAGAAGCGCCACGCCCTCGCCAAGCCGGCCTGATCTACTATTCAGGACTACCGCCGGGTTGCGGCTCACCCGCCTCCGGAGCGTTATCATCAGCCTCGCCAGTTTCTGGCACGCGGACTTCCGGGAGCACGGATTGCGGCTGTGGTTCATCCGGCCCTTCGGCCTCCTCGGACGTGTCGGCCTGCGTGTCTGCCGCATCTTCCGCACGCTCGCGGGCGGCACGATCGGCTGCCGTGCCCTCGAAGAGCCGGCGGAGCACGCCCGGAGCCAGGGCCGAGAGCGGATTCGCAAAGACTGTCAGACTGTCGAACGGGCCTTCCACCGAATAGGTGATCCCGATCACGCCCTCGCCCGGACGCGAGACCAGAAGCTCGCCGATCACCGGAACATCGCCGAGCAGGGAATTAACGACGTAGGACGGCGCCAGATTTCCGTCGATCGCGGCATGCTCCGACGCGAAATCGACCGTGCCCGCTGCGGTCACGCCGAGCGAACTGCCGCCCGCCCTGGCATCGCCGATGGTCAGCAAGCCGTCCTCCCAGGCGATGTCCGCTTCGACCAGATCGAAGCTTATGCCGTCGCCATTGAGCAGGGCCGCCAGTCCCTGAAAGGAACCCGCCGCGAGAATACGGGCGAGGATGGGCAGCTGGATGACCGTGACGTCATCGACTTCCACCCGGGCCGTCAGCGGGCCCTCGGTTCCCAGCGGCGGCGCCGAGCCGAGGATAGAAAGTCGCCCACCGAGCAGATACTCCTCCAGCCCGAACAGGGCACCGACAGTCTCCAGCGATTGAGAATCGAGCCGGAATTCCCGGGCATCGCCTTCTTCCACCGCACCGAAATAACTCTGGAACGGACCGCTTACTGTCTGGCCGGACACCGAGACCGCCCGAATACCTGCAGCCTCGCTCCGCCAGATCACGCTGAAATTGTCGAGCACATAGTTCTCTGTGATGATCAGACGTGCGATATCGATATCTGCCGAAACCGGCAGACCGTCTCCCCCCTCACCGAAAGAGGTGAATTGCGGAACGAGCGCACTGCCATCGACATACCGCCCTGAAAGCCGCAACCGGATCGGTTCATCCGTATTGCCCGGCACCTCGATACGGCCTTCGATGTCCGCGAGGCCGTCTACGAAAAGCCGCTCGAAATTGGCATCCAGCAAGCGCCCTTCGCCCGTAAAACGCGCATCGCCACGAACATCGAGTCCCTCAGCGCTGAGACTGGCTTCATTGATCAGGAATGTGCCAGCCGCATCCGCCTCGATCGACATCATGGCTTCGCCCGGCTCACCGATTTCCTTGCTCCACAGGCCCAGCGGCATCTCAAGCAAGGCCTCGCCCAGATCCGCTCGGATCTCGACCGAATGAATATCGAGCCCGTCGGAGATTGCCTCGGCCTGAATGCCGACGATACCGTCGAGATAGCGCCTGGCAGGCAGGTTGAGAGCATCGAGCGTTCGGGTGCCGACCTGAGCACCGACGCGAATACGCGTCGACGCCGCATCGTCGGGCAGGCCGAAGGTTTCCGTCCATTCGATCTCGACCGGCGTCTCGAAGAGACGGGCATCGCCCGTCGCCGACAGGCCTTCCTGGCTTGCGGTAATGTAGACAGTGCCGTCGGTCAGCGCGGCGTCGCTTCCAGGAATATTGAGAGATGCTTCTGTGAAAGCGCCTTCGATGAAGAAGGGAATATCTTCCGGCGGCACGTCGGACAGCATGGGGCGCCGGATCTCGAAGCGCATTTCCCCCTCGCCCGAAACGAGAGCTGGCTCGATCCCGTAATCGGAAGGCAAATAGAGCGGAGGTTCGTCGATCAGGGCCAGAATGTCCGAAGCCCGACCTCGCGCAACGCCGCCAAAGCGTGCCAGGGCGCCTTTCGGATTGAGACGCGGAATATCGACATAGCCTTCGGTGAGCTCGATATCGCCGATCCAGCCCGTCTCCAGGTCCACCTCGAATGCATTGCCTCGCAATACCGCATGTCCGCTGGCCCGCGTGAGATGCGACATGGTCGAGATATAGCGCACATCCGCATCTTCGAATTCGAAGCCGAGTGTCATGCGATCATTGGCAAGGCTGCCGGCTTCAATCGAGTCGGCGTCGAGATCGATCTCGAAGTTGGCACCGTAGAAACGCCCGTCGAGAATGCCGTCCACGACCCATTCGCGGGCGCCATCGGCGAGTTCGACAGGCCAGTAAGCCAGCACGGTTTCCGGCTCGATATCGCCGGCGATCGGGCCAGACAGCTGCAGATTGGGTAGCCAGCTACCGCTTTCGGCCTGGGAGAGCCAGGCTGCGCCGGACATGTTTGCCGCGATCGTATCGATGGCGAGTTCCATCCGCTCGATATCAATCCGGTAGTCGGCCGCAGAAAACCGGCCTGCGACCTCAAGCGATTCCCAACGCGGCGGGCGCTCGAAGACCTCGCCGAGATCGACAAACCCCTGCCCCATGGAAATATCGAATTGGCCTTCCGTCGGCAGCGCGCCGACATAGGCTCCAAGTTCGGAAACCTGGCCGGTAATGCTCAGGGCCGCGAGTTCCGTGTCAATCTCTCCCTCGCGCACGATCAGAACGCCTTCGACCGGGTCGAATTCGGCCGCAAGAATCCCGCCGTATACCTCTGTCGGCTCGCCATCCGAGAAATATCGCCCCTCGCCCATCTCGAGGATGAAGGAAGCGGAACGGATGCCGCTCTCCCGGGTCGCATCCACGGCGAAGTCGACCTGAACCGGTGCATCCAGCCCGCGCAGATTCGACAATGGCCCGGAGCCGGGCAACACGCCTGCCGGTGAAAGATCGTCGAGACTCGCTTCCAGCAACAAGGAATCCAGCTGTGCGCCCGCCTGCAATCTTAACCCGATGCCGGCATATCCGGACGGCGTGGCCAAGCGTCCCTCGATTTCGGCCAGCACGCGCCGATCGTCGCGATCGAAGCTGACGCCGGCATCATCGACCAGCCAGGCGATGCCTGCAATCTCGTCGACGATACGAACGGCGGCCCGCTCGATTTCGATCCGCCGCAAGCGACCGATGCGCCGGGTCGGGTCATCCGGGTCGGCAAGAATCTCGAACAGGCTGGCGCTTTCGTCACCGCCCCTCGCCGGAACCCGGGCGCTTGCCGCCACCCTTTCGACCGTCCCCAGCCCGACTCCGACAGCGCCGTCCGCACGCCGAACAATCGAAACGGACCCCCCCTCGATAGTGAGCGAGACCGGCTCGATTCGCCCGAATACGAGGGCATCCACGGCGAGCCCGGCCTCGATCAGCGGCGCGCGCGTCACGACCTCGCCCGACGCTTCAGCGACGGTCACATCGAGAGCCCTCATGATCAGCGCCTGCTGGGACGGATCGTAGCGGGCTTCCAGTGTCCCGAGTGCGACAACATCGCCCTCAAATGCGTCGGCTAGCATTTGCTGAGCGTCTTCCCGCAGAAAATCGAGCTCGACGGGACCGCTCGACAGCCGCCACAGAACAGCGCCCATGCCGAAGATCGCGAGTGCCAGCACGATAGCGATGGCCTCAAGCGTGTAGATCACGCTCCATTTGAGGGATTTCCGGATCATCGGAGACGACCTCCCGCAGTCGCCCCTCTGGACGCGACGGTGTGAAGTCGCACATTAACGCTCATCGGCCCGCCGGGCCTTCCGGAACGAATAGGGGATGACATGAGCGAACTCAAAACCGGTGACCTTGCTCCGACCTTCAAACTTCCTGCCGATGGCGGCCGCGAGATCGACCTCGAGGCGCTGCGCGGGAAAACTGTTGTGCTCTATTTTTATCCCAAGGACGATACACCCGGCTGCACAACCGAAGCGCTCGACTTCACCGCAGCCGCCGCGCAGTTCGAAGCGGCCAATGCGGTCGTGATCGGTGTCTCCAAAGATAGCGTGCAAAAGCACGATAAATTCAAGACCAAGCATGACCTTTCCGTGGCGCTCGTCTCAGACGAGGACGGCAAGATGATCGAATCCTATGGCGCCTGGGTGCTCAAAAAGCTCTATGGTCGCGAATATATGGGCATCGAGCGATCGACCTTCGTAATCGATCCGGAAGGCCGCATCGCCGAAATCTGGCGAAAGGTGAAGGTCAAGGGCCATGTCGAAAAGGTTCTCGGCGTCGTCCAGGGACTGACCTGACCGGTCGGGCCTGATTCCATGCCTTCTATCCAGGACCTCGCCCTACGCGTTCTGAAGAGCGCCGCTCCCGCCGACAAGGTCGCCGCGGCGCACGAAGCCGCGCGGGCATGGCGGGATGGCGAGGCTGAAACCGAGCTGACGCCCACCGCAATTCCCGCCGCGCCGGATCGACCAGCCCGCCCGGACGCCCCGGAACTCGTGCCGCCGCGCGAGGTACCGCGTCGACGGCTGAGCTCGCCGGCAGGGCGGATTGCGCTTCTGCACGCCGTCGCCCATATCGAGTTCAATGCGATCGATCTGGCTTTCGACCTGGTGCTCCGCTTCGCCCATGATTCGCGCCTCGGCGATCAGGACCGGCGGTCATTCGTCGGAGACTGGATCGGTGTCGGCGACGACGAAGCCCGGCACTTCGTGCTCGTCAGCGACCGACTCGCCGCAATGGATGCGGGTTATGGAGATCTGCCAGCACATGACGGCCTGTGGGATGCCGCACGCGCAACGTCCCATGATCTCGCAGCCCGTCTGGCGGTGGCCCCCATGGTCCTTGAGGCCCGCGGGCTCGACGTGACCCCGGCCATGATCCAGAGGCTCATATCTGCCGGCGACCGGGAAAGCGCTGCCGCACTTGAAATAATCTATACGGAAGAAGTCGGTCACGTCGCAGCGGGGTGCCGCTGGTTTCACGCACTCTGCGAGCAAGAAAGCCGCAATCCGGCAGACTACTTCCAAGCCCTTGTAAAGACGCACTTTAAGGGCAATCTCAAACCACCCTTCAATATCGAGGCCCGAAATCGTGCGGATTTGCCCGCTGATTTTTATCGCCCATTAGCATGATGCGGCGCATCTCTTGCATGGGTTTGTATTGAATTTTCCCGGACTTTTGTGTCACATGCCGTCCGGGGATCAGGGGCAAGTTGAATCTGAGCGGCATTACGCATGTTCACACGAGTGAAAGACGCGGTTTGGGGCACGGCTCAGCGCTGGTTTCCTGACAGGCAGATCTACCATCGCAGCGATGGGCAGGTCCGCTATTTCGCGATCTCGACCGGAATACAGATAAGCGCGCTGCTCAGCGCGACAGTACTGGCCGGCTGGCTGTGCTTCTCGACCGTCTCGGTCGCCTTCCATGGCCGTGCGCTTGCCGCCAAGGATGCCGAGCTCGAGCGCGAGCGCGTGAACTATAACCGCATGGTTGCCGAAGCGCGGGCCAGCGAAGCCACGGCGCGCTCCTTCATGGAATCGCGCATGGAGGAGTTCGACCGGACTGCCTACGAGTTTCAGATGCGGCACGAGACGCTGCGCCAGCTTGTCGAATTCGCCGAACAGCTGACCGGCCAGGAAATGGAACCCTCGCCGGCGCTGGATGACGGCAGCGTCCTGATGGCCGCCACGCCTGCCGATCCGACACCGCGCGAGGCTCGGGATCCGCTCGTCAATATTGCTGCGCTGTCCGACGCACCGGAAGACCAGATATCCTACCTAATGGGCGAACAGGACGCTGTCCTGGCGCAGGCGGAGGACGCCACGGAGGCCCGCCTCCAGAATCTACGCGCCGTGCTGCGGCTGACCGGTCTCGATATCGAGACCGTGATCGCCGAGAACCGCGAGGGCGAAGAACGCGGTGGTCCTTTCATTCCGATTTCCGAGGGCGGCCTGTTCTCGACCGATATCGACGTCGACCAGGACTTTTCCGCACGCATTGCGCGGATCGCAACACGCATGCTGGAAGTGGAAGAGCTGGAGGAGTTCGCCCAGAACGGCCCGCTCGGCGTACCGATCGGCGACACCTATCGCGAAACGAGTGATTTCGGACCACGCCTCGACCCGTTCAACGGACGTCTCACACCGCACCGCGGCATGGACTTCGCGGCCTATCGCCGTGCGCCTATCCTTGCGACAGGTCCGGGCCGCGTCATTTACGCCGGTTGGCGAGGCGGGTATGGTCGCTGCGTGGAGATCGACCATGGCTTTGGCCTTGTGACCCGCTACGGCCATCTCCACGAAATCGCGGTAAGGCGTGGTGATACCGTGGAGCGTGGCCAGCGTATCGGGGGGATGGGCTCGACGGGCCGCAGTACCGCCACACACTTGCACTATGAAGTCTGGTATAACGGGACCGCCATTGATCCCGAACGCTTACTGAGAGCCGGCCAATATGTTCAACAAGGGTAATAAAGACGTCTCGCTTCCCGAAGCCGGGGGGCAGCAAAGCTCCGCACCGAAAAGGACTGCCATGAAATCGAAAGCCCCCTCTATCCTCTCCGGTGACCTCGTCCTCACGGGCAGCATTGTCTCCGACGGTGAAATTCAGCTCGACGGCACGGTCGAAGGCGATGTTCGCGCAGGCTCGCTCATCATCGGCGAAGACGCGTCGGTCAATGGTGAAGTCTTTGCCGAAACCGTCGTGGTCCGCGGCAAGGTGAACGGCAGCGTTCGCGCCCGCCAGGTACAGCTCGCCTCGACCGCCCGCATTGACGGCGACATCGTGCATGCCAGCCTTTCCGTCGAAAGCGGTGCCTTCTTCGACGGTCATTGCCGTCATTCGTCCGACCCGCTCAAGGACGCGCCGAAAGTGCCGGCGTCCGCTGACAAGGGCGCAGCGAAGGCTGATAGCAAGCCGCCCGCGCCGAAATCCGACGATCTCGGATCGCTCGAGCCGCCGGTTGCAGCAAAGTCCGGCAGCTTCTGATCCCGGGTTGATCGACAGGAAAAGGCCGGCGACAGCATGTGTCGCCGGCCTTTTTCGTTCTGACGTCACGCACCGCGTGAAGCTCAGTCTTCGCTAACGGCCTCGTCGCCACCAACGCGCGCGGCCAGGGCCGCGGCCATGAAGGCATCCAGATCACCGTCGAGCACACCGGAGGTATTGGACGTCTCCACATTCGTCCGCAGGTCCTTGACCATCTGATAGGGCTGCAGGACGTAGGACCGGATCTGGTGACCCCAGCCGATCTCGGTCTTGCTCTCAGCCTCGGCCTGGGCCGCCTCCTCGCGCTTCTGGAGTTCCAGCTCGTAGAGTCGCGCACGCAGCATGTTCCAGGCGGTCGCACGGTTCTTGTGCTGCGACCGGTCGTTCTGGCACTGCACGACGATGCCTGTCGGTTCGTGAGTCAGGCGAATCGCACTGTCGGTCTTGTTGACGTGCTGACCGCCCGCCCCCGACGCGCGATAGGTATCCACTCGGACATCCTTCTCCTCGATCTCCACATCGATCGTGTCATCAACGAGCGGATAGACCCAGACGCTGGCGAAGCTGGTATGGCGGCGCGCGCTCGAATCGTAGGGCGAGATACGGACCAGCCTGTGCACGCCGGCTTCGGTCTTGAGCCAGCCATAGGCATTATCGCCCTTGACCAGAAGCGTCACCGATTTGAGACCGGCCTCTTCCCCTGCCTGCTCCTCGATCACCTCGACCTTGTAGCCGTGGGCATTGGCCCAGCGCGTGTACATGCGAGACAGCATGGAGGCCCAGTCCTGGGCTTCGGTCCCACCCGCACCAGGATGAATTTCGATATAGCTGTCATTGCTGTCGGCCTCGCCGGACAGCAAGGCTTCCAGCTCCGCCCTGCGCATGGTCTCGCTGAGTTTCCTGAGCGCGGAATGGCCTTCCTCGACCATCGCGCCGTCGTCTTCCATCTCGGCAAGTTCGACGAGCTCGAGCGTATCGGCCAATTCCTGTTCGGCCGTCTCGATGGTCTTGATGGAGGCTTCCAGGCGGTTGCGCTCGCGCATCAGGGATTGCGCCTTCTGGGGATCGTTCCAGAAGTCGGGATCTTCCGAGCGGGCGTTGAGTTCGTCTAGGCGTTTACTGGCTGTATCCCAGTCAAAGACGCCTCCTCAGCAAGCCAACTGCCTGCTGGATTTCGTCGGACAAGGTCTGGATGTCTGCGCGCATGCGAGCGTGACCCCTGCTGATTCAAATCGTGATGTCCGTGAGATAGAGGGAGGGCTGCGCCGAGACAAGCCGGTCAGTACAGACCCCCGAGTTCCTCATCGTCTTCCTGGGCATCATCCCCGTTATCGCCCTCGCCGTCTTCCCCGCCGTCATCGAGGAGGAAAGCCAGCGGGTCATCGCTGACCGAGTCACGCGCGAAGCTGAGACCGCTCTCCTCTTCCTCGGTCTGGCGCGACGGTTCCGTTCCCGGCCGGAAGGCTTCCAGAATGACACGCGGCTGACCCAGCACGCCCGGCTCACCGGTATCGTGATGGATCGGAACGAGACGCACCCCCTGCGGGACGCGGAACGGGGCGACCGGATAATTCTCTAGGGCGCTGCTCAGGAAGTCGCGGGCGATCGGCGCGGCAACGCGGCCACCGGCTTCGCCGGCGCCGAGCTGATACGGCGTGTCGAATCCGACATAGACACCGACGATGATGTCAGGGCCGAAGCCGACGAACCAGGCATCTCGGAAATCATTTGTCGTGCCGGTCTTGCCGCCCAGCGGTCGTCCGAGAGAACGCAGCGCCGTGCCGGTCCCGCGCTGGACTGCGCCCTCGAGCATGTGCACGACCTGATAGGCTGTCACCGCATCGACGACCTCTTCACGCGTTTCCGGGAAGATCGGCTCGAGCAGCGCGTCGTGCCACTCTTCGACGTCGCAGGTCTCGCAGGGCAGAACCTCGTGCGCGTAGATCGTATCGCCCGACCGGTCCTGAACGCGGTCGATAATGGTCGGTTCGACCCGGCGGCCACCATTGACCAGTGTCGCATAGGCCGAGACCAGGCGGTAGAGAGTCGTCTCGCCGGCACCCAGCGCCATGGCGAGCACCGGATCCATCTCGTCATAAATGCCGAAGCGTTCGCCGTATTCGGCGATAGGCTGCATGCCCATCTCCTGAGCGAGGCGCACCGTCATGACGTTCCGGGAAAGCTCCAGCCCGAGGCGCAGGGTCGACATGCCGTAATAGCGCTCGGAATAGTTCGAGGGCATGTAGAAGCGCTCGTCCGCACCGCCAGCGGCGACGAAAGGCGCGTCCAAGATCAGGCTGGCCGGCGTATAACCATTGTCCAGGGCAGCAGCGTAGACGAAGGGCTTGAAGGACGAGCCCGGCTGACGGCGAGCCTGCGTGGCCCGGTTGAACTGACTGTGCTGGAAAGAATAGCCGCCGACCATGGCGAGCACGCGGCCCGTGTGCGGGTCCATGGCGAGAATGCCGCCATTGATTGCGGGCACCTGCCGCAGGCCGTAATCGCCCTCCTGGTAATCCTCTTCTTCCTCGATCGCCTCGACGAGAATCACGTCACCGGCAATGAGCACGTCGGAAGGACGCTCGACCGCATCGCCGGTCCGCCCGTCCTCCAGGGGTTCACGGGCCCAGGCGAGCGCGGAAAGCGGGATCCGTCCCTCCTCGCCGTTCAGCAGCCCGATACGAGCCGCATCGGCCGTTGTCTCGAGCACGACCGCTTGAAGCCAGCCCTCATCGAGATCGCGCGGAATATCGGCATCGGCGAGACGCTCTTCCCACCCCTCGCCCAACTCGATCGAACCGAGTGCCCCGCGACGATAACCGTGGCGACGGTCATAGGCTTCCAGCCCGTCGCGAAGCGCGCGGCGCGCAGACAGCTGCATGGACGTGTCAAGCGTGGTGCGGATCGAAAGGCCGCCATCATAAAGCTCATCCTCGCCATAAATGGAGAAGACTTCGCGGCGGACGTTCTCGACGAAATATTCAGCTGCCGTGTAGGTCGCGCCGGACAGGCGGTCGACCATTTCCAGCGGTTGCGCGGCTGCCTCGTCGGCTGCGGCCTCGGTGATGTAGCCGTTCTCGGCCATCCGTGAGATCACCCAGTTCCGGCGGGCGATCGCAGCCTCCCGGTGACGCTCGGGGTGATAGTTCGCCGGCCCTTTCGGCAGGGCGGCGAGATAGGCAATCTCATGCAGGTCCAGCTCGTCGAGCGACTTGCCGAAATAGTTCAACGCCGCCGCCGCGACGCCATAGGCGCGATTACCCAGATAAATCTCGTTCAGATAGAGTTCGAGAATCTCATCCTTGGTGAAAGCCCGCTCGATACGGCGCGACAGCACCATTTCGCGCACCTTGCGCTCGATGCGTTGCTCGGAAGAGAGCAGGAAATTCTTGGCGACCTGCTGGGTAATGGTCGAGGCGCCCTCGAGACGCCGGCCATTGATGACATTACCCACATTGGACAGCGCCGCGCGCATGATACCGCGCAGATCGAGGCCGCCATGCTCGTAGAAATTCTTGTCCTCGGCCGAGATGAAGGCGTGGACGACGTTCTGGGGAATATTGTCGATCGGAACAAAGACGCGGTGTTCTCGGGCATATTCTGCGATCAGCAGGCCGTCGCCGGCATGGACCCGACTCATGATCGGCGGCTCGTATTCCGCGAGCTGCTGGTAGTCCGGCAGATCGTCGGTCACGCGCACGACATAGACCGCTACGGCAATGAAGCCCGCAACAGCCAGCACGGCGGCCGCCGCACCACCCCACAGGACGGCACGCATCATGTTACGCAAAGTCAGAATTTTCATTACGCCCTCTGGCCGCACCTTCTGCAGGACTGCCCTGATTGGAACCATGCCAACTGGGCCGCATTATGACCGCCCATGGCATGAGTTGAAAGCCTGTCAGCGTGCCCGGGATGCAATCGCCGTGCCGGCCATGATCTCGCCGTCATCGCCGCGGCGGGCGAAATAATCGTCGATCGCACTGGTGACGGTCGCCATCTGGCGCCGCCGGAAGGATGCTGAGGTCAGATTGGCCTCGTCCGTGCGATTGGTCAGGAACCCCATCTCGAGCAGGACGGCCGGTACGCGCGGATCGAGCAGCACGAAGAGGTTAGCCTGTCGATGGGGGTTAGACAGGAGTGGGCTGGCATCGTCGAGATGCTCCAGCAGAACCTCTGCGAAGGCCGAGGACTGGTTGCGCTTTTCACGCAGCTCGAGCTCGACGAGGATGTTGTTCACGTCGGCGCGCTCGGTGTGGTTCGAATCCTCGCGAGCACGCTGACGCGCCCGGTTCTCGGCCCGGTCGTTGAGTGTGTAGACAGCCGCGCCGCGGACATTGCCGTTGGGCGAGGAATCCGAATGCAGGGAGAGAAACAGGTCGGCGCGCACATCGGCCATGACCTGAACCCGCTCGGTCCAGGACGGGTAGACGTCGCTATCGCGCGTCAGCAGGACCTCGTAGCGCCCGGTCGCCTCCAGCTGGCGGCGCAATTCGCGAGCCGCGGCGAGTGTCACATCGGCCTCATGCGTGCCGGATCGACCGATAGAGCCCGGATCGCGACCACCATGACCGGCGTCGATCACGATGACGCGGCGCTCGCGCTGCGGCGGCACGTAAACAGCTTCCACGCGCTCGGCGATCAGCGAATCGAGCGAACTCACCGAAGTATGTTGCGTGCTGCTCGGCACGGCAGCGGTTGCCGCCGCTCCGCTGGCCCGCTCGACATCGATGACAAGCCGGTGATTGCCGCCGGGCTGTGCCGGGTCGAGCGCGAACTGGCTGACGATCACGCCGGGATGCTCAAGCTCGAACACCATACGAGAGCTGCTCGCGGAATTGTTGAAGAAGCGGAAATCCTCGATCAGGCCATGACCGACGCCCTCGCCACTCTCAAGACCGGAAACCCGCCAGTCTGAGTCCGGCAGATCGACGACAAGACGGTCGGCGAGACCTTCCAGGGTAAACGCACGAAATTCGGCCGCCTCCGTGGTTTCGATCACCACCCGGGTGCGCACGCCGTCGACACCGAAGCGCACATCGCGCACTTCCTGGTCGGCCAGAGCCGCGCCAGAGCTTGCAATCATTGCCGCCAGTACCGATATCAACGCTGGAATTCGCATCGCTACACCATCGCATACGCCGTGATTCTGTCCACGGCTTTTCGGTAACCATAAACGCCGGAACTTGACGTTTGGTTGATGCGCAGCGGAGAAATCAACAGCGCGAATTCACCGCGCGAGAGCCTTTTCTTCCGCATCCGAATGTTGCATGTTGCCAACGCCTTGGCATATCCGCGCAATCAGCGATCGCTGAAAGTCGCTGCCGGGGCAGGCAGGCAGGGTCGTTATCGACACCTGCCAACTCATTGATCACCGCCCTGGAAACTCAATTTGTCCGGGGCCCCGACCGCCGCGTCCCGCCATCCTGAAGCGATCCCGGGGCGCATATGGTAACTGCTGATGCGCGAGGAGCGCCTGATGCCAAGTCCCCTGACGATCTCCTGTTTTCGGGAATCGGTCAGCGCCGTGACAGCGGGCATCCCCTCGTCCGTCGCACCCCCGCCGCCGCACGCTATCCGTCACGCCCCCCCGGGCCGGACGCGCTTGCCGGCGCGCGCAGGAGACACTTTTAATGTCCAAGAAAATGTTGATCGATGCGGGTCATCCGGAAGAGACCCGCGTCGTCGTCGTCGACGGTTCCAAAGTTGAGGATTTTGATTTCGAAGCGGCTGCACGCCGCCCCATTCGCGGAAACATTTACCTCGCCAAGGTCACGCGCGTAGAGCCGTCGCTCCAGGCCGCCTTCGTCGAATATGGCGGAAACCGTCACGGTTTTCTCGCGTTCAACGAAATCCATCCCGACTACTACCAGATTCCTCATGAGGACCGGCTCGCGCTGGCAGAAGAGGAAGCCAGCGCCGTTCGGGAGGACGCGGAAGGCGACGACAAGGAAGACGAGACCGCTACGGCAGCCGCAGAGTCCGGACAGGACGACACCGAGGCAGATGGCGGTGATGACGCCAATGACGAGGATGCTGCCGGCGAAGCGCCCGAATCGATCGGCGACGATTCCGACGAGGACGATATCGACGACGCGCAGGCTGCCCGCCGCCGCCGTCAGATGTTCCGCAAGTACAAGATCCAGGAAGTCATCAAGCGCCGCCAGATCCTGCTGGTTCAGGTCGCCAAGGAAGAGCGCGGGAACAAGGGCGCAGCCCTGACCACCTATCTCTCCCTGGCCGGCCGCTATTGCGTGCTGATGCCGAACACGCCGCGAGGCGGCGGCATTTCCCGCAAGATTTCCAACGCAGCCGACCGCAAGCGCCTGAAGAGCGTGGTGAACGAGCTCGACCTGCCCAAGGGCGTCGGCCTCATCATCCGCACGGCCGGTGCCAAGCGCACCAAGACGGAGATCCGGCGCGATGCCGACTATCTGCTGCGGCTGTGGGAAAACATACGCGAGCTGACGCTAAAATCCGTTGCTCCAGCAATGATTTACGAGGAAGGGAACCTGGTGAAACGGGTCATCCGCGACCTCTACGACAAGGAAATCGACAGCGTCCTCGTCGAAGGTGAAGACGCCTACAAGGAAGCCAAGGCCTTCATGCGCATGCTGATGCCCAGCCATGCCAAGAAGGTCCAGCACTACAAGGAAAAAGTTCCGCTCTTCCTGCGCTTCCAGGTCGAGAGCCAGCTCGAGGCGATCTACTCGCCGGTGGCACCGCTCAAGTCCGGCGGCTATCTCGTCATCAATCCGACTGAGGCCCTGGTCTCCATCGACGTCAATTCGGGCCGCTCCACGCGTGAGCGCAATATCGAGGCGACGGCCCTGAAGACCAATCTTGAAGCGGCCGCGGAAGCGGCCCGCCAGATGCGCCTGCGCGACCTCGCCGGTCTCATCGTGATCGACTTCATCGACATGGATGAGAACAAGAATAACCGCGCGGTCGAGAAGAAGATGAAGGACGTGCTCAAGCGCGACCGAGCCCGCCTCCAGGTCGGGCGCATCTCCCAGTTCGGCCTGATGGAAATCTCCCGTCAGCGCCGCCGCACCAGCTTGCTCGAAGGCTCTACGACGACCTGTCCGACCTGCAAGGGCTCCGGTCATCTCCGCTCCACCGAATCGAGCGCTCTCGTCGCTCTGCGCGGGCTGGAAAAGGAAGGCACGCGGGGTCGCGCCAAGCGCATCCGCATTTCCGTGCCGACCTCTGTCGCGCTCTACCTGCTCAATGAGAAGCGCGACCATCTGCTGATGATCGAACAGCGCTTCGAGATGAATATCTCGGTCGCGGCCGACGATACGATCCTGGCGCCGGAATTCTCCATCGAGGCCGTCGAAAGCCGTGAGCCGGGTCAGGAGCTCCAGATCGAAATGGCTCCGTTGACCGTCGAGTCGGTGGACGATGTCGACACGGACGAGCCGGAAGACGATACCGACGACACCGATACGGAAGCCCGTGAAGGCGGCGGCCGTCGCCGCCGTCGCCGCCGGCGCCGCAAGCCGTCCTCCGAGGACGGCGCGTCCGCCATGGATGTGGTCAAGGTCGAGGGCAGCTCGGACGACGACGAAGACGAGGACGGCGATCGCGCCGACAATCAGTCTGACGATGGCGATGAGGCTCCGCGCCGACGCCGGCGGCGCGGCCGCCGGGGTGGCCGTGGTCGCCGCCGTAGCGAGGCTCCGGCCGAAACGCCGGCCGAGGATTCCGCAGAGGGCGACGATACCACATCCGAAACGCCTGAAACCGCACCGACCGAGGATGCTGCCGCTACGGAAGCCAAGGAAGAAAAGCCGAAGCGCAAGCGTGCACCGCGCCGCCGCAAGGCCGATATCGAAGCCGAAACGGCCGCTGAGACCGGCGCAGAATCGGACGAGGCTGGAAAAGCTGCCGACGGCGCCGAGGCACCGGCTGCCGAAGCTGCCGAGTCTGAAGAAAAGCCGAAGCGCCGCACGCGCCGTCCGCGCAAAAAGGCCGATGACGCAGCTCTCGCCGAACCGGCTCCGGAGACGGCCAAGGCGGGCGACGAGGCTGAAGCCGAAGCCAAGCCGAAACGCCGTACGCGCCGCAAAAAGGCCGACGAGCCCGCTACCGAACCGGCGGCGGAGGCAGACTCCAAGGATGACGCCAAGGCTGAAAAGCCCAAGGCGAAGCCGAAGTCCCGCGCCCGTAAACCCGCCAAGCCGAGTGAGCCGGAACCGGTCGCTGCCGAAACGGATTCGGGCAAGGCCGGGGCCGAGAAGAAGCCGGTCGAGGATGACGGCAAGCCGAAACGCAAGGGCTGGTGGAACCGCAGCCTCTTCGGCAACTGACTAAACGGAACGGGCCGCCGTGGCGAACGGCGGCCCGCTTCGCTTTGACGGTGGCGTCACGGGATCGCGCTGCTATCATGGGACTGCGGGGGTTGAGTAGTGGAGGCAGGATGTCTGTCCTGAAATCCGTCGCCGCGGCCGTCAGCCTCGTGGTGGCAACCCAGGCTCCCGGTTGGGGCCAGTCACTGATCCGGGATACGGAAATCGAGCATTTGCTGCGCGATTATTCCGATCCCCTCATCGAGGCTGCCGGCCTCGAACCGGCCGATGTCGATATCTACATCGTTGCCGATCCCAGCCTGAACGCCTTCGTTACCGGCGGGCAAAACATCTTCCTGCATACCGGGATCATCGTCGAAGCTGAGAACCCGAACCAGCTCGAGGGCGTAATCGCCCACGAGACCGGCCATATCTCGGGCGCTCACCTCGCGCGCGTCGGCGACGGCGTATCCGCCGCCCAGGCCCCCATGTTCATCAGCCTCGGTCTCGGCGTGCTGGCGGCGCTTGCAGGCGAAGGCGGTGCGGCCGGTGCGCTGATGGCCTCGAGCCAGCAATTCGGTGCCCTTTCCTTCCTCACCTATTCGCGCGCCCAGGAGGCTTCGGCCGACCAGGCCGCGCTCCAGTTTCTCGAAACGGCTGGCGAACCGGCGGACGGGCTGGTCGAGTTCTTCGAGCGCTTCCGCTACCAGGAAGTCATGTCGCAGGCGCGGCGTTTCCCCTATTTCCGCTCCCACCCGCTCTCCTCCGAGCGGATCAGCTATCTGCGCGAGGCGGCTGCAACCTCGCCCCATGCCGATGTCACCTCGACGCCGGAAGAAATGGAACGTCTGCAGCGCGTCCAGGCCAAGATTTACGGCTTCCTCGCGGAACCGGAATACGTCTTCTACCAATATCCGGAGAGCGACACCTCGATCGCGGCGCGCTATGCCCGGGCCGTGGCCTATTATCATGATGCGCGCCTGGAACGCGCCGAAGAGGAAATCCTCGGCCTGATCGGCGAGGAACCGGACAATCCCTATTTCCACGAGCTGCACGGCCAGATGCTGTTCGAGAGCGGGCATGCCGAGGACGCCATCGCGCCGCACCGTCGCTCGGTCGAGCTGGAACCCACAGCGCCGCTACTTCGCATCAATCTCGCCAGCGCCCTGATCGCGACCGAAAACCCCGACTATCTCGAAGAGGCCGAGGAGCATTTGCGGATCGCCCTCGATATCGAACCGCATAACGGCTTCGGCTGGTACGAGATGGCCATCGTCCATCAACGCAACGGCAATACGGCGCTGGCCGAGTTGGCGACCGCCGAGCACGCTTTCGCGTCGGGCAATCGCGCCCGGGCGCTGCAATTCGCCTCTCGTGCCCGCGACGAACTTGAGCCCGGCAGCCCGGCCTGGATCCGTGCGACCGAGATCGAGTCCGTGTCGCAGCCGACCGCCGAGGATCTGCGACGGGAACGTCGCGAACGCCGCCAGCAGCGACGCAACTGACCGCCGTCATGCCACCAGCCGCCGATGACGGAAACGAGCCCGGCACACTGTCTCTGCGGGCTGTCGAACAGCTCTCTGATATCAGCCGAGATGGCTGGGACGCCGTGGCCAATCCGCCCGGCGCCGCCTGCGACCCCTTTCTCAGCTGGGATTTCCTCGAGGCCCTGGAAGCATCAGGCTGTGTGGGCGAGGATACGGGCTGGTTGCCGCGGCATCTGGTGGTGGAAGACGCGACAGCCATGATCCGGGGCGCCCTGCCCCTCTACATCAAGCTGCATTCCATGGGCGAATACGTTTTCGACCACGCCTGGGCGGACGCCTGGGAGCGCGCGGGCGGGCAATACTTTCCGAAACTGCTCACCGCGATTCCTTTCTCGCCGGTGACGGGTCGGCGCCTGCTCTCACCCGACCCGGCTATCCGGCGCGCGCTGGCGACCGGCGCCATTCAGATCGCACAGCAGTGGGGCGTCTCGGGCTGGCATGTGAACTTCCCCACACGCGCTGAAAGGGACGTCTTTGCCGGTCAGGGCCTGCTGCAGCGCATGGACCGGCAATACATCTGGCACAATCGCGACTACGCCAGCTATGACGCCTTCCTCGACGACCTGTCCTCACGGAAGCGCAAGGCCCTCCGCAAGGAACGGCGTGCGGCCCGGGACGGGATCGAGATCGAACGCCTGAGCGGTCCCGACCTCCAGCCCTTGCATTGGGACGTCTTCTTCGAGTGCTATCAGGACACCGGATCGCGCAAATGGGGCTTCCCCTATCTCAATCGCGCCTTCTTCGACCTCCTGCACCAGCGCATGGCTGACCGGGTCGTACTCGTCATGGCGAAGAAGGAGGGGCGCTATATCGCCAGCGCGCTCAATCTCGTTGGCTCGGAGGCGCTCTACGGACGCTATTGGGGACGGCTCGACGACCATCCCTGTCTGCATTTCGAACTCTGCTACCACCAGGCCATCGAGATCGCGATCGAGCGCGGACTATCGCGCGTGGAGGCAGGCGCCCAGGGCGAGCACAAGCTGGCGCGCGGCTATCGCCCCTCCCCGGTCTATTCCGCGCACTGGATCGCCGATCCCGGCTTCCGCAGCGCCATCGCCGACTATCTCGACCGGGAACGCGCCGCGGTCGAACAGGAGATCGCCTTGCAGGACGAAGAGACGCCGTTTAAGCATCAGGAATAATGTAACTTTGCGACGTTGGGCCGCTCGTGACGAATACTTCTTCCGCTACCTCCGGCTCGTCGCAGCCCTGGACCCGGCATGCCATGGTCACCGTATCCGCACTGCGCGCCGCCGGCATCCCCGCGATACTGGCGGATTTCCATCTGCACCATGCCTTTCCGAACCTCGAATTCGGGTCGTCGCGTCCGCGAATCCTGATTCCGCATGCCTGCCGGGATGAAGCCCAGAAGCTAATCAACGACATGCGAGCCCGCGAGGTCGAGCCGTGCTATCCGTGCCCCAAGTGCGGCGGCCAGACCCGCAGGGAGCGACGTGTCTGGCTGATGCTCGGGTTCTACGTCCTGTACAATGTCTTCTTCCCTTTCTTCCGGCGCAAACGGCGCTGCGGGGCATGCAAGCTGACGTTCACCCCCCCCGCCCCGGTTCCCTTCACTGCCGATGAACTCGGGTACGATCCGGAAGCAGGATGAATGAGTGGTTGGCGAACCTGTTTGCCAGTCGTTACCAATAGCGGGTCGGCGTTGCCGGCCTGAAGATCATTGTACCAGAGCCCGCGGGAGACACGCCATGAGCCTCGAAGGCAGCTACGATCCGGAGAATATTTTCGCCAAGATCATCGCCGGCGAGATGCCCTGCGTGAAAGTCCATGAGGACGATCATGTCTTCTGTTTCATGGACCTCTTCCCGCAATCGCCGGGGCATACGCTCGTTGTTCCCAAGGAGCCCGTCCGGAACGCGCTGGACATGTCCGAGGACGGGCTGAAAGAGGCTATCGTGCGAGTGCAGCGGATCGCCAATGCCGTGAAGACCGCCCTCGATCCCGACGGGATAGTGCTCACCCAGTTCAATGGCGCTCCGGCCGGGCAAACCGTCTTCCACGTCCACTTTCACATCATCCCGCGCTATGAGGGCCGTCCGTTGGGCGAACATGCCGGCAGGCAGGCCGATGTGGAGGAGCTGAAAGTGCTCGCCGGCAAGATCAAGGCTGCGCTCTAGGCGTCGAGGTCAGCGTTCGTTTTTCACGTCCCGCCAAGGGCTGCCCTGCAATTCACCGCTAAACACCATCACCATCAAAACGGTGATGATCAGCCCTTGGAGGGTAAAGGAAAAGAGCGCCCACAGATCGGTATCGACCAGGATCTGAAAAATGTCGTTTCCGCTCATGATGACCCATTCGAACCGATCGAGCGCGAAGGACAGGATGAAGGCCGGCAAGGCCCACCAGCGACGCATCGTAACGAGCCCGAGCGTGACGATATTCATCCCAACATGCGAGAAGAACAGGACTTCCTGCACAAGCGTCAGCGACCGGATGAAGGCGTCGGCAAGGTCGGGATTCGACCAGAGCCCCAGACGGGCGGACACGTCATGCCACGCCCAACCCAAGCTATAGGCGACCTGGACGAGCACCAGAATGACCGCCGAATAGTACAGGACTTTCGAGCTCGTCTTCACGCCGTGCATTACTCCCGCTAACAGCCTCCAGGGACAGGTTCAATAAAACTACGATTCTTCGCGATATCCTCATAATGACGTATCGCGAAAGCAAAAAGCCAAGACATCGCACTGACGGACAGGTCCTGATCTCAATTCCGCAGGACTTCGAGGAAGGGATCGCCGTACTCGCGTAGCTTTTTCGGCCCGACTCCATTGACATTCGCCATGTCATCCAGGCTCTGCGGGCGCAGATGGCACATGTCGAGCAAGGTCGCGTCGGAGAAGACGATATAGGCCGGCACCCCGCGCTCGGCCGCAAGGTCCCGACGCAATGCCTTCAAGGCGGACAGCAATTCTGGGTCGGCATCGGCTGCCGCGGCCTCGATGACACGTCGCTCGCGTTTGGCTGCGCGGGCGGAACGTGTGTCGATCTCACGTATTTCCAGGCTCTCCCCGCCCTTCAGGATACGTTCGCCGCTCGCGGTCAGGCGCAATCCGCCATAGCCGGCGACATCGATCTCGACATGCCCGCCGGCGACGCATTGCCGTATCAGACTCTGCCAGAAGGTTTTGGGCTTGTCGGCACCCACGCCGAAGGTCGGCAATTGATCATGTCCCCGCTCGCGGATTTTCTCGGTATCCGCACCGCGGATCACATCAATGATGTGCGCTCCGCCGAAAACCTGGCCGGTCCGCGCGATCGCCGAAAACAGGATTTGCGCGACCCGCGTTCCGTCGATCAGAACCGGCGGATCGATACAGATGTCGCAATTGCCGCAGGGCGCCCCATCGCTCTCGCCGAAATAGGCCAGCAAGGCCAGCCGGCGGCACTGGGTCGCTTCGCAATAAGCCAGCAGACTGTCGAGGCGTTTGTGCTCGCGCCGCTTGTGATCCTCCGCGCCGCCGTCCTGGTCGACGAATTGCCGCCGCATCCGTGCGTCAGACAGCCCGTAGAGCATCATCGCCTCGGCGGGCCGGCCGTCGCGGCCCGCTCGCCCGATCTCCTGGTAATAGGCTTCCATCGAGCCGGGCAGGCTGAGATGGAAAACATAACGGATATCCGGCTTGTCGATACCCATGCCGAAGGCGATCGTGGCGACCATGACCACGCCCTCCTCGGCCATGAAGACCTCCTGGTTCTCCCGTCGCTGCTCGGCGGGCAGGCCCGCATGATAAGGCAAGGCCCTGTACCCTTCGGCATTGAGAAGGGCCGAGACCTCCTCCGTCGATTTGCGCGAAAGGCAATAGACGATGCCGGACCGATCGCGCCGCGTATCGAGGAAATCGAGGAGCTGCGGCTTCCATTTCTGTTTGGGCGAGACGGCCAGGGAAAGATTGGGGCGGTCGAATCCGTGCACCACGATTTCGCCGCGCCCCTCTCCAAAAAGCTTGGCTGCGATATCGCTACGCGTCGCCGCGTCCGCCGTCGCCGTGAAGGCCGCAAGACGCGCTTTCGGGAAACGCTCCTTCAGGAAGGAGAGGTCCTCGTATTCAGGGCGAAAGCTGGCGCCCCATTTGGAAATACAGTGCGCCTCGTCCACCACGAACATCGCGGGCGCAACCGCATCGAGCGCCGCCAGCATGCGGCCCGTCATGAGTCGTTCGGGCGACATGTATAGGAGCTTGATTTCACCGGCCTGAACCGCGCGCCAGTCCGCGATATTGGCCTCCCGGTCCCGGCCCGAGTGGATCGCGACTGCCGCGACGCCGTTCGCCTTGAGCGCCGCCACCTGATCGTCCATCAATGCGGTCAGCGGCGACACGACGACGCTCAAACCGTCCAGCACGAGCGCCGGCACCTGATAGCACAGCGACTTGCCAGCCCCTGTCGGCATGACGCACAGGGTCGGGGTTCCTTCCAGGATGTGATCGACGATATCACGCTGGCCGGGGCGGAATTCCGGGTAACCGAAGATGGACTGGAGTATCTGGTCGGGCGCGGAATCGGACATGCCCCACCCTAGCGCGCCCGGCACCGGGCGGCAGCCCGCCCGGTGCAGAGACGGTGTCCAAAGAACGGCGCCTCTCGCGCGTTCGCCGTCGAGGGCAAGATCAGACGTGGGGGCTCCACATCATCATCCAGGCGCCGAATGCTCCCAGAGCAGTGAATGCGGCACCCGCCGTCACCATGCCCGCCATCGTCAGCTTGAATGCGGTGTTCTTGCTGTCGCGCGCTTTCAGGTAGAGCTCCAGCAACACCCATGGAACCGCCCAGCTTCCGAAGGAAATGAACAGGTCAAAGGGGCCGCTCATGTCGCGGCTCATACCAGCTCCCTGGGTCAATATCGCCCAGCCCATATAGCCGATCCGGGTAAACCACACGCCGCTGGCGAAAATGAACAGCCGCATGGCCCATCGACGGTGCTGGTCGATCCGTCGCGCAATGGCATGCCGCAGGGCAAAACTGATCGCGACGAGGATCAGTATCCCGTCGATGGTGACGCCGAGAGAGCCGATGTCGTTGATGCGCGAACCACGGATCCAGACAAGAGAGATACCGCCGATCGCCAGGAAGGCAGCGACCAGCATGTAGGTCCGTCCGGTCATCCGGTGCACCAGAGGGAAACGTTTGCGAAGCGGGGGCGTGAGCTGCATCGTCCCGCCGACGGTCATGATTGCAGCCATCAGTACGTGGCTGATGAAGCCGAGGTTTCCCAGAAGATCGCCCTCCGTATACCCCTCGATCAGACCGACGCGATCCCAGGACGCCCAGTCCCCTGATGCAGTCGGGGGCACGTAGGCCAGGAGGATGTAGTAAACGAACAGCCACTGCCCCGCCACGACGGCGAGAAACCAGAGTTTGGCAGAACCGCCAAGCAACGTATGCGGCAGGCGGGACCGGCCAGTGCCGGCTGCGGGCGAAAATGCGCCGGGGGCGGCAACATCACTCATCGATATATCCTTCTTCACTGTCTGAATGGCGCCCCAACCCATGCGGGACACCAGCGGATACATTCCCCTGCCGCAGCACGCCCTCGGTCGTCCTGCCGATTTGGAAATCGACCGGTATTTGTGTAACTGGAGACAGCTGAGGAGCGCGGGATGCCATGTCGGACATCGCACTGATCACCAAGCTTGCCGTCATCGGCGTGGCGCTAATCTGGATCCTGCGTATCACCCTGATGCGGCGCAGATCGGCACTTCATCTCACCTGGGCCGTGTTCTGCGGCGGACTGGCTACGCTCATGGTTCGCGAGATCAGCGGCGACAGCCTGGGCGTCTTCCAGCCATGGCTGGTCATAGCTAGCTGTTGTACCTGCGGCATGTTCTGGCTGGTCGCCCGCGCCCTTTTCCGGCCCGGTGCGTCGATCGGATTGCCCCAGATCGCACTGGTCGGCGGAATTTTCGCGCCTACGGCCCTGCGCCAGGGGCTGGAATCGACGGGCGTCGACACCTGGATGGGAGCAGCCGGCTATGCCGGGCTCGACCAAGCGCTCGGCGGCCTGGTGACCCTGCTCAGCTCGACCGTTCTGGTTCTTTCCTTCTGGGAGGGCATACGCGGCTGGACCCCAGGGCTGAGCATCAACGAGAAGCGGATGCGAGGCCTGTATCTGGCGACGTTCGGCTTGTGCGTCTCGACCTGCGTGATGCTGCTGGACCATGGCGAGGCAAACCTGTCGCCCGAACTCATGGCCGGTATCCAGGCGGCCTGCGCCCTGTCCATCCTCACCGTCACCTCCGTCGCGGTTCGCTATCGCGAACTTCACCCGCTCAAGCTGCCAGACGATATGCGATCCCGACCAGTTGAGGTCGACGAGGAGACACGCCAGTTGGCGCGGCGCATCCGTGCCCTGATGGACTCCGAAGAACCCTATCTCGACCCGGGGCTGAAAGTGGGCAATCTCGCCCGGCGGCTTCACACGCCGGATTACCGGGTATCCCGGGCCATCACGGCCGGGCTGGGCGAAAGCAATTTCAATCGTTTCGTCAACGCCTACCGGGTCCAGGCAGCGCAGCGGAAACTGGCCGATCCGGCGCATGCGCGCGAGCCGGTTCTCACTATCGCTCTGGACAGCGGCTTTGCCTCGCTCGGCCCGTTCAACCGGGCCTTCAAGGCCGAGACGGGCACCACGCCGCGCGAGTATCGCCGGCAGGCTCTAGCTTCGGCCCCATCCGCCCCGGCTGTCCGCACCGCCTGACCCAGCCTTCGCACCGGCTAGCGAATACCCCAAACAAAAAACGGCGCCCCGCGGGGCGCCGTTTCCGTTTGCTCGAAGACGAAGAGGATCAGACCTCTTCCTTCTTGCCTTTTTTCTTGCCCTTGGCATTGCGCGGCAGGAGCCGGTCGCCCGGAGTGACATGGAAGTCGAGCCGTTCCGGATCGGCCTCATCGACATCGACCTTGACCAGCCCGCCCTTCTTGAGCTCGCCGAACAGGATCTGGTCGGCCAGGGGCTTCTTGATGTGCTCCTGGATGACCCGGGCGAGCGGGCGAGCGCCGAACTTGCTGTCATAGCCGCGCTCGGCCAGCCAGGCCGTCGCATCCGGCGTCAGCTCGAAGGTCACGCCGCGATCGATGAGCTGGGCTTCCAGCTGCAGGACGAATTTCTCGACCACGCGGCTGATCGACTCGGCGGAGAGCGGCGCGAACGGAATGATGGCATCGAGACGGTTGCGGAATTCCGGCGTGAACAGGCGTTCCACGGCCTTGTCGGCCTCGTCCGTCTTCTTGCCGCGACCGAAACCGATCGCTTCCTTCTGTGCGTCGGCGGCTCCCGCATTCGTGGTCATCACGAGGATGACATTGCGGAAGTCCACCTTCTTGCCGTTAGAGTCAGTCAGCGTGCCGTTGTCCATCACCTGCAGGAGGATGTTGAACAGGTCCGGGTGCGCCTTCTCGATCTCGTCAAGCAGGAGCACGGAATGCGGATGCTGGTCGACGGCATCGGTGAGCAGGCCGCCCTGGTCGTAACCGACATAGCCCGGAGGCGCGCCGATCAGCCGGGATACGGCGTGACGCTCCATGTATTCGGACATGTCGAAGCGAAGCAGCTCGACGCCCATGATATCGGCGAGCGAACGCGTAACCTCGGTCTTGCCGACACCGGTCGGGCCGGAGAACAGGTAACAGCCGATCGGCTTGTTCGGCTCGCGCAGTCCAGCCCGCGACAGCTTGATCGCGGTGGCCAGCTGGGCGATCGCCTCGTCCTGGCCGAACACGACATGCTTCAGGTCGGCGTCCAGATTCTTCAGCGACTGCTCGTCGTCCTTGGTGACCGTCTTCGGCGGGATGCGAGCCATGGTGGCCACGACCGCCTCGACATCTTTCACGCCGATCGTCTTCTTGCGCTTGGAGACGGGCTGCAGGCGCATCTGGGCTCCGGCCTCGTCGATCACGTCGATCGCCTTGTCCGGCAGTTTGCGGTCGCCCATATAGCGCGCCGACAATTCGACGGCGGACTTCAGCGAGTCATTGGTGAAGCGGACATCGTGGAAGTCCTCGAAGTAGGATTTCAACCCCTGCAGGATCTTGATCGCATCCGGCACAGACGGCTCGGAGACGTCGATCTTCTGGAAGCGGCGAGCCAGAGCCCGATCCTTCTCGAAGTGCTGACGGTATTCCTTGTAGGTCGTCGATCCCATGCAGCGCAGACCGCCCGACTGGAGGGCCGGCTTCAGCAGGTTGGACGCATCCATGGCGCCGCCCGAAGTCGCACCGGCACCGATCACCGTGTGGATCTCGTCGATGAAGAGAACTGCGTTCTCCTTGTCCTCGAGTTCCTTGACGACCTGCTTGATACGCTCTTCGAAATCGCCACGATAGCGCGTACCGGCCAGCAGCGAGCCCATGTCGAGCGAGTAGATGGTGGCACCGGCCAGAACCTCGGGGACATCGTCCTCGACGATCTTGCGTGCAATGCCTTCCGCGATCGCGGTCTTGCCGACGCCCGGATCGCCCACCAGAAGCGGATTGTTCTTGCGGCGGCGGACCAGGACCTGGATGCAGCGCTCGACCTCGGCCTCACGGCCGATCAGCGGGTCGACGCCGCCCTTCCGGGCCTTGTCGTTCAGATTTACGCAATAGGCGGTGAGCGCGTCGCCATCCTTCTGCGGCTCCTCGGCCTCGTCAGTGACACCGCGAACCGCACGCTCCTCTGAGGCGCCCGGCTTGCGGCCGATGCCATGGGAAATGAAGTTCACCGCGTCGTAGCGCGTCATGTCGCGCTCGGCGAGGAAATAGGCGGCGTGGCTTTCGCGCTCGGCGAACAGGGCGACCAGTACGTTGGCACCCGTGACCTCTTCGCGGCCCGCATTCTGGACGTGGATTACGGCACGCTGGATCACGCGCTGGAAGCCGGCGGTCGGCTTCGCGTCCTCGTCGTCGTCCACCACCAGTTCGGACAGCTCGCTGTCCACATACTCGATAAGGGTGGCGCGCAGCTCGTCGAGATCGACGTCGCACGCCTTCATCACGGCACTTGCGTCCTGGTCGTCCACAAGGGCGAGAAGAAGGTGCTCCAGAGTGGCAAATTCATGCCCACGCTCATTGGCGTAGCCCAGAGCGCGGTGCAGGGAGTCTTCCAGGTCAGATGAGAAAGAGGGCACCGTCTATTCCTTTTCCATTGTGCACTGCAACGGGTGCTGCGCCCGCCGTGCCGTGTCCATCACTTGGGCTACCTTCGTCTCGGCAACCTCGAACGTGTACACGCCACACATACCGACACCGTTCTGATGAACATGCAGCATGATTCTCGCGGCATCTTCGGGAGACTTGCGAAAAATCCCGACAAGGATTTCGACCACAAACTCCATGGGCGTGTAGTCGTCATTTAGTAACAGGACACGGTAAAGCGAAGGTTTCTTGGTTGCCGGACGGGTCTTTGTTGCCAGCCCAGTTTCCTCTTCAATGCCCGTATCCTGATGTTTCTTCTCGGTCATTTTTTAATCATGCCCAAATACCAAACGCCGTCCCCGTTAACCCAGATAGGTAACCATATCGGCACCGGAAAGACCTGTCCTGCTAACGGCTTCGAGGCGAAATATAGCACGGGAGGACGATTCATTCTTCCCGTTTCCCCGTGGAACGCATATGAAGATTATCCCGCCCCTGTGGCGGAAACCACCGGCTCGTAACCGGCCCGGTCGGGGAGAAAAGCCTGCCGCGTTGAAGGCGAAACGCCACCGACGCACGAGATCGGATCGCGGCAGTCCGGAATAATGCCCGGAACCAATGGTGGATTGTCCCGATGCGCAAGCGTCGGGACAGCCGCCGCTTTCAGCCGACCGACCTCCTCATCGTCCTCACACCGAACAGCTGGACCTCCGCGTGCGCCACGCCTGGTTGCTTTATGCTGGTTGCCGCGCTCGAAAAATGCTTCGCTGATGCGGTCTCCCGGGAGACGACACAGAACGGTCTCGCATCAGGTGCCCGGTGCACCCTGGCGCAGAGGGGGAACAAGCATGAAACCGGCACACATACTCGGCGCGCTCGTCATTCTGACGATCGGACTGTTCTCGACGGCCCATGCCGAACCGAACGGCTACACCACCAATTTCGTGCGCTTCGACGGCGGTACCTTCGAGCGGACCTGGTCCGGCGACTGGCTGGAGTTCGGCGACGGCAGCAATGAGCCGCGCTTCCGATGGCGGGTGACCGGGCGCGACGACTGGTCCATCTATTTCCGTGACGACAGCCGTGAGATGAGCATGCAGATCGATATGCATCGCGACTGGATTCGGCTGGAATGGCCGGGCCATCCAATGGCGGACCAATACCGCATCACCGAAGCGGACGAGCGCGTGAACGGCCGACTGGTGACCGAAGTCGGCCATAATGGCGGCTCCTTCCGGATGGTCAGCCCGGGCCAGTGGCGCGAATACAACGCGCAGGGCCAGGCGACCTACGCCTTCCGGGAAACCCATCGCGACCAGTGGTCGGTCTATCTGATCGACGAAACGCGGGATATGCGCATGCAGATCGACGTGCACCGCAACTGGGTTCGTCTGGAATGGCCAGGACATCCGATGGCGGACCAGTACCCGGTCACTGCCTCCCGCTGACCGCGCGGGGAAAACGGACAAAAAAAGGGCCCGGTGATCGACACCGGGCCCAGTCGGGGAGGAAAACTTGTAATTCCGTCAGCGCTGGGCCTGGGCCAGGTCGACGGCTGCCGAGACGCGCGCATTAAGCGGCTTGAGCGACTCCTTGAAGAGTTCGGAGATAAGGTCCGACGACTTGTTCAGCTCGGCCAGATAGGTGTCCATCGCCGTCTTCGTGTAATCGGACTGGATCTCGAAGAGGTCCTGGACCGACTTCGCTGTGGCCAGCTTCTTGGATGTGGTCACGCCCTCTTCCATCACCGACTTGGCGTAGGCGGCGGCATTGGAGTTGATCGTTTCGATGCCCTTGCCGGCAATCGTCGAGGACTCGATCAGCGCATCGACCGTTTCTTTCTGGAAATTGGTCGCTTCCGTGACGGACTTCAGGGTCTTCTCGAAACCTTCCTTGAGCGCTTCATTGCTCGCGGCTGTCATGCTTTCGATCGTATCATTCATAGTATTCACCTTGGGGCTCGCTGCAGCCTTCTTGGCCGGCTTGGCAGACTTGGTTTTACGCGCGGCCGCCTTCGGCGCCGCGGATTTCGTACCCGCCTTCTTGCCGCCAGCCGTATTCGGCGTGACCTTGCGGGCTGACGCCTGGGCTGCGCGTGTCTTGACGGGCGTCTTCACCGCTTCCGCCGTCTTCGGCGCCTTATCGGCTGCCGTGGCGTCCGCTTGAGCAGCGGTCGCAGGCGTTTGGGTGGGGGGTGTTTTGACGTCGCTCATCAATCCAGCAATTGTTGCAACTGCACTTCGCAGTCGCAGCAAACCTACCACCACAACCGCTCTGGTCAAGCGGTATTTTGTGCAGCGCACAATTATTTCGTATGACTGTCTCGGCAGGCTTAACCAGCTGGAAACGGCCGGCAGGCAGGCTGTTCGCCATGCATGGTTTACACCGCATTCTCGCGACCGCCGCCTTCGCCCTGGGAGTCCTTGTTTTTGCAGGGAGTTCGCAGGCGCAATCGTCTCGCTACGCCGCCTTCGTGGTGGAGCAGAACACGGGTGTCGTGCTGCACTCGCGTCGATCGGAGGCCGAGCGCTATCCTGCGTCGCTGACGAAAATGATGACGCTCTACATGCTGTTCGACGCCCTCGAGCGCGAGGAAATCGGCCTGCAGGACCGTATCCGCGTCTCCGCCCACGCCGCCAATGCGACGCCCTCGCGGCTTGGAGTCGGCGCCGGCAACACGATCTCGGTCGAGACCGCCATCAGGGCCCTCGTTATCAAAAGCGCGAATGATATTGCGGTCGCTGTCGGCGAGCGCCTCGGCGGCGGCGAGTCCCGCTTCGCCGAGATGATGACCGAACGTGCTGCCGAGATCGGCCTGACCAATACGATGTTCCGGAATGCGTCCGGACTGCCCAATTCGCGCCAGACGACAACGGCGCGGGACATGGCACGGCTCGCCATCGCACTCCACCGCGACTTCCCGCAATTCTACCACTATTTCGAGGAAGAGCGTTTCACCTATAACGGCCGAACCTATCGCAACCACAATTCGCTCGTGGGCCGCGTGCGCGGCGTGGACGGGTTGAAGACCGGTTATATCCGTGCTTCGGGATTCAATGTCGTCGTGTCGGCCGAGCGGGGTGACAATCGCCTAATCGCCGTGGTCATGGGCGGTCCCAGCGCTGCGGCGCGCGACGCCCATGCCGAGGAATTGCTCGAGGCCGCCTTCGGCACGCTTGAGCAGCGTGAGGACACGCGCCTCTTCGCTTCGCTGGAAACGCCTCGTATCAGCCCGGTTCGCCAGCAGGACCTGATCGCGCGCGACGTTGCCGCGCTCAATCTGGCGGCTCCGACCGAGATGGGCGACGCGGAGCCCACGCCGCCGGTTCGTGTCGTTCTCGCGGACGAAGGCGCACTGAACGGCGAACTCCGCACTGCCTCGGTCGAACCGTCACTGATCCGCGGCGACTGGGCCGTCCAGGTCGGTGCCTACAATACGGCCGACGATGCGCGCGATCGTCTCGAGCGCGTACTCGGGCTGCATGGTGGTCTTCGCGCCGCCGAACCGGCGGCCCGCTCGGTCGACATCAATGGCGGGCAGCTATGGCGCGCCCGTTTCGAAGCCCTGACCGAACCTGAGGCCCGCGAGGCCTGCCGGGAGCTGAATTCGCGTCAGCAACCCTGCTTCACGGTCGCACCTGGACGCTGATCGCTGCCGCATCCGCGGCAATTCACGGGCTTTCCTGCGCGTTGCACTGGAATCTTCCGGTCGGTTGACACAACCTTCCCCCTCGAACACTTTCGCGCGCCTTGGCCGCAGCCTGGCGGCCCCTGCCTCATGTCTGGATGCGAAACCCGATGAATGTTGTCGTCGTAGAATCCCCGGCGAAAGCCAAAACCATCAACAAGTACCTGGGATCCGACTACACGGTTCTGGCCAGTTTCGGCCATGTCCGCGACCTGCCGCCGAAAGACGGCTCGGTAAAACCGGATGAGGATTTCTCCATGGCCTGGGAGGTGGACGCCAAGTCCACCAAGCGCGTCAAGGCCATCGCCGATGCCGTGAAGGAGTCGGACAGGCTCATCCTTGCTACTGACCCGGATCGCGAGGGCGAAGCCATTTCCTGGCATTTGCTGGAAGCGCTGGCCAAACGCCGGGTCCTCAAAGATGTGACGATCGAACGCGTCGCCTTCAACGCGATCACCAAACAGGCCGTCCAGGAAGCCATGCGGCATCCGCGTGCCGTCGACATGGAACTGGTGAACGCCTATCTGGCGCGCCGCGCGCTGGACTATCTCGTCGGATTCACGCTCTCGCCTGTTCTCTGGCGCAAACTCCCCGGTTCGCGTTCCGCCGGACGGGTCCAGTCGGTGGCGCTGCGCCTGATCTGCGATCGCGAGCTGGAGATCGAGAAGTTCAAGGCGGAGGAATACTGGACCGTCGATGCCGACATCACGGCCGGTTCCGATCCCTTCCGCGCCAAGCTGGTCACGCTGGACGGCAAGAAGCTCCAGAAACTCTCCATCAAGGACCGCGCCGCGGCCAATGCGGCCGTCGAGGCGATCAAGTCCGCCAGCCTGAACGTCAGCGCTGTCGAGGCCAAACCGGCCCGGCGCAATCCGCCGCCGCCCTTCACCACCTCGACCCTGCAGCAGGAAGCCGCCCGCAAGCTGGGCTTCTCCGCCACGCGCACCATGCAGACGGCGCAGAAGCTCTATGAAGGCGTGACGATCGGCGGCGAGACCACGGGTCTCATCACCTATATGCGTACCGACGGCGTCTCCATGGTGCCCGAGGCGATCAGCCAGGCCCGCGACGTGATCGGCAAGGAACACGGCGCGCTTTACGTGCCCTCCTCGCCGCGCATGTATTCCACCAAAGCCAAGAACGCTCAGGAAGCGCACGAGGCGATCCGCCCGACCAGTTTCTCGCGGCTGCCGAAGGATCTATCGCTCGACGACGACATGGCGCGTCTCTACCAGCTGATCTGGCGCCGTGCCGTGGCCAGCCAGATGGAAAGTGCCCGCTTCGAGCGCACCACGGTCGACATCGCCAGCGCCGACGGAAAGACCGCCCTGCGCGCGACCGGTTCGGTCCAGCTCTTCGACGGCTTCCTCGCGCTCTACCAGGAAGGCCGGGACGACGAGGAGGACGAAGGCGAGAACCGCCTTCCGAAGATCAGCCAGGGTGCCAGTGCGGACGTGGCTAAGACGCATGCCGACCAGCACTTCACTCAACCGCCGCCGCGCTTCACCGAAGCCTCGCTGGTCAAGCGGATGGAAGAGCTCGGCATCGGCCGCCCCTCAACCTATGCCTCGACGCTTCAGGTACTGCGGGACCGCGACTATGTCGTGATGGAAAAGAACCGCTTCCAACCGCTCGACAAGGGCCGCGTGGTAACGGCCTTCCTCGAGAACTTCTTCGCGCGGTACGTCGAATACGATTTCACCGCCGCGCTGGAAACGCAGCTCGACAAGGTCTCTGCCGGCGAACTCGACTGGAAGCAGCTCCTGCGCGACTTCTGGACGGATTTCCGCGCGGCCATCGACGAGATCGGCGATCTTCGGATCGGCGAGGTGCTGGACACGCTCAACGAAGTGCTGGCCCCGCATATCTTCCCGGAAAAGGAAGACGGCTCCGACCCGCGCCAGTGCCCGTCTTGCGGCGAAGGCACGCTCAGCCTGCGCCTCGGCAAGTTCGGCGCCTTCCTGGGTTGCTCGAACTATCCGGACTGCAAGTTCACCCGCCAGATGGGCGAGCAGGATGCCCAGCCCGCAATCGAGGGCGATGGCGAGATCACGGTCCATCCGGAAACCGGCAAGCCGATCATCATGAAGGATGGCCGTTTCGGGATTTATCTCGAGATGGAAATCGAAGGCGAGAACAAGCCCAAGCGCGCCTCCATCCCGAAAGGCTGGGACGCCAAGGAACTGACGCCGGAACAGGCGATCAAGCTGATCGACCTGCCGCGGCTGGTCGGCGAGCACCCTGATGACGGCCAGCCCATCACGGCCGCGATCGGCCGTTACGGTCCCTACGTTCATCACGAAAAAACCTACGCCAACCTGCCGAACGTGGATGAGGTTTTCGAAATCGGCCTGAACCGCGCGGTCTCGGTCATCGCCGACAAGCGCGCCAGCGGCGGACGCCGCGGTTCCACCGCCACCGCGCTCAAGGAATTGGGCGAACATGACGGCAAGCCCGTCCGGATCATGGAAGGCCGCTATGGCCCCTATGTAAAATACGAGAAGATCAACGCCACCATTCCCAAAGGCACCGACCCGGAGGGCGTGACGCTCGAACAGGCCATGGAATGGGTCGAGGCCAAGGCCGCCAAGGGCGGCAAGAAGAAAGCCCCGGCCAAGAAGAAAGCCGCGCCTAAGAAGAAGGCTCCGGCCAAGAAGACAGCGGCCAAGAAATCCACGACGAAGAAGAAGACCACAGCCAAGACCGACGAGGCGGATTGATCGCAATGGCCGGCCATGACGACGAAACCGCCGGCCTCACCCGCGACGCGGTGATCGAGGCCGTCCGCCTCGGTGAAGGCGAATTCGGCAAACGCGAGATCGCCCGCGCCCTGAAACTCAAGGGCAGCGACGCCAAGCGCACGCTCAATGCCCTCCTCGCCCAGCTGCTCGAAGACGGCACGATAAGCAAGGATGCCAAGCGCTGCTATGCGCTCGCCGGTGTGCTCCCGCCGGTCACCGTGATCGAGATCACCGATCGGGACACGGATGGAGAACTCCTCGCCGAACCGGTCCGCAAGGACCGCGATACTCCCGTCATCCGCCTCGCCCCAGGCGAGGGCGCCGGCGGCAAGGGTCAGCCCGCACTTGGCATCGGCGATCGTGCTCTGGTCCGCCTGAACGAGGACGGCGAAGGCGGCTACGAAGCGCGCCTGATAAAGAAGCTCGGGCAAAGCGCTCACAAGCTCCTGTGCGTGCTGCGAAAGCCAAAATCCGGCCCGATGCGGCTGGTTCCTGTCGACCGCCGCTCGCGGCACGAGCTTGTACCGGTTCGCGGCGAAGCCGAAAAGGCGGATGACGGTGATCTCGTCCTCTGCCAGATCGCCAAGGAGCGCCGGCACGGCCTCAAGACCGCATCCATAGTGGAAGTCATCGGCGACGCCTCGTCACCGGGCGCGGGCAGCATTATCGCGCTCTATTCCCACGGCGTACCCCAGGGCTTCTCCGACACAGAGCAGAAAGAGGCGGACGACGCACCGCGCGGGTCCGAGAAAGGCCGCGAGGACTTGCGCGACCTGCCGCTTATCACCATCGACCCGGACGATGCACGCGACCATGACGATGCGGTGTGGGCGGCGCCGGACACGGATCCCAAAAACAAGGGCGGATGGCATGTCATCGTCGCCATCGCCGACGTGGCCGCCTATGTGAAGCCGAACAGCGCGTTGGACCGAGGCGCCTTCAAGCGCGGCAATTCCGTCTATCTGCCGGACCGCGTCGTGCCGATGCTGCCCGAACGCCTTTCCAATGATCTCTGTTCGCTGCGCGAGCTGGAGGACCGGCCCTGCCTCGCCGTACGCATGGTGTTCGACAAGCACGGCAACAAGAAGAGCCATCGCTTCCTGCGCGGCTGGATGCGCTCTGCCGCCAAGCTCTCCTATACGCAGGCCCAGGACGCGATAGACGGCAAGGGCGAGGAAAAGGCCAACAATCTCCTCGACAGCGTGCTCAAGCCGCTCTGGGGCGCCTATTTCGCCGTACGCGAGGCGCGGAACCGCCGCGAGCCGCTGGAAATCGATAGCCCGGAGCGACGTGTGCGCGTCGGTCCGGACGGTCGGGTCTCCGGCGTCGAGATCCGCGAACGCTTCGACGCGCACCGCCTGATCGAGGAATTCATGATCCAGGCGAACGTCTGTGCGGCCGAAACGCTGGAGCAGAAGCGCACGCCGCTGATCTATCGGGTTCACGAGCAGCCTTCCGCAGAGAAGCTGGAATCGCTCTCCAGCTTCCTGCCAACCGTCGGACTGAAATGGACCCGCGGCGAGCGCGTACAGACCGGCCGCTTCAACAAACTGCTGAAACAGGCCAAGGGCAGCGAACACTACGAGACCATCAACGAAGTGGTCCTGCGGAGCCAGTCCCAAGCAATCTACGACACCGACAATCTCGGCCATTTCGGTCTCAACCTGGACCGCTATGCGCACTTCACCTCGCCGATCCGCCGCTATGCAGACCTGACGGTCCACCGCGCCCTGATCCGGGCCTGCAATCTGGGCCAGGACGGCCAGACCGACGAGGAGCGCAGCCGGCTCGATGCAATCGCCGAAGAGATCACCCATGCCGAGCGCCGTGCGATGGCCGCCGAGCGCGACGCGGTCGATCGCTTCATTGCGCTCTACCTGGCTGACAAGGTGGGCAGCACGTTCGAGGGCCGTATCACCGGCGTCACCCGCTTCGGCGCCTTCGTGCGCCTCAACGAGATTGGCGCGGACGGGCTGGTCCCGATCTCGACCCTCGGCGCGGAACGCTTCGAGCATGACGAAAGCGAGCATGCCCTGGTCGGTCTGGAAACCGGTGGGCGTTTCAAGCTCGGAATGCCGGTGAAAGTGCGCATCGAGGAAGCCCAGCCGATTACGGGCGGACTGCTGCTCGACATCCTGACGCCCGCGATCAAGGGACCCAAGCCGAAGGGAAGACGCCGCCATGGGGGGCCGCCGCGCGGACGTGGAGGTAAGGGCTTCAAGAAGAAGGTGCGCCGCAGATGAGTCGCGATGAAAGTCATCACCGCAACCTTCCCTATATCCGGCCCCGCCTCGCAGCTTCCCTCATCCTGACGCGCGAGACCGGTCGCGGCGTCGATGTCCTGATGGGCCGACGCTCGGCAAGGCACGTCTTCATGCCGAATAAATACGTCTTCCCGGGCGGACGTGTGGACCGGGCAGACAGTTCCGCCCCGATCGCTCGGGATCTGGATACGCGCGTCATGTCTCTCATGACACGCAATCTGCCAGCCAGCCGCGCTCGCGCGGCGGCAGCTGCGGCTATACGGGAAACAGCCGAGGAGACTGGGCTGCTGATCGCCCGCGACGCCGAGATCCGGTCGCGGCATGCCAACTGGTCGCCCTTCCGTCGGCACGGCGTAGCGCCCGATCTGGCCCCGCTGAAACTGATCACGCGAGCCATCACGCCCCCGGGCCGCTCGCGCCGCTTCGATACCTGGTTTTTCACCACCGACGCCTCCGCCCTGTACGACGAGCGTCCGCCAACGCCGAGCTCTGAACTGGAGGACGTGCAGTGGGTGCCGCTTGCCGAGGCGCGTGAACTCGATCTGCCCATCGTCACCCACTTTGTGCTCGACGAGCTCAAACGCGTCCTGCCGCCAGCTCCCGAGCTTCCGCGCTGCATGAAGGCCGTACGCGGCAAGATGATCGTCGAGGCCCTCTAGCCGGGCCCTGCCCGATGAGGGAGACGCCGCCGCCGACCGGCGCTATAGCTGCGGCATGATCAATCCGCTGACCGACCCGCGCCTGGCGAATAATCGCTCGCTGATCGCCGCCATTTGCTGTGCGGCAGTGTGCGGAACGGCGTTCGGCCTGTCCATGCCTTTGGTCTCGCTACGGCTCGAGGCGATGACGAGTTCGGGGCTGATCGTGGGCCTGAACGGGGCGGCAGCCGCACTCTCCACCCTGGTCATGGCGCCGATCGTGCCACGCCTTCTCTCCTACATGCCGGGTCGCGTACTCATCGCCATAAGCCTGGCGCTCGCAGGGCTTATGCATGCCCTCTTCCCGATTTTCGAGAACGTCCCTGCATGGTTCGTGCTGCGCTTCACCATGGGGTGTTTCATGACCGTGACCTTCGTGGTCTCGGAGACCTGGATCAACCAGATCGCGACACCGCTGCGCCGGGCCACGATCCTCGGCATATACGGCACCGTCCTCGCCGGGGGATTCGGTGTCGGTGCGTTTCTCTTCGGACAGGTCGGCACGAGCGGCGATAGCGGCTTCTATGTCGGCGCCCTTATATTCCTGGCCGGTCTTGTCCCCGTGGTTCTGCTGCAGGGACCGCCGGCGATGGCGCCCGGCAAGGACGAAGCCTCCTCCGGCGCGATCATGAGTGCGGCCCGGCTCGCACCTGCAGCGATCGGGGCCGGCCTCGCCTTCGGCGCCCTGGAGACGGTGCTCTTTTCCCTCGCCCCGGTCTATGGCGACCGTCTCGCACTGGACGATCACGGTATTGCACTGATCGCCATGGCTGCCGCAGTCGGTGCGCTCGTCTTCCAGATCCCGCTCGGATGGATCGCGGACAAGACGGACCGGCGCGAGACCCTGAAATGGATCGCCACCATCGCCACACTCACGCCGCTCGCCATCTGGGCTGTGGGCAGCTATTTGCCCGGCATGATGGCGCTCTTCTTCATCCAGGCCGGCGTCGCGAGCGGGCTCTACACGGTGGGCCTCGCCCTCGTGGGTGAGCGGTTCACGGGCGGTGCCATCGCCGCCGCGAATGCCGCCTTCATCTTCGCCTACGGGACGGGCTCCCTCTTCGGGCCACCGGTTTCCGGAGTGGCCATGGACGGGCTGGGTCCGTACGGATTGATGATCGTGATGTCGGGGATCGCCGGACTTTATGCAGCGCTGGTCTGGCGGCGTGCGTCACAAACAGCGGGCGAGAGTTGACACCCGCGCATCTGTGCGTATGTTCGCGCGCTCTCGCGTCGGCATGGGGCCGACTGCGCGCACACATGCACCAGGACATTTAGAGCCATGGCGAAGCCGACAACCATCAAAATCCGCCTGAACTCCACGGCTGGTACCGGTTACTTCTACGTGACCAAGAAGAATGCGCGCACGATGACCGAAAAACTCGTGCTCAAGAAGTACGACCCGGTCGCACGCAAGCACGTCGAATTCAAGGAAGCCAAGATCAAGTAAGCCGGGCGTCAACGACGCCTGCCCGAACGCATCTTGAGCGCCGGAGTTTCTGTCAGGCCGCGGCTGAGTCCGCGGCCTGAATGCGATTCCGGCCTGCGTCTTTCGCCTCGTAGAGCGCCATGTCCGCCCGGCGGATCAGCTCTTCGACGCTCTCGCCCGGACTGGCCTGGGCCACACCCGCACTCACCGTGACATCCACATTCGTGCCGTCCTCGAGACGGAAGGGCGCCTCGTCGATCGCCGCACGCAGACGCTCGGCCGCGATCCGTGCCTCGGCGAGACCAGCTCCCGGCATCGCAATCACGAATTCCTCGCCACCATAACGCGCCGCCAGGTCGATGGCGCGCATGCTGGCCACGATACGACTCGCGAAGGCCCGAAGAACCGTATCCCCGGCTTCGTGGCCATAGGTGTCGTTGATGCGCTTGAAATGATCGATATCCGCAATGAGGAGCGAGACCGGCGCACCGCCATTATTCGCCCCCTCGATCGCCTGACGCAGTCGCGAGGCGATATAGCGGCGATTGTGCAGCCCCGTGAGGGGATCAGTGACCGCCAGTTCGAGATTGGTATCGAGCGACTGGCGCAGACGGTCGGCATAGCGCTTGCGGCGAAGCTGGGTCCGCACGCGTGCATTCATCTCGCCCGCATCGACCGGCCGGTGGATGATGTCGTTCACGCCGAGATCAAGCGCCCGGACGGCATTGGCCACATCGTCCGGATTGACGACAGCCAGGATGGGCATCTGCCGCGTCGCTGCGTCGGAGCGGATACGGGCGCACAGGCGCAGGCCGTCATAGTCCGGCGAAGTCAGATCGATAATCAGGAGATCGGCATTGGTGCGTGCGGCCTCGATCGCGGCTGCAGGCTCGCTTTCGTGACGCGATACGGTGTTCGACGGCAGCGCCGCCGCATAGCGGGCCGCAGCGCGGGGATCGGCGCTGACGACGATGACACTGGCCTCGCCCTCATCCTCGTCCTCGAGATCACCGGCCGCTGCAGAGAGCGCCATGTTCGATTCGCGATAGCGCAATTCGTCGAGCACGGATTTGAGACGCAGCAGACTACGCACCCGGGCAAACATGGTGACATCATCAACCGGCTTGGTAAGGAAGTCGTCGGCCCCGGATTCCAGGCCGCGAATGCGATCCTCGCGCTGGTCCAGCGCCGTGACCATGATGACGGGAATATGCCGCGTGCGCGGATCGTCCTTGAGACGGGCGCAGGTATCGTAGCCGTCCATTTCCGGCATCATCACATCGAGCAGGATGAGGTCCGGCTGTTCGCGCCGCGCCACTTCGATGGCCTCGAACCCGTCAGCGGCGGTGCATACATCGAAGTACTCGGCCTGCAGTCGCGCCTCGAGCAGGCGCACATTGGCCGGCTGGTCATCAACTACGAGGATACGCGCACTCATACCGGGCACACCTAATCGAGGAACTGGCGAACGGTCTCGATGAAGGTCGTTACGGTGATCGGCTTGGACAGATACGCCTCACATCCCCCCTCACGGATCCGTTCCTCGTCACCCTTCATGGCGAATGCGGTGACGGCCACGACCGGAATTTCCGACAGGGTCTCGTCATCCTTGAGCCATTTGGTGACTTCCAGACCGGACACTTCCGGCAGCTGGATATCCATGAGAATGAGATCGGGCGTGTGTTCGCGCGCCAGTTCGAGCGCCTTGAAACCGTCCTTCGTCTGCAGAGTCTCATAGCCATGAGCCTCGAGCAGATCGTTGAACAATTTCATGTTCAGCTCGTTGTCTTCGACGATCAGGACCTTTTTGGGCATGACCTGCAGCATGTCGGCGACGCGCTTCCCGATTGATGCACGGATTTATCGTGCTTGTTGAACCCCGCCTGCACTAAACCTGATCTTCCTTAACCAACCATGAGTCACAGGGCACTTTCCGGCCCTACAGGAACAAGATAAGAACAAAATCGCGCAAGAAAAGTACCGCGCTAAACCATGGTGGCAAAGCGATGATTCGGATCGGAATCGACTTGGGAGGCACAAAGATCGAGGCGATTGCGCTCGGTCCGGACGGTGCCGAACTGGCGCGGGAGCGCATCAAGACACCCCGAAACTATGCCGCGACGCTTGATGCCATTGCCGGGCTGGTAGCACGTCTGGAAGCTGATCTGGATGCGGCTTCCCGGCCGGGCCGGATCGGAATCGGACATCCCGGTTCACTCAGCCCGGTCACCGGCCACATGCGCAATGCGAACTCGACCTGGCTGAACGGTCAACCACTCCAGTCGGATCTGGAAGCCCGCCTCGAACGGCCGGTGCGCATGGCCAATGATGCCGATTGCTTCACCCTGTCCGAAGCCACCGACGGAGCCGGCCTAGACAGCCGGGTCGTGTTCGGCGTCATCATCGGCACCGGCGTCGGCGGCGGGATCAGTATCGAGAAGCAGCTCCTGTCCGGCGCACAGCGTATCGCCGGCGAGTGGGGCCATAACCCCCTTCCCTGGCCGCAACCGGACGAATGCCCGGGTCCGAACTGCTGGTGCGGTCAGTCCGGATGCATGGAGACTTGGCTCTCCGGTCCCGGCTTCGCGCGCGATCACGGCATGGCGGCCGGCGGAAACGCAGACGCCCGCGAGATCGCTGCACAGGCCCTGAAGGGTGACGGGGCGGCCATGGCAAGCCTTGATCGCTATACCGACCGTCTTTCGCGCGGACTGGCGAGCGTGCTCAATCTGATCGACGCCGATTGTGTCGTGCTCGGCGGCGGGCTGTCCAATATCGACGGCCTGCCGGAACGCGTCGTAGCCGGGATCGGGCGCTATATCTTCTCCGACGTCGTGAAGACCCGTATCGTCCGGCATGCCCATGGCGACGGTTCCGGCGTGCGCGGAGCCGCCTGGCTCTGGGGGCCGGATGAATGAGCGGCCCCTTTCCCGATACCGCGCCCGGCTATTGTCGCGCCTGTCTGGGTCCGCTGGGAGATACCGGGGACAGCTGTCCGGCCTGCGACTCGCACCGCCTGCTTCGTCACCCTGAGATAGACACGCTCTCCATCGCCCATATCGATTGCGATGCCTTCTTCGCGGCGATCGAGAAGCGCGACAATCCCGAGCTCGAGGAACTTCCCGTCATCGTAGGGGGGCAGACACGTGGTGTCGTCTCGACATGCTGCTATATCGCGCGGCTCTACGGCATCCATTCGGCCATGCCGATGTTCCAGGCGCTCAAGGCCTGTCCTGATGCCGTCGTGGTGAAGCCGGATCACGCGAAATATACCCGGGAAGGTCATCGCATTCGCGAGATGATGCGGGACATCACACCGCTGGTGGAACCGCTCTCCATCGACGAGGCCTTTCTCGACCTCACCGGCACGGCCCGCCTGCATGGCGGCTCGCCGGCGTTCACCTTGCTGAAGCTGCAAAGGCGCATTTTCGAGACGGTCGGCATCACCGTCTCGGTTGGCCTTTCCTTCAACAAATTTCTCGCCAAGACCGCGTCCGATCTGGACAAGCCGAACGGCTTCGCCGTGATCGGAAAGGCCGAAGCACTGGACTTTCTCGCCCCCCGTCCCGTTCGCTCCATTTACGGCGTGGGCCCGGCCTTCGCCGCGAAACTCGAACGGGACGGCTTGCGCACGCTGGCCGATATCCGGCGCCGTTCCGACAAGCAGATGGCCGACCGCTACGGGGAAATGGGCTATCACCTCGCCCGTTTGGCCCGTGGCGAAGACACGCGGAAGGTAAAGCCCGAACGCGAGCGCAAGAGCGTGTCTTCGGAAACCACTTTCAACGCCGATCACGACGATCTGGCGACGCTGGAAAAACATCTCTGGCGTCTTTGCGTGAAGGTCGCCGATCAGATGAAGGCCAAGGGCATATCCGGCTCGGTCGTGACGCTGAAACTGAAGACATCCGATTTCAAAAGCCGCACACGCCGCCGGACCCTGTCCGAGCCCAGCCAGTTGGCGGATACACTCTTCCGGGTGGGTCGCGAGTTGCTGGCTCGAGAAGCTACCGGGACGCGCTTCCGGCTTATCGGGATCGGCTTTTCCGGCCTGACAGAGGCGCTCGGCGATGCGGGCGACCTGCTGGACCCGCAGGCCATCCGCCGCGCAACGGCCGAACGGGCCATGGACAAGGCCCGGCAGAAGTTCGGGGGCGATGCGGTGGTCAAGGGCCGCGCCCTGGGCTCGCGGCGAAAACCGCGCGACTAGAACCCGGCGCTGCCGATTGCCTATCGCGCGAAACCTCCCTATCCCGTTTTCCGACACAGACCGCAGGAGACCGTCATGAGCTCGCCCGAACACCGCCTTTCCGAACTCGGTATCACGCTTCCCGAACCGGTCGCCCCGGTCGCCAATTACGTGCCCTTCGTGCGCACCGGGAACCAGGTTTTCATTTCCGGCCAGGTCTCGATCGGACCGGACGGCCTTGTCACCGGCACGCTCGGCAAGGACATGGACGTCGCCGCCGGTCAGGCCGCTGCCCGTCTGTGCGGCATCAATCTCATCGCCCAGCTCAAGGCCGCGTGCGACGGCGACCTGACGCGTATCAAGCGCGTCGTGAAACTGGGTGGTTTCGTCGCCGCTCAGCCGGGCTTCACAGAAATTCCGCAGGTCATCAATGGCTGTTCCGACCTCATGGTCGAAGTGTTCGGCGATGCCGGCCGGCATGCCCGGTCGGCCGTGTCCTGTCCCGCCCTGCCGCTGGGCGCGGCCGTTGAGGTCGACGGGATTTTCGAGATCGGCTGAGCCGGCTCAGGCCGTCATATGGCTGGTGAAGATCGAGATGCCCAATCCGATCAGAACCAGTCCGCCGGCGATCTCGGCATACCCCCCGAGCCGTTCGCCGACGCGCGGGCCGATCAGATATCCCAGCGTCGAGAGTGCGAAGGATGTCAGCCCGATCACGCCGGCAATCCAGAACGGGGCCAGGGCGAACGCCAGAGCGACACCGACCGCCGCCGAATCGATGCTCGTACCGATCGCGGTCACGACCGTTCCGATCCGCGTCTGGCTGCGCGGTTGCGCCTCGTCTTCGTCATCGTCTTCCCCGCGCCAGCCGTTCCAGACCATTCGCCCGCCGATTACGCTCAAAAGGAACAGTGCGACCCAGTGATCGACCGCCGTAATCAGTCCGGCCATGGAATGCGCCAGCAACCAGCCGGCCAGGCACAGGAGCCCCTCCGTGCTTCCGAATACGGCACCGACCTTTAGCGCCGTCGGCAAACGGCTCTGCGGCGCAGCGCTGCCGCGCGCCAGTGCTGCGGCGAATGCGTCGGTGGACAAGGACAGACTGGTCAGGATGAGCGCGAGCGGAGACAACATGGTGCGTGCTCGTATCCAGCCTCGTACGGGCTGGCAAGCACCGGCAGCAAACCGTCCCGAACACGACGATTTTACATTCTGCCCCTCGCCGACCGGCCCCGGCTCGGCTAAATGTCGGTCAACTGGAAAGGACGACCTCATCATGACACGAGTTTTCTGTGTAATCGCTGCCGCCGCCCTCCTGCTCGGCTGCCAACAGCCCGCGGCCGACGCCCAGCTCTCCGATCCGGAGCGCGAGGAAGTGCGCGAACTCGTCCGCGAATACATCCTGGAAAATCCGGAAATCATCGAAGACGCACTGATCGAACTTCAGCGCCGCGCCCAGGCGCGCGAAATGCAGGCGACCTATGATGCGGTCGCCGCCAATTCCGACGCCATATTCAACGATCCGCGCGACCCGCGCCTCGGTCCCGACGATGCGGAGATCGTGATCGTCGAATTCATGGACTACAAGTGCTCCTACTGCCGGGTCGCCAATGGCTGGGTCGAGCGCACGCGGGAAGAATACGGCGACCGCGTCCAGTTCATCTTCAAGGAATATCCGATCCTCGGCCCGGATTCCACGGAAGCGGCCCGCGCGGCCCTGGCTGCGCTTAACCAGGGCGAGGAAATCTATGCCGCCTTCCACCGAGCAATGATCAATTCCTCCGGTCCGCTGCCGTCCGAACGCATCGACCAGCTCGCGACCGTCGCCGGCGTTGATGTCGCGCAAATGCGCGCCGACATGGAGGACGAAGGCATCATGCAGCACGTGCTCCAGGTCCGCTCGCTCGGCCAGGCGCTCGGCGTCAGCGGCACGCCCTTCTTCATCGTCAACGGCACGGTCGTGCCGGGCGCGAACGAGATGGCGCTGCAGCAGGCCCTGCAGGACGCGCTGCGCGGCTGATCCGCCCAGCGCCAAGCAAAAGAAAAGCCCCGCCGGTCCGGCGGGGCTTTTTTGTTTCAAAGACGATTGCCTAAATCAGACCGCTCAACGGACTGGACGGATCGGCATAGCGCTTCTTGGGCATGCGGCCGGCGAGGTAGGCCTCGCGGCCCGCGATGACGGCGTGTTTCATCGCGCTGGCCATGAGGATCGGATCCTTGGCTTCGGCAATCGCCGTGTTCATGAGGACGCCGTCGCAGCCCAGCTCCATCGCGACGGCCGCATCGGAGGCCGTACCGACGCCGGCATCGACGATCACCGGGACTTTCGTCTGCTCGATGATGAGGCGGATATTGACCGGATTCTGGATGCCCAGCCCCGAACCGATCGGCGCACCCAGCGGCATGATCGCGCAGCAGCCGATCTCTTCCAGCTTCTTCGCGTAGACCGGATCATCCGAGCAATAGACCATGACGTCGAACCCGTCCTTGATCAGCAGCTCGGCCGCCCGCAGCGTCTCGGCCATGTCCGGATAGAGGTGTTTGGGGTCGGACAGGACTTCCAGCTTCACGAGGTTCCAGCCGCCCGCCTCACGCGCCAGCCGAAGCGTGCGCACCGCATCCTCACCGGTGAAGCAGCCCGCCGTGTTCGGCAGGAAGGTGTAGTCCTCCGGCGAGATGAAATCGACCAGGCGCGGTTCGTCCGGATTGGAGAGGTTCACCCGGCGAACGGCGACGGTAATCATCTCCGCCCCCGACGCCCGCAGCGCCTCGGCATTCTGGGCATAGGTCTCGTATTTGCCGGTGCCGATGATCAGACGGGAGGCGAATGTGCGCCCCGCCACGACAAGCGGGGCATCAATGTCTGTTCCGGTGACGGCTTGCGCGTCGTCCATTCTAACCACCTCCAACAAAGGCGACGATCTCGATGCGATCGTCATTTTCCAGCGCCGTTTCGGCGTAAATCGAACGGGGCACGATCTCCAGATTGCGCTCCACGGCGATCTTGCGGCCGTCCAGGCCGAGTTCGCCTACCAGGTCGTGTACGGTGGCACCGGACGCAACCGACCGGCTTTCTCCATTGACTGTGAGCTGCAGCACGGCTTGGCTCTACCTCGCTTGAGTCCTAATGAGGACACGTCGTAAATCCCATAGAGGCTGCAAAGCAAGGCCATGGCAAAGCCCATTCACATCCTCAACGGCCCGAATCTCAATCTCCTCGGCTCCCGCGAGCCGGAGATCTACGGCTCGCTCAGTCTGGCCGACATCGAAAAGGCCTGCGCTGAACATGCCCGTGATTTGGGGTTTGCGTTGGAGTTTCGCCAGTCCAATCATGAAGGCTTTCTGATCGACTGGCTGCATGACGCAAACGTCAACGCAAGTGCGGTTGTTTTCAACCCAGGTGCATTTACGCATACATCGGTCGCTTTGCATGACGCCGTTCGCGCTATAGAACCTCCGGTCATCGAAGTTCATCTGAGTCAGACGGCGGCACGCGAAGACTTCCGACATCACTCCTTCATTGCATCCGCTGCGCGTGGCTCGATCACGGGATTGGGCCTGAACAGCTACCTTCTGGGACTGGATGCTGCGGCCCGATGCCTCGACAACTGACGGAATTAAAGGCGAAAGATCATGAGTTCTGATTCCCGACCCCGCGCCCCGATCAGCTCCAAGCTCGTTCGCGAGCTGGCAGAAATCCTTCGCGAGACGGACCTGTCCGAGATCGAAGTGGAGCGCGGAGATCTGCGCCTGAAGATCGCGCGCCAGTTGCAGAGCGCGCCGGTCGTGCAGCATGTGGCTGCACCGGCTCCCGCACCCGCTGCGGCAGCGCCGGTACCGGCCGCGGCGCCCGCCGCAGCTGCAGCAGCTCCGGCCGAAGCGGCCGTCGTCAATGCGGACGCCGTAAAATCGCCGATGGTCGGCACCGCCTATCTCAAGCCGAACCCGGATGCGGACAATTTCGTGAAGGTCGGCGACACGGTGAAGCAGGGCGACACCATCCTGCTGGTCGAAGCCATGAAGACCTTCAACCCGATCACGGCCGAAAAATCCGGCAAGATCACGGAAATCCTCGTCGAGGATGGTCAGCCGGTCGAATACGGCGAGCCGCTCTTCGTCCTCGTCTAAGCTCCAAACCGACGCGAGCGCCGAACATGTTCGACAAGATCCTGATCGCCAATCGCGGCGAAATTGCCCTTCGCGTCCATCGCGCCTGCCGCGAGATGGGTATTCGCACTGTGGCCGTGCACTCGGAAGCCGACGCGAACGCCATGCACGTCCGCCTCGCGGACGAGAGCGTGTGCATCGGCCCGCCGCCGGCCGGCAAGAGCTATCTCAACGTGCCCGCCATCATCACGGCAGCGGAAGTCACAGGCGCCCAGGCCATCCACCCGGGCTATGGCTTCCTGTCGGAGAATGCGCGCTTCGCCGAGATCGTCGAGGCGCACGGCCTCGCTTTCATCGGCCCCACGGCCGAGCACATCCGCATGATGGGCGACAAGATTACCGCCAAACAGGCCGTGATGGATGCCGGCATTCCGGTCGTCCCGGGCTCGGACGGCGGCGTGGCGACCTATGAAGAGGCCAAGCCCATCGCCGAGAAGATCGGCTATCCGGTCCTGATCAAGGCTGCCTCCGGCGGCGGCGGCCGCGGCATGAAAGTCGCGGAGACCGCCGACAAGTTGAAAGAGGCGATGGAGACCGCAGCCGCCGAAGCCCTGGCCGCCTTCGGCGACGGCACGGTCTATATCGAGAAATATCTCGGTCGCCCGCGCCATATCGAGATACAGATCCTCGCCGACACTCACGGCAATGTCGTCCATCTTGGCGAGCGCGACTGTTCGCTGCAGCGCCGTCACCAGAAGATCCTCGAAGAAGCGCCCTCACCCGCCCTCAACGACGAAGACCGCAAGAAGATCGGCGAAGTCGTCCGCAAGGCCATCGAGGCGATCGGCTATCGCGGCGTCGGCACGATCGAGTTTCTCTGGGAGAACGGCGAGTTCTACTTCATCGAGATGAATACCCGCCTGCAGGTGGAACACCCCGTGACCGAAATGATCACCGGCCTCGATCTGGTCCGCGAGCAGATTCGCGTCGCCGACGGTGCCGAACTCGGCATCACGCAGGACGACATCACCTTCGAGGGCTGGGCCATCGAGTGCCGCATCAATGCGGAAAACCCGAAGACCTTCGCGCCCTCGCCGGGCACGGTTACGGATTTCCACGCACCGGGCGGCCTCGGCGTCCGCCTCGATTCCGCCCTTTATGCGGGCTATAAAATCCCACCTTATTACGACAGCCTGATCGGAAAGCTGATCGTGCACGGCCGCACCCGGGAAGAGACCCTGCTGCGTCTGCGCCGCTCGCTGGAAGAGATGGTCGTCGGCGGTGTGGAAACGACGATCCCGATATTCCTCGACCTTCTGGAAGAGCCGGACTTCGTCAGTGGGGACTATCACATCCGCTGGCTCGAAGAGTGGCTGGCCAAACGGGAAGGCTAGCCGTCACGGAGACAGGATGCGCGGTTTCGGTTCCGCAGAATTGTTGGACTGCTACGCCCGGGGCGTGTTCCCGATGGCGGAGGGCCGTGACGATCCGCGCATCTATCTTCTCGACCCCGACGAACGCGGCATCATCCCGCTCGACGATTTCCACATAGCCCGCAGCCTCAAGAAGACCGTTCGCCAGGACATTTTCCAGGTCTCCACGGACATCGCCTTCGGCAAGGTTGTCGAGGGGTGCGCGGAGTCAGCGCCGGGGCGCGAGGAAACCTGGATCAATGACGGTATCCGCAGTCTCTATTCCGAGCTGCACGAGTCCGGCTACGCCCACAGCGTGGAGTGCTGGATCGGCGCCGACCTTGTCGGCGGTCTCTATGGCGTCTGCCTCGGCGGCGCCTTCTTCGGCGAGAGCATGTTCTCGCGCCGCCGCGACGCCAGCAAGGTCGCACTCGTCCACCTCATCGCCCGGTTACAGGCAGGCGGTTTCACCCTGCTCGACACGCAGTTCACGACCTCGCACCTGGAGAGTTTCGGCGCCATCACCATCGGACGCGACGTCTACCGGCAGAAACTGGCGGCAGCGCTCGAGATTCAGGCGGATTTCATGAGTTTGCCGGCCGAGGTCAGCGGAACGGAAGCTCTCGCTCAGTCGCGGCAGTCCAGCACCCAGACGTCATAGACCGGGTGTTCGAGCGGATTCTGCGCCGGACGCGACGCGAACATCCATCCCGAGAAAATCTGCTCGCCCTCGGTATCGACGCCGAATCCGTCCGTACGCCGGTCCATGATCTGCAGGAAGGCATAGGTTTCCGGTGTCTCTTCCGGCGGCCGCTTGCGGCAGTATTGGGGGGTGATGCTCAGAGCGCCGAAATCGGCCGTCTCGCCGATATTGATCTCGAAATCGCGGGTGCGCGCCGTCACCTTGTCCAGCCCGCGCAGCACGACAACGCTGCCCGGTTCGCTGGAAAGCGGCTCGCGGTTCTCGCGGGCATCCGGATCGTCCTGACGCAGCAGGTCCGCTGCGCTTTCCTGCGCAGTTGCAGTTTCCCGGGCGGGATCGCTGTCCTGTGCGAATGCGGAAAAAGCCGCGATGGCGGCGACGAGCGGGGCGGCAAACAAGACTTTCATGCAACTCACCCTGTCGCGAAATTATGACGGTGTCGAGGCGGTTCGCCTGGTACGCTAGGCGAGCGCCTAGGCTTCGTCCGGAGACCAGGCTTCATAGTCCGCCGAGGACGCCTGGCGCTTGGCCGGGCTCACCAGGCTGCCCGACGGCCGATAGGCGTAGACCGTGCCGGTCAGGTTCGGATGATGATCCTTCTCCCAGGTCTGGCGCGGCAGCGGGGTTTCGCTCGGCGGCGTATCGAAGGTGTGATGCAGCCAGCCATGCCAGTCGGACGGGACACGCGAGGCGTCGGCATAGCCCTTGTAAACGACCCAGCGGCGCTTCTGGCCGTCCGGACCGGTCACGCCCGATTCCTCGAAATAGCGATTGCCATACTCGTCCTCACCGACCTTCTTGGCGCCCCGCATGGCGAGGGTCAGGAAGGTGCCGGGCGTGGCGTCTTTCCACCAGACGAAAATCTTCGAGATCAGTCCGAACATTGTAAGCGGCTCCGAGTCGGTCGAGGCATGCCGGGCCTATATGCCCCCGCTTGTGCTGCCGGTCCAGTGCCGAACGCGGCACCGACTGAAAGCGGCGGGGTTCTGGCACGGACGTACGAGGAGTAGACTCATTCAACTCCCGGGCGATTCGGGACAATCGAGGGTGGGATCATGAAGGTCGATAATCGTTTTGCTCGCAGTGTGGCGGAAGCCGCCGGCGCGCTGACCGAAGAAGCACGAAGCGTCGCCGCTCCCGGGGCAGGCGAAGCCGAGCTCGGCGGCGACACCCGGACCATCATGGTTCCTGCCGACTGGAGCATGGCAGCTGCGCAGACGCTCGCCGATCTGCTCGACACACCCCGGCCCGCCAGAACGAAACCGCGCCCCAGCCAGAAAAGCTTCGGACGCCTCGCGCCGCAGGTCGCCGATGGCGATGAGAAAGAGGTCGAGAGCGGTCTTTCGGTCCTTGCTGCGCGCCTGTCCGGTTCGCTCGCCTGGTCAGCGGCCCGCCAGGGCGCCTTCGACACGCCGGACGACGCCACGGTGTTCGCAGACGAGCTCGCCGCGACATTGACCGGACGCTATGTGCTTCCCGACGCCACCCTGCTGCGCGATGGCGGAGCGGACTGGGCCTATGGCGACGCTCCGGCCCCCGCGACCACCAAGGCCGCCGACGCCGAACCCGAACTCACAATTCGTGCCGAAACCGGCCACGCACCGGCCCAGTTGCGCCGCGTCGCCGAAGCTTCACTGCGCGCTTCCGTTCTCGAAGTGGGCGCCCGCGTGACCCGCGAACGCCTCGAAGCCATCGGGGAAGCCTGCGAGCGCTGTTCCGGCGAGCCGGAAGACTGTTTCGATCCCCGCCGCAATGCCGCCCTCGCCCGCGCCATGCGCCGAGCGCTCAAGGACGGCGTTCCGGAAGAGGCGGTCGAGCGCGCACTCTCCCTGGCACGCCAGGGCACGGGTGACGACGCGCTGGGCTCCCTTGTTCCGGACAGCAAGCCGGCCCGCCCGGCCGTGATCAATATTCCGCCGGCTCTCAAATCGGCGATCGACAGCGACGAAGCCTGGAGTTTCGAGCAGGATGGCGGATCTCTCCGGGCCCGCGATTTCCGAACCGGGATTGCCCGGACCGTCTGGAGCTTCGGCACGCCCGCCCTGTCCTTCCACACGGCGCCACCGGCGACGGGGCCGGTGCTATACATCAATCTGCCGGCCTTTTTCGGCCCTGACGGCCAGTTCAGGGCCGGCCTCCTGCTGGACGCAGTCCGCTACTGGTCGATTGCCCTGATCCTGAGCGCGCCGAAGGGTGCGAACAGCGCAGGCACGCTGTCCATCAGCGGCGTGGGAAGCGCTCTGATGACGGCCGGCCTGGCTCATGACAGCGATATGGGCCGCACAGCAGCCGCCGCACTCGTTCGTCTCGCGACGACGGCACTGCGCGATGTAGCCTCCGAAACCGGTGCCCGCGCGCCGGGCCTCGGCCCCGAACTGGAGCTGGACGGCCTGCCGGACGCCTTCTCCGGCGTGGTCGCCCATCTGCGTAGCGCCGAAGGCCCTTTCCTCGCGAAAGCGGCACTGGCTCGCCCCGGCCTGACCATCGCCTGTCTTCGTGTCGCCCCGGCCATTGCCGGTCTCTTCGACGCGGACAGTCTCGCCGCCAACGCAGTCAACGGTGCCATCACGTCGGATGGTGGTCCTATGGGGGGGCAGCGCCTGCGCGATTGCGTACGGTCGGGCCTGGAGGCACTCGGGATTTCCGCTACGCAGATCGAGCTGGCCGAAGACCACGCTGCCGGTCAGGGCACTCTGCGCGGTGCGCCAGGCATCGCCTATGAAGACCTGCTGGAGCGCGGCGTGCCGGAGGACACACTCGAGCGGCTCGAGGATTCGATCGGCGAAGGCGCCTCGGTACGCCATGCGCTGAACCGCTGGACGCTCGGCGATCGCGTCTGCCGCGACGCGCTGGGTCTGTCCAGCGACGTGATCGAGGCCGAGGGCCAGTCCCTCTGCAAAGCGATCGGCTATACCGAGGCGGATATCCGTGCAGCGGATCTCTACGCGCACGGCACCGGGACGCTGGACACCGCGCCGGCCCTGGCGGCGGATGTCCGTGCCGTCTTCGAAAGACCCGGCGAGAAAGCCCGGATGCTGATGGCCGCCGCGCTGGAGGCCCAGATGGAAGGCGCCTGCGTCACGCCGCTGGAGCTGGACGGCGACGCGACCATAGACGACGTCTCGGCGCTGATCGATCTGGGCGCCGAGCTGGGACTGCGCCGGCTCGAAATCCGCCGTACCGCGTCGGGCCTGTTCGACCTTCTGCCCGCCATCGATTTCGACAAGGGCGATTATGCCGCCGAACCGACCGCCGAGCGCATCATCGAGCGGACGGTCGAGGTCGAGCGCGTGATCGAGAAACCGGCCGCGCGCCGCAAGCTTCCGGACCGCCGCAAAGGCTATATCCAGAAGGCGACCGTGGGCGGACACAAGGTCTATCTCCACACCGGCGAGTTCGACGATGGCGAGCTGGGCGAAATCTTCATCGACATGCACAAGGAAGGCGCCGCCTTCCGCTCGCTGATGAATAATTTCGCCATCGCGATTTCCATCGGACTGCAGTACGGCGTTCCGCTCGAGGAATATGTCGACGCCTTCGTTTACACCCGTTTCGAACCGGCCGGCCCGGTCGAGGGCAATGACTCGATCCAGCACGCGACCTCGATCCTGGACTATCTCTTCCGCGAACTTGGCGTGTCCTATCTGGGACGCGAGGACCTCGCAGAAGTCCCGCCGGATCGCGCCGATCCGGGCGGTCTCGGCAAGGGCGTCGAGCAGGAAAAACTGGCCCAGGAAGCGGCCGCGAAATTCATTTCTCGCGGGTTCAGCCGCGGCCAGGTACCGGACAATATCCTGATGTTCGCCAATCCGCAGAAGAAGGCCGTGGCGGGAAATGACGGCGACGAAAATCATGCCGGTCATTACGAGATCGAGGATCATGGCCCGGCCCGTCCGGCGCGCGACATCTCGGTCTATTCCGGCGACCCCTGCCCGGAATGCGGTCACTTCACCGTCGTCGACGGCGAGAGCGATCAGGCGCGAAAGTGCGATGCCTGCGGCTGGAACGACTAGCTGTAACCGGTGCGCCGCTTGCATGCCGGAGATCAGAACCGGCTGGGAGTGCACCACAATGGCACGGCTTTTCATCGCCCTCATACTGTCGCTGACAGGCCTCGGCGCCGTTCAGGCCCAGGATGCGTCGCAGATCGCGCGGGTCCAGTCGGGCCTGTCCTGCACCGGGTGTAATCTCTTCCAGGCCGACCTCGCCTATCGGGACCTGCCCGATATCGACGTCTCCGGCTCGCGCCTGCGCCAGGCGGACCTCTCCCTGTCCACGATGAACCGGAGCCGGTTCGACAATGCCAATCTGTCCGTGGCCAATCTCTTCGGCGCCCGTTTCACCGGCGCCAGCTTCCGCCGGGCCGATCTCAGCCGCGCCAATCTTGTCGGCGCCTATTTCGGCGGGACCGACCTGACCGGTGCGGACCTCACTGGTGCGACCCTGTCCGGCGCCGAGCTCGTGACGGCGCGCGGCCTGACCCAGGCCCAGCTCGACACGGCCTGCGGCGATCCGAGCACCCGTCTGCCGTCCGGGCTGACGGTTCCGCGCTGCCGTTGAGGCAGCGTCGTGCAAGCGTGCGCACGGCATGCCGCCATGCTGGCCAAGGATGGTCGAACTTCATAGGATATGCATCTGGGTTACTGGGATTTAAGTCGTATTCGGACGGTCCCTGGCGTATCCGTGGGGTCATGCGTCTAGCGCAATTTGGAACCATATTGACGGCCTCGTGCTTCGTCCTGACCACCTCGCCCGCCCTCGCAGGCGGTGACGGCCATCCGCGCCGTGGACTCGCGATCGGTGGCGAGTGCGAGGATTGCGACTTTTCCGACAAGAACATGGCGCGTGCCGTCTTCATCGGCGCCAATTTCGAAGGCACGACGTTCGAAGGCTCCGAACTGCCCGGCGTCACCCTGATCGAAAGCCGCTTCAACGAAGCCAGTTTCGAAGACGCACGGATGACGAACGCCAATATGACCGGCGTGACCTTCTCCCGGGCCAATATGCGGGACGCCGAATTGTCGGGATCGCGGATTGAGCGCGTCAATTTCTCGAATGCCGACCTGACCAGTGCGGATTTCAGTCACACCGAGATGGTCTTCGTGACCTTCATCGGCTCGGATCTGAGTGACACGCTGTTCGCACAGGCCCGGCTGCGGCAGGCGAATTTTCTGCGGGCCCAGCTCGACGACACCGTCTTCCGTAATGCCGAAGTGCGTCGTGCCAATTTCGCGCAAGTGACAGGCGACGACGTCAATTTCAGCGATGCGGACCTGACCGGCGCCAGTTTTGAAGGCGCCCGTCTCGGCGATGTGAACTTCTCCGGTACCATTCTCGAAGGCGTCAATTTTTCCGGTGCCGTTTTCGACGATGTGAGCGGGTTGTCCAAGAACAGTCTCTCCGGCGCCTGCGGCGATGACACGACGCGCCTGTCCGACAACATCCGTCTGCCCGAATGCGACAGCCTGCCCGACGACAATGCACACACCGCCGCCCTCGCCGGTTACCGCATCCGTATCGAGGGCGACGAAGATGCGGACGTGCTCGAACATCTTCATGCCGTCGAGGCCATCCGTGCGGAAATCCTGTCCGAGATCGGCGTGGCACTGGAAGTCCATGCCGGCGAGCTTGATCAGGACGCGATCCGCGAGGCGACGAATGAAGCCATGCGGGCCCTGTCCAGCGCCGAACGCGAGCTGCGCCGCCACCGGCGCGAGCAGGATGCGCTCATCGAGGCGCGACACGAAGCCCGGCGGCTCATGGAACTCCAGTCCGAAGCGGAGGCCGCCGCTCGTCGCGACGACATGGAAACGCAGCGTGAAATCGAGCGGGAAATGCGCGAAATCGAGCGAGAGGCGGAACGTGAAGCGCGCGAAGTGCGACGCGAGATGGAACGCGAGGCTCGCGACATCGAACGCGATCTCGAACGTGAATACTTGATCCACATGTCCGACGGCAACGTCTACAATTTCGAGGTCCGCCGCATGCCGGTCCCGCCGCCGCCGCCCGAACCGCAATAGCGGCGGCAATCATCGGACACAAAAAAGCGCCGGAGCCCTGCTCCGGCGCTTTTGTTTCAACCCGTGGCTGCGCCCCGTCAGTCCTTCTTCGGATCCGGGACGACCGCGCGCAGGTGCAGTTCGCGAAGCTGCTTCATCTCGACCTCGGCCGGCGCGTTCATCATCAGATCTCGGGCCTGCTGGTCTTTCGGGAACATCACGACTTCGCGCAGGTTTTCCTGGTCGGCGAGCAGCATGACGATGCGGTCGACGCCCGGGGCCACGCCGGCGTGCGGCGGCGCGCCATAGCGGAAGGCGTTCAGCATGCCGCCGAACTCTTCCTCGACCGTCTCGGCATCATAGCCAGCGAAGGCGAAGGCCTTGAGCATGACGTCGGGACGGTGGTTCCGCACCGCACCGGAGGACAGTTCGACGCCGTTGCAGACGATGTCGTACTGCCAGGCCTTGAGACCGAGCAGGGTTTCCGCATCGGTATCGTCGTCCAGCTGCATGAAGGCGTCCGGATCGATCTGAGGCATGGAGAACGGGTTGTGCGAGAACTCGATCTTCTTGTTCTCCTCGTCCCACTCATACATCGGGAAATCGACGATCCAGCAGAAGCGGAAGCTGTTCTTCTCGCACAGATCCAGCTCGGTGCCGACGACATCGCGGGCGCGTCCGGCAAAGCCGGCGAAATCGGACGGGTCGCCCGCAGCGAAGAACACGGCATCGCCTGCCTTGAGCCCCAGCTGGGCGCGCAGATGATTGGTGCGCTCCTCGCCGATATTCTTGGCGATCGGGCCGGCGGCCTCGATACCGTTTTCGGTCTCGCGCCAGAAGATATAGCCCATGCCCGGCTGGCCTTCCTTCTGGGCCCAGGAATTCATCCGGTCGCAGAAGGCACGGCTGCCGCCGGTCGGCGCCGGAATGGCCCAGACCTGGACCTTCGGGTTCTTCTCCAGCATGCCGGCGAAGACCTTGAAGCCCGAACCGCGGAAGGTATCGGATACGTCCGACATCTTGATCGGGTTGCGCAGGTCCGGCTTGTCCGAGCCGTACCACTGGATCGCATCCTTGTAGGCGATGTGCGGGAAGGCCTCGTCCGGCACGTCCCGGCCATCGGCAAATTCCTGGAACAGCCCCTTCATCACCGGCTCGATGACGTTGAACACGTCTTCCTGGGTAGCGAAGCTCATTTCCATGTCGAGCTGGTAGAACTCGCCCGGCGCGCGGTCGGCGCGGGCGTCCTCGTCGCGGAAGCAGGGCGCGATCTGGAAATAGCGGTCGAAGCCGGAGACCATGATCAGCTGCTTGAACTGCTGCGGCGCCTGCGGCAGCGCGTAGAACTTGCCCGGGTGCAGGCGGGCCGGCACCAGGAAGTCGCGCGCGCCTTCCGGCGAGGAGGCCGTCAGGATCGGCGTCTGGTATTCGGTGAAGCCCTCATCGACCATGCGGCGGCGGATCGAGTCGATGATCTTGGAACGCAGCACGATGCGCTTGTGCAGGCTCTCGCGGCGCAGATCGATATAGCGGTGCTTGAGGCGCACTTCTTCCGACCAGTCCGGCTCGCCGAAGACCGGCAGCGGCAGCTCTTCGGCTTCCGACTGGATCGCCATGTCGTGCACGCGGACCTCGATCTCACCTGTCGGCAGGTTGGCGTTCACCGTCTCGTCGGAACGGGCCACGACCTCGCCCGTGATGGTCACGACGCTCTCGACGCGCAGACGCTCCAACGTTGCGAAATGCTCGCTCTCCGGCTCCAGCACGATCTGGGTGATGCCGTAATGGTCACGCAGATCGACGAAGAGCAGACCGCCATGATCGCGCTTGCGGTGGATCCAGCCGGAAATCCGGGCCGTCTGGCCGACATGATCCTTGCGCAGCTGGGCGCAGGTATGGGTGCGGTATGCGTGCATGAGTAAAGCGTCCGGTGATCGGGGTTATACAAGTTGCCGCGATGTGCCGTTTTGCGGGGCGGAATGTCAAGCTGAACGGGGTCTGGGGCGCAGTTGGAGACCGGCTATCCCACGCCTAGAAGCCCCACACGGCGAACCGCTGGAGATATGGGAGGCGTGCAGGAGACCTGACAGGTCGAATGGCGTTTGAAGTGTGAGTGACCGGACAGGTCTCCCGCACGCGGAGTTTTCCCGGACGCTCTCGCCCCCGTGTCCAAGTGCGCGGGTATTCAGGTCGGTCGGTTAGTGCCGTCAGACCCGTCGCACCGCCCTGCCAGCGCTCACGGCCGTCACACCGCTCGCCCGGACAGGCTCCGCTCGTAACCGGGCACAAGTGACTGAGCTCGCGCCTCCCGTCCCGAAAACCATGAAGAAGTATGCACGAGGTTCTGGGGGTGAGGATAAGTCGGCTTCAGAGGTCCGGCTGCGCGTTGAATCAATCGCCCTTTTCGAGCGCCGGGCCGTACTTGTTTTCCCCTGGCGTGCTGTCCCTCGTGAGCAGGTAGATCAATAGAGCGAGCGTAGCGAGATAGACCATATTGTTGAGGAAGAGTGCGGCGAATATCACGGGATCGAACGGCAAGTCCGAACCGGGCTCCGCCGTGAATGCGGCGAACAGTCTGGGCATCAGAATGAAAGCGAAGGCCAGAAAGGGCAGCGGCAGAAGTCCGAGAAATCCGGTCTTCCCGGTGTCATGAAGGCGGCGCGATACGGATGCTCCGAGCAGAAGGACAGCCAGTCCGGCGATTACGCTCATTCCGGCGAACATTGCCCCGAAATCCGGCATCAATTCGGGATGATGCCCTTCGATGCGGATCGAATAACTGCTCCCGTTCTGCGTCACTGTCGCAAGCTCGGGATTCTCCGCCGCGAAGGTCTGCATGCGCTCCATCGCCGTGAACATTTCCGGTACCATCGCCAGAAATATCCCCGCAAACAGGATCGGGACAACGAAGCCCGCATAGATCAGGAAAGAGCCACGCGCCTCCCTGCCGCTGAAGTCCGTCAGCTTGGCCAGATTATTCCTGAGCGCATCAAGCAGCACCATGCGATCCCCCTGAAAAGCAATTCCTTCCTGTTTCCCCCTAGCCATGTTCGGCGATCAAGTCACGGGATTCAAACCGAAATCAATATTGAGCGGAGGCCTATCCAATCCGGGAGCCGACTCGTGAAACATTTTTACGAACGTCGTTACAAAATAAGCTTGCACTTAAACGAACGCCGTTCTATTTAAACTGTGAATGGTCGTTCACACGACGTTTGCATAAAGGACGGGACCGATGACGGCGGGATTGCTGCGAGACGATATTTTCGAGGGCATGGACCCCAATGTGGGCGTGACCGGCAAGCCGGGCTCGACCAAGGCACGGATCGAGCGGGCAGCGCTTCAGCTCTTCGCCCAGCACGGACTGGACGGAGTCTCGATCAAGCAGATCGCCCGGGCCTGCGCCATTTCCGACGGCGCCATGTACCGCCATTTCGCCTCCAAGGAGACGCTGGCGCGGATCATGTTTCAGGCCATTCATCGCAAGCTGATGGAAATGGTGGCCGGCCATCTCGATCCGGATGCGTCGCTGGAGGACACCGCCCGCGCCCTGGTCACGGCCTATTGCAATCTGGCCGACCAGGACCCGGCGCAATTCACCTATCACCTCGCCCACCGCAACGCCTTTATCGCCTCGACCGGCGATGGCGGGGCCAATCCGTCCAATCTGATGACGGCTTGCGTCGAGGACGCCATGGCGCGCGGAGAGATACCCACGGGCGATGCCGAGCTGAAGTCGGCGATGGCGCTGGGCGTGGTCATGCAGGCGGCCGAATACAGCCTCTACGGACGTATCGAGAAGCCGCTGTCAGAACATATCGAGAATTTCGTCCGGGCGATCATGGCCGTGCTGCGCACGGCCTGATCCGGACCCACACAGATCACCACAGGGAGGCCATCATGCGGTCCTTCATCTTCAACATCACCTACTGGTTCATCTCCGGCGTCTACGCCGTCATCTGCGCCGTGCTGGCGCTCATTCCGGGCCGCTGGGCCCTCATGCACGGACTGCGCTCCTATTCGCGCCTGACCGTGCACCTGATGCGCTGGATCTGCGGCATCAAGGTCGAGGTCCGCGGCACGCCGCCGAAGGACCAGCCGGTCGTGATCGGCGCCAAGCACCAGTCCTGGGGCGACGGCATCGTCATGATGGCCAAGTGCGGCGACGTGAACTTCGTCTGCGGCGACCACATGCTGAAATTCCCGCTGATCGGATGGGTGCTGAAGCGTTGCGGCGCAATCGTGCTGTCGAACCAGGGCGGTGCGGAAGCCCACAAACACCTGATGGACGGCGTCGCCCGCTCGCAGGGCGAAGGCCGCCCGCGCCCGGTCCTGATCTATCCGGAAGGCCACCTCACCCCGGTCGGCGAAGGCATGCGCTATCGCTCGGGCGTGTGGCGTCTCTCGCAGGAGCTGGACCGCCCGATCGTTCCGGTCGCGACCAATCTGGGCCAGTGCTGGCCGCAGCAGAAATGGACCAAGTTCAAGGGTACGGCCGTGATCGAGTTTCTCGACCCGATCGCCCCGAGCAAGGACCGAGACGCCGTCCTGGCCGAGCTGGAAGCCCGCGTAGAGATGCGCTCGCGTATCCTCGAGGCCGAGTTCGCACCTCGATTGGAAGCACCGGGCCAGGCAGAATCGCGCTTCGATCCGGAAACCGACCGTGTTGCCGGCAGCTGCGCATAAGATGCAGTGCCGGTCCGGATGACCGCTGCAGGGAGGAGCCTCATGCGCTCAGCGATCTTCAACGCGCTGTTCTGGAGCGTGTCCGCCGTGTTCGCCCTGACGTGCTATGCGCTGTCCTTCCTGCCGGCAAGGGGCCCGCTGGTCGCCACGATGATCGGCTATTGCCGGACGGTTCGCTGGCTTCTGCGCGCTGTGGCCGGGATCCGGATCGAAGTGCGCGGGACGCCGCCGGCCGGACAGCGTGTCATCGTCGCCGCCAAGCACCAATCCTATGCCGACGGCCCGCTGATGATGGCCCTGCTCGGCGACCTCAATTTCGTGATCGGCAACGGGATCGAGAAATTCCCGCTGATCAACCGCATCGTGAGACAGGCAGGTGCCACCATGGTCAATGCCCAGGGAAATGCGAAGGAAAGCGCGATGGGTGCGCTCGACGCCGCCATAGCGCGCTCATTCGACGACCACCGGCCGGTTCTGATCTATCCCGAAGGCGGCCTCGCCGCCGTCGGCCAAACGCGCCGCTACCGCAAGGGTGTCGCCATGTTCTACGCCCATACCGGGCGCGCGGTCGTGCCGGTCGCGACCAATATGGGCCTGCGCTGGCAGCAGGAGGACTGGCACAAATCGCCGGGAACTGCCGTCATCGAATTCCTCGAACCGATCGAAACAGGTCTCACTCGCCCCGAGCTGATGAGCCGCCTGCAGATCGCCATCGAAACACGGACCCGGGCTCTTGAAGCCGAGGGCCGGACCTGCCCGGTTGGTGCGGGCAAGGAGATCAAGTCATGAGTGCCAGGATTGCCGTATCCCTTCTGGGACAACGCCGTTTCGTCCCGCTTCTTGGCGCGACCACACTCGGTGCCTTCAACGACAACATGTTCAAGATGGCGCTCGTCGTGGGAGCCTCGGCCGGGCTGCTGACCTTCGGCGACATGCCCGCCGGTGCCCTCGCCCCGATGGCCGCGAACGCCTTCACGGCGGCCATCTTCCTCTTCTCTGCCGTCGCCGGCCAGGTCGCCGACCGCTACGACCGGGCGGAGATCCTGAAGAAGACCAAGCTGGCCGAGATCGGTCTGATGACGCTGGCAGCGTTCGGCTTTTACACCATGAACAGCCTCGTCCTGCTGGCGACCCTCTTCCTGATGGGCGTTCAGTCGGCCTTCTACAGCCCCGCCCGCGTCGCCTCACTACCGCATTATCTCGGCGCGAAGGAACTCGTGCCGGGCAATGCTCTGATCGGAGGTTCCCTCTTCATGGCGATCCTCGTCGGCGGTGCGCTGGGCACGCTGCTCATCCCGACCGGCAACGGCCGATTCATCATTGGCGGCGTTCTCGTCGGCGGTGCCATTCTCGGCTGGCTCGTCATCCTGGCCACGCCGCCCTCGCCCTCGGCGAAGAATCCCAAGCCGGTCAACTGGAATTTCGTGACCGAGACCTGGCGCATGATCGCACTGGTCCTGAAGACGCCAGGCATGGCACGCCCGCTGCTCGCAGCCGCCTGGTTCTGGGCCATCGCCGCCGCCGTGGTCACCCTGCTCCACACAGTCGTGCAGGACGTGCTCGGCCAGGACCAGATGCTCACGGCAGCCATGCAGGTCCTCTTCACTGTCGGAGCAGCAGTCGGCTCCATCAGCTGCGGACTGTTCGCCCGCGGCGAGGATGCCAGCGCGTTTTCCGTCGCCGGCGCCATCGGCGTAGTGGTCTTCGCCGGCGATCTCGCCTGGCAATTGCTGCACTGGCAGACGGGTCCCGCGGTCGGTGTCGCCGCCTTCGTGCAGGATCCGGCCCACTGGCGCATCCTGGTCGATTTCTTCCTCGCTGCGATGTTCGCCGGTCTCTATGTCGTCCCTCAACAGGCCCTCGCCCAGCGCCGCGCCCCGGAAGACATCCGGGCCCGGCTTCTGGCCGGCGGCAATCTGCTCAACGCCGCCGCAGCGACCGGCGCACAACTCCTGCTCATGCTCAATGCCTGGGCGGGCGGATCGCCTGCGCTCGTCTTTGCACTGGTCGGTACGGGCAGCGCCGTCGTAGCGGCAATCATCCTGCGCCGACTGATGCAGCAGAGCCGCAGCGCGACGGCCGGACAGCCCTAACGGATAGCCAAACGGAGCGGTCCGCGCTAAAGGGCCGCTCCATGGACATGATTACGACGACTGACGCCCTCGCCCGCGCCTGCGACGACCTCCTTCAGCACGAGTATGTCGCGGTCGACACAGAATTCATGCGCGAAACGGTCTACTGGCCGAAGCTCTGCCTGATCCAGGCGGCCGCCGGGGACACCGAAGTCATCATCGATCCGCTGGCCGACGGCATTCATCTGGAGCCCTTCTGGGAGCTGATGGCCGACGACCGGATCCTGAAAGTCTTCCACGCGGCCCGCCAGGACCTGGAAATCTTCTACCATCAGGGCGGCGACGATCTCATCCCGCACCCGATGTTCGACAGCCAGGTCGCGGCCATGGCGCTCGGACTGGGCGACTCGATCGCCTATGACGCCCTGGTCAAGGCCCTGCTCAAGCGTCCGATCGACAAGGGACCGCGCTTCACCGACTGGTCGCGCCGCCCGCTGAGTCAGGCGCAGATGGATTACGCCATCGCCGACGTCACCCATTTGCGCGATCTCTATCCGATCATGACGGAACGTCTCCACAAGAAGGGCCGCGACGAATGGCTCGCCGAGGAGATGAAGGTCCTAACCAGCCCGTCCACCTACCGGCTCGACCCGGAGGAGAGCTGGCGCCGGATGAAGTTGCGCAAGACGAGCACGAAATGGCTCGCCGCCCTGCGCGCCGCGGCCGCCTGGCGCGAGACCGAGGCGCAGACGCGCGACATGCCGCGCCAGCGCGTGATGAAGGATGACGGCATCTACGAGATCGCCAATGTCGCCCCGACCCAGCCGGACCAGCTCACCGGCCTGCGCGCCGTGCCCAAGGGATTCGAGCGCTCCAGCCCGGCCAAGCGCCTCTTCGAGAAGATGCGCGAAGCGCTTGCCGACGCCGACAATTACGCGCCGAAAGCGGACAAGCCGGCGCCGACGCCGCAAGGCATCGGGCCGACTGTCGAGCTGCTCAAAGTTCTGCTCAAACTCGTCGCCGAGGATGCCCATGTCGCCTCGCGCCTGATCGCCACCGTGCCTGATCTCGAAAAGATCGCCGCGGAAGACGATGCAGACGTCGCCGCCATGAAGGGCTGGCGCCGGGAAGTCTTCGGCGAACCTGCCATGAAGCTCAAGCGCGGCGAGATGGCGCTGGCGCTGGAGGACGGCAAGGTCGTGATCAAGCCCGTCCAGGGCTGAGCCCTATTCCGTCCCGGATATGTAGTTGACTGCACCGGTGCGCCCGATCGCGCCTGCCAGCGCATCGAGCAGCGAGACCGAGCGCTCGACATAGAGATCGTGCACGCTCTCGTCGACGTCGAGCTCTACCGCGTCTTCAGTCACCCGCAGCGTGAACCTGTCGAGCAGGCGTGGCGAACGGCCGGAGAGCTTGGCGCCAAGCCGCAGCGTTCCACCCAGCATGCGCGCGACATCGTGCTGCTGGTCGCTGAGCAGAGTAAACTCCTCCAGCCCCTCCAGCGCTCCCGGTTTGCCGCCGTAACGGTAGTGGATCACGGCCGCCAGGAAGACCCGCTCGGCATGGGTGATCCCGGCGAAGGGCGCATAGAGCACGCTGTCACGCGCCAGGTCTGCACGATGATCCGGATGGAGGCGCGCGCCGATATCCACCAGCCGCGCCGCCGTTTCCTGCATGACGCAATCGCGTGTCGGATCGAAGGCCGGTTCGACCTCGGACATGGCCGGCGCAATCCAGGCCGCAAGCGCGCGCCCGAATCCCGGCGTCGGCGCGGCCGGCAGGGCCATGGCCTCGGCCCCCGCAATCAGCGGATCGGTAGACAGAAGCGCCTCGGGCAAGCCGGACGCCAGCACGCCCTCCCGCACGCCATAGGCGGAGAAAACGAGGCGCGAGAACCCGCCCCGCTTCATCACGCGGCGTAGTAACAGCGCCGCATAAGGCAGGGTCGCCACGCGGCGCGAAGAGAGCCCTGGCGTGCCCGTCAGCGATGCCGCGCTGAGCCGGGTGGCAAGCTTGGTCAGCTCCATCACCTGGGTCCGGCCCAGGCTGAACTGGTGCACGACATGCAGGGGCGATCCGAAGCGGGCGAAGGCCAGTTGCGCCAGCGCCCGCCAGGCCCCGCCGACCGCGTAGAAACTGCCGCCGGTTTCCAGATCGAGCGCGCACGCGTCAAGGGCCGCCTCGACGACCTGCTTGGCATTGCGCTTGTCCCAGTCGCTGTCGCGCAGCACTTCCTGCGGCCCCAGCGGCAGGGTGACGCCCGGTCCGGGCTGGCCGTGCGCAATAGGCGTCAGCTCGAGGCTCGATCCGCCGAGATCGCCCATCATGCCGTGAGCATCGGGAATGCCGGTGACCACGCCCAGAGCCGAAAGCGCGGCCTCGTCCTCGCCCGAGAGGATGCGGACTTCCATACCGGTCAGATCCGCCACCGCCTCGACGAAATCCGGGCCATCCTGGGCATTGCGGACGGCGGCCGTCGCAATGACATGCCGGTCGCGCACGCCCTTGGCGTCGAGCAGGCGCTGGAATCGTTTGAGCGCCCGCAGCGCCACCTCGCGCCCGGACGGGTTCAGCCGGCCGCTCTCGCGCACGCCCTTGCCGAGCCCGGCCATGACTTTCTCGTTGAAGATCGGCCAAAGCGACCGCCCCTCGACCCGGAAGTGCACAAGGCGGACCGAGTTCGAGCCGATATCGATGACCCCGATATCGCGGTTGATCGCGGTCTCGGAGACCATCGGGACGACCGACGCGTCTGCCCGGACCGGATCAGCCATCATGCCCCGTCAGAACCGGCGGCTGGTCGTCCTTGAGCGCATGACCGCGGCCGGACAGGCTCGGATTGGTCATGAAATAGGCATGCGCACTGAAGGGGTTGTCGACATTCGCCCGGTCGACGCGCCGATAATCGCCCTCACTGTCCATATACCAGCTCTGCTCGGTATCATTGAGATTGGCGACCATGATCTGGTCGAGCACCTGGCGGTGCACGGTCGGGTTCTGGATCGGACAGAGATGCTCGACGCGCCGGTCGAGATTGCGCGGCATCCAGTCGGCCGAGGAGATGTAGATCTTGGCCGCCGGCGACGGCATGGTCTTGCCGTTGGCGAAGCAGACGATGCGCGAGTGCTCGAGGAAACGCCCGACGATGCTCTTGACGCGGATATTGTCCGACAGGCCCGGAATGCCCGGACGCAGGCAGCAAATCCCCCGCACGACGAGTTCCACGCGTACGCCGGCCTGGCTGGCCCGGTAGAGCCCGTCGATGATTTCCGGATGCACCAGCGAATTCAGCTTGGCCCAGACAGCGGCCGGCTTGCCTTCACGGGCATTGGCGATCTCGGTCTCGATATGCTCGAGGATGAATTCTTTCATGCCGATCGGCGAGACCGACAGGCGCTCGAGATTTTCCGGGCGCGCATAACCGGTGACATAGTTGAACACACGCCCCGCATCGCGCCCGAAGGCCGGGTCTGCGGTGAAGAGCGAGAGGTCGGTATAGATACGCGCCGTGATCGGGTGGTAATTGCCCGTCCCGAAGTGGGCATAGGTGCGCAGCTCGGATCCCTCGCGCCGCACGACGAGCGAGATTTTCGCGTGCGTCTTATACTCGATGAAGCCGTAGACGACCTGTACGCCGGCCCGCTCCAGATCACGGGCCCATTTGAGGTTCGCCTCCTCGTCGAAGCGCGCCTTCAGCTCAACCAGGGCGGTGACGTTCTTGCCGCTCTCTGCCGCCTCGATCAGAGCCGCGACAATCGGCGAGTCCTTGGATGTCCGGTAGAGCGTCTGCTTGATGGCGATGACATCCGGATCGGCCGCCGCCTGGCGCAGAAAGCCGGCCACCACATCGAAACTCTCATAGGGATGGTGGACGATGATGTCCTTTTCACGGATCGCCGCGAAGCAATCCCCGCCATGATCGCGAATCCGTTCCGGATAGCGCGGCTCATAGGGGACGAAGCTGTGCTCGGGCCGGTCGTCCGGAATGAGCTGGTTGACCTGGGCGAGACCGAGAATGCCGTCCACCGGCACGATGTCCTGCGGTTCGGCATGCAGGTGCTGGACGATCAGGTCGCGCAGCACGGGCGGGATGTCCGCATCCATGGTCAGGCACACCACGGCGCCGCGCCGCCTCTGCTTGAGCAGGTTCTCGAATTCCAGCATCAGGTCTTCGGACTCTTCCTCGACCTCGATATCGCTGTCCCGGATGACCCGGAATATGCCCTTGCCTTCCACCTCATGGCCCGGGAAGAGCGTATCGACGAACATGGCCAGCACCGTCTCCAGAGCCATGAAGCGCCGCTCTACCCGCTCCTGGTTGCGGCGCGGCCGCCCCGGCAGTTCGATGAAGCGCTTCACACCGCTCGGCAATGGGATGAGCGCATTCATGAGCTTGCCCGTATCCTGGCGGCGCAGGCGGAGGGCGAGCGCGAAACCAAGATTGGGGATGAAGGGGAACGGGTGCGCCGGATCGATCGCCAGGGGCGTGATTACCGGCAGGGTGTGTTTGAGGAAATCGCCGCGCAGCCAAGCCTCGTCCGTCTTGGATACTTCGTCGGCTTCCAGCAGGCGCACGCCCGCTTCGGCGATGTCGCCCTTGAGCTTGCGCCAGAGCACCTGCTGCTTGACCATCAGCTCGCCGGCCAGCTGGTGGATCTCCTCCAGCTGCTGAGACGGGGTGAGACCGTCTATGCTCGGCGAGGTCACGCCGGAATGGAGTTGGGCGCGAAGACCGGCGACGCGCACCATGTAGAATTCGTCGAGATTGCTGGCGGAAATCGACAGGAAGCGCAGGCGCTCAAAGACCGGATGGTTCGGATTTTCCGCCTCCTCCAGAACGCGCAGATTGAACTGTACCCAGGAAAGCTCCCGGTTCAGGAAGCGCTTGGGCGACTCCATGAGCGCCTCCACGTCGATCGCATCGCGTCCCGGGTCCGTCACTGGCGCATTCATTCCGCGTCTCCACCCTGATACCAGCTGTCCAGCACTTCGCGCGCCACCGATCGGGTGATCGGCGTACGCTTGACGAGGGCCAGTTTGTCCATGCGCTCGACCAGATCGCGAACCGCAGCGACGGAACGCTCCATGCGAGGCAGGATATAGTCTATCACGCCCGGCTTCATCGGCGCGCGGCGATCCTGCAACTGCTTCTCGATCAGCCGCGTGAGCAGATCGTCGTCGGCCTCGTGCAGTTCGGCCCGGGGCAGCGCCCGCAGGCGGGAAACGAGATCCGGCAGACCGGCCTTCCAGAGCACGGGCGGCGTCCGGGCAGTCAGCAGGAGCGCCGGGATATCCCCCTCCGCGGCGCGATTGAGCGTGTGGAAGAGCGCATCATCGTCGACGCCACGGTCGACATCCTCGACAAGCAGGGCCTCGCCAGGCGGCAATTCCGCCAGCAGGCCCGCAAGATCGCAGGCCGCAATGGTGCGCGCACCGGCCTGGTCCGCCCAGACCGTACCGATATGCGACTTGCCCGAACCGGCCGGCCCGGTCAGCGCCAGAACATGGCGCGGCCAGTCGCGCCAGCGCGCAAGCGCGGCCATGGCCTCGGCATTGGAGGGGCCTTCGATCAGGCTTTCTGCACTGAAATCCTCGCTCGCTGGCAGGTCGAGCGCCAATTGCGGTGTCATCGCGTCTCCGCCGGTCCTGTTGCGCTTACCGGGCAGAGAGCACCACCCAGCCCAGTCCGGGATGTTCTTCCAGCGTCGCGCCGCGCTCGGCAAGCTCTGAAACCAGCTGTTCCAGCGCACCGCGATAATTCACCGTCATGCGCGCGCCGTCACGCGACAGCGCATCGAGCTGCGCACTGTCGACCAGCGATGCCCGGGTCAGCGCGGCCTGCAGGCTGCGCCATTCAGGCAGACCGGAATAGAGCACGGTGACGCGCATCTCGGTCGTCTCGAAATCGCGAACGACGGATTGCTGTTTCCAGGCCGTCTCGCGGTCGGCCACGAAATCCGCAGCTGCATCGCGCCAGCCGCCATAGACTGTTGCCGGTCCCCAGGTCTCGACCACGAATTCGCCCGTCGCCTCGATAGAGACGAGATAGCCGCCGAAGCGCCGGATACCGTCACGCTCCTGGGCGCGCAGGATGGCGATGCGGTTGACGTCGTACATGACCGCAAGCTGCCGCAGGCTCTCCTCGTCCAGGCCCAGCGCGCTGCGGGCCGAGACGATCGCCCGTGCCTCCGCGTCCTCCGGCACGAACATCGGCGTCAGCGAATTGCGGAAATTCTGTTCGCGCCAGGCATTACCCCAGGGGTTCTCCTCCCACAGGAGGAAACCGTTGCCGGTGCCCAGCACCGGCAGGACCAGCGTGCGGCGCGACTGGCTTTCCACGAAGGGCACGCCATAGGCGGTCAGCACACGGGCCACGCTGCGGCGGTCGAAGCTGACATCGATATCGGCGAGGTAGCGCGTCGCACTGCGCTGTTCGTCGCGAATTTCCAGGCCGGAGATCAGCTCGGAGATGATGGCCCGGTCGAGCGCGAAACCCTCGACCATCTCGCCTTCCTCGGTCATATGCGGCTCGAGCTCGAAATCCGTACCCATGCGGTCTTCGGCCAGGGTCAGACGCTCGATCAACAGGCGCGCCGCATCGACCTGCCCTTCACGCATGGCCACAGTCTGGGCCTCCAGCGCGTTGCTGGCAGTCGCATCGATCGGCACGCCGGTTACGGTATAGGGATCGTCGGCCTGCGCCGTGCCCGCGGGCACCAGGGCGAAGGAAGACGCGGCGAGGGAAAACGCGGCGAAAAGAAAACGCACGGCTGCAACTCCTGTGGGTCGTGTTGGGGCCACTATAACCGGACGCAGTCCCGCGTGAAGCCCGTGGCTTGCTTCCGGTACCGTTTCGACTGTACTCCTCCGCTTCTTGTCACAGGCTGGGGAATCGGCATGGCCGGAACCGGAGAAAACGAACCCAAGAACGGGCTCACCTATGCGGACAGCGGCGTCGACATCGATGCCGGCGACGCGCTCGTCGACCGCATCAAACCGCTGGCGGCTTCCACCCGCCGCGCCGGTGCGGCTGCGGCCCTGGGCGGGTTCGGCGGTGCATTCGATCTGAAAGCGGCCGGCTACAAGGACCCGATCCTGATTTCCGGTACGGACGGCGTCGGCACCAAGCTGAAACTGGCCATCGCCACCGGCAAGGTGGATACGGTCGGCATCGACCTCGTTGCCATGTGCGTGAACGACGTGCTGGCCCAGGGCGCCGAACCGCTCTTCTTCCTCGACTATCTGGCCACGTCCAGGCTCGAACCGGCGCGCGGCGAAGCCATCGTCGCCGGCATCGCCGAAGGCTGCCGCCAGTCCGGCTGCGCCCTGATCGGCGGCGAGACGGCGGAAATGCCGGGCATGTACGAGGGCGAGGACTTCGATCTCGCCGGCTTCGTGGTCGGCGCGGCCGAACGCGGCGCGCTCCTGCCGGACCATGAGACCATGGCCGCCGGCGACGTGCTCATCGGCCTCGCCTCCTCCGGCGTGCACTCCAACGGTTTCTCGCTCGTACGCAAAGTCGTCGAGGTCGCGGGGCTCGACTGGGCCGACGACTGCCCCTTCGAACCGGGCAAGACGCTGGGCGAAGCTTTCCTCGAGCCGACGCGGCTCTACGTGAAATCCTGCCTGCCGCTGATCAAGTCCGACCTCGTGACGGGGCTTGCTCACATCACCGGCGGGGGCCTGGTCGAGAATCCGCCGCGCATGACGCCTGACCATCTGGTCCCGCACATCGATTACGGCGCCTTCACCCTGCCGCCGGTCTTCCAGTGGCTGGCCGAGACGGGCGGGATCGATGCGCACGAAATGCACCGCACCTTCAATTGCGGCATCGGCATGCTGCTCGCGGTTTCGCGCGACAAGGTCGATGCGACAATCGATGCGCTTGCGCTGAGCGGCGAGACCGCCATGATCGTCGGCGAACTCAAATCGGCCTGATCGAGGGACAAGACCGAATGGCGAAGACCAAGATCGCCGTGCTCATCTCCGGGCGCGGTTCGAACATGCAGGCCCTGATCGAGGCCGCGAAGGATCCGGCCTTTCCGGCGGAGATCGTCCTCGTCCTGTCCAATAATCGCGATGCGGCCGGGCTCGCCGTAGCCGAAGCGGCCGGGATCGACACGGACGTGGTCGACCATCGCGAATACGAGACACGCGAGGAGTTCGAGGAGGCGCTCGACAAGACGCTCAAGGTCTTCGATGCACGCGTCGTGTGCCTTGCCGGTTTCATGCGCATTCTCACGCCATGGTTCACCGAGCGCTGGCGCGACCTGCTGATCAATATCCACCCCTCGCTCCTGCCGGCCTTCAAGGGACTCCACACGCATGAGCGGGCCCTGGAAGCCGGCGTGCGCATCCATGGCTGCACCGTTCATTACGTCCGGCCGGAGATGGACGACGGACCGATCATCGGTCAGGCCGCCGTGCCGGTCCTGCCGGGCGATACGCCGGAAACCCTGGCGCAACGCGTTCTCGATGCCGAGCACAAGCTCTACCCGCAATGCGTCGCCCTCGCCTGCCAGGGCAAGGCCCGCGTCGCCGGCGAACGGGTCAGGCTGCAGGCCCGCGAATTCGGTGCCGACATCCTGATGAACCCGCACGACTAGGGGTTCAGACAGGCCTCCTCGTCCTGCTCGTCCGGCAGAACCGCACAAGCCTCGCGGGCACCGATCCGGTCGCCCCGCGCCAGCAGAAGCCCGGCAAGACCGGTCACGGCCTGCGGGTTGAACGGGTCCCAGTGCAGCACCCGCCTGTACCAGCGCTCAGCCTCATCCGGGCGCCCCGCTTCGAGATGATCCTGCGCGATCGATATCCCGGTGAGGGAATACCAGGGCCGGATACGGACGGCCTGCTCGTCATAGACGCGGCTCATCGCATCGAAGGCCTGTTCGAGATAGCGCAGCGAGAGTTCGTCCTCGCCGCGGTATTCGTGCATATCGGACAGGTTGATCAGGGCTTCCCAGGAATCAGGCTCGATCGTCACAGCCCGGTTATAGGCCTCGATCGCTTCCTCGATCTCGCCACTGGCCGACAGGGCCAGCCCGAGCGCGCGATAGCCCAGCGCATAGCCGGGATCGATCTCCAGCGCCCGCCGGGCATGTCGGAGCGCCCGCTCCAGCTGCCGCCGGGCGGTCTCGGTTTGCGTCCGACCATTGGCCAGCGCCGTCTGCACCCGCGAAGTCTCGCCGATCTCCGGCCACTCGCCCGGCGACCAGCGGATCACTGACTGGGTCAGCGCATTGGCGAGACCGGCATGCGCCGGAGCGGCATCCGGGTCCGCTTCAAGCGCGCGCTCATAGAGGCGCATCGCCGACTCGTTCTCCGCCTGCGTCATCTGGGCGTAGAAATCATCGCCCCGCTCGATCAGGGTCAGCACCTCGCCGGACGTGTCGGGTGTCAAACGCATCGACATCCAGACCGCGCCTGCCAGCACGATCGCCACGCCGGCTGCGATGACACCGATGACCGGTGCGCGCCGCGTGATGCTCGGCTCGTCTGCATAACCGGTCGCGAGCAGCGGCTCGGGCGTGACCAGCAGCCGGTAGCCGCGCTTGGGCACGGTCGCGATTAGGCGCGGCTGGCGCGCATCGTCCGCCAGCGCCTGGCGCAGCTTCCAGACAGTTCGCGCCAGGGCGTCGTCGTTCACGATCCGCCCCGCCCACAATTCGGACGCGATCGTGTCCCGCGACACGGCATCGCCCTCCGCCCGCGCCAGCAGGCAGAGCAGATCCATGACTTTCGGCTCGAGTTCGACCGTCTCGCCGTCGCGCAGCAATCGGCCATTGCGCGGCTCGACTTCGATCGCGCCGATGCGGAAACCAGACGCCAGGTCCACGAATTCAACTCCAGGCCGACGCAGGGTCGGAAAACAGGGTCAGAAAAAAGTCAGGACAAGAGGATAGCCCGGTCATGGCCGGTATTTGAAGCCTGAGACACGGTCCGGCGGTCAGTCTTTCAATCCGGCACCCAGGAGTTTTCATGCCGTTTGATCTTGTCCGCACCCTCCTCGCCCCGGCCGCCCTGGCCGCCCTCGCCCCGGCCGCCCTGGCCGCGGCGATAACCGCGTCCGCCTGGAGCGAGGACGCGCCCGTCTATTCGCCCGCCCAGCTGCGCAGCGACTTCGATGCGCTCTACGAGACCATGCAGTCCGCGCATTACGACCTCTTCGCCGCCACCCCGCGATCCGTAATGGATCAGCGCCATGCCGAAATGATGCGCGAGCTCGACCGGCCGATGCGCCGCGAGGAAGCTGCCGTCTATTTCCAGACCTTCCTGGCCGAGGCCCGGCACGCCCATGCCCGGATCGACTTTCCGTTCGAGCTGTGGAGCGAATGGCGCGAATCCGGCGGCGGCGGCCTACTGGTGGATATCCGCATCCGCGACGGGCGAGGCTGGGTCGAAAATCACCAGACCGGACACCCGGCCCTCCGGCGCGGCGACGAAATTCTCGCCCTGAACGGCGAGCCGAATGCGATCTGGCTCAACCGCTTCACCCGCCACCTGTCCGCCGAGACGCCGACGATGGCCTACGCCCTGCTGGAGAGCTATCTGCCGCTGGTTTTCTGGCTGGAATATCCGGCCGCGCAAAACGCGTCGCTCACCGTTCGCCATACCGACGGGTCGGTCGAGCATTTGCAGCTGCCCTTGCTTTCGCGTGCGGACATGGAGAACGTCCCGGCCTCGAACAGCCCCGCCTTCAACCTTCCGGAGTTCGATGCGCGCATGCTCGACGGCGGTATCGGCTATCTGCGCCCCGGCCCGTTCTACAACACCGAACCAGGCGGCAATCCCTGGGACCCGGCGAGCTATGTCGCGCGTATCGACACGGCCTTCCAGACCATGATCGAGGCGGATGCGCAGGCGCTGATCATCGATGTCCGGGACAATCCGGGCGGCAGCAACAGCTTCTCCGACCCGATCATCGCCTGGTTCGCCGATCGCCCCTGGACCTTCGCATCGGATTTCCGCATCCGGATCAGCGAGGAGACGACCGCGTCCAGTGCTGCCCGGCTGGCGAGCATGCCGGAGGGCGAAGGCGGCGTGGACGCACAATATGCGGGTCTCTTCGCCACGGCCGAGAACGGGGAGATCGTCTCCTTCGACCTTCCCGTCGCCCAGCCCCGCGATGGGGCGCAATTCAACCGGCCCGTCTATCTCCTCGTTAACCGCTACTCCTATTCCAACGCGGTCAGCGTCGGGGCCATCCTTCAGGATTACGGCTTCGGAACGGTCGCCGGCGAGACCACCTCGGACATGGCCACGACCTACGGCGCCATGGAGACATTCTCCCTGCCGGCGACCGGTATCACCGTCGGCTACCCCAAGGCCCACATCATCCGCCCCAATGGCGATGCCCGCCCTCACCCGCTTACGCCGGACCTGCGCCTCGACTTCCCGGCTCTGCGCGGCCCGGAAGATGTGGTCCTGGAGCAGCTTCGCGGCCATATCGCGGAAAGCCTGAACCGGTAGCCGGGCAAGCGCATGACTTGCCTATTCCGCGCGAACACCCGATGACGGGGACGAGGCAAGGAAGATCATGCGCATTACCGACACGCTGGACATTGACGAGACCGAGATCGAGGAGCGGTTCATCCGTGCTTCGGGTCCGGGTGGGCAGCATGTGAACAAGACGGAGAGCGCGGTCCAGCTACGCTTCGACCTGGCAAGCAATACGAGCCTGCCCGCCGGCGTGAAGCAGCGCCTGGTAAGGTTGGCCGGAGCACGGATGACCAAGGACGGTGCCCTGGTCATCCGCGCTGAGGCCCACCGCTCGCAGGAGCGCAATCGCGCGGACGCCCGTGAGCGTCTGCGCAAACTCGTGGAACAGGCCCTCACCCCGCCCAAGCCGCGCAAGAAAAGCCGGCCAAGCCTGGCTTCGATCAAGCGCCAGAAGGCGGCGAAGGCAAAACGCTCGGAGGTCAAATCCCTGCGCCGCAAACCGGCGCGAGGCGACTGAGCCATCCTTTACAACGCACCCTACTCAGACGGTCTCGACCACCGCGTCGATCTCCTCGAGATGGCGGGCGATCTCGCCCTGCGGCAAGAAACTGCCCCGGAAGGAATTGCGGGCCAGTTCGATGATCTCGTCCTCATTGAGACCGACCGCATGGGCGGTGCGGACATAATTCTCGTTCACATAGCCGCCGAAATAGGCGGGGTCGTCGGAGTTGACCATGACCCTTAGGCCCAGCGCGAGCATGCGCTTGAGCGGATGATCTTCCAGCCGCTCAATACCCTTCAGACGCAAATTTGAAAGCGGACAGACCGTCAGGCAAATCTCTTCCTCGACCAGTCTGCTGACCAGCGCCGGATCCTCCAGGGCGCGATTGCCATGGTCGAGCCGGTCGACATGCAACAGGTCAAGCGCCTGGCGGATATAGTCGGGCGGGCCTTCCTCGCCGGCATGGGCCACGCGTTTCAGCCCCATCTCGCCCGCCGCGGCAAAGACCCGCGCGAATTTCGAGGGCGGATGGCCGAGCTCGGAACTGTCGAGACCGACGCCGTCGATCCGATCGAGATGCTCGCGCGCCTGCTCCAGCGTCTCGAAGGCCTCCGCCTCGGAGAGGTGCCGCAGGAAGCACATGATGAGGCGCGAAGTGAGGCCCCATTGCCGCTCGGCCTTGTCGAGCGCGCGGGTGATCCCATTCAGCACCGTCGCGAAGGCGACGCCCCGGCCGGTATGGCCCTGGGGGTCGAAGAAGACCTCCACATGGCGGACAGTGTCCGCATGCGCGCGGGCCAGATAGGCGAAAGTCAGGTCGTGGAAATCCTGCTCGGTCTGGAGCACATTCATCCCGACATAGTAGATGTCGAGAAAGTCCTGCAAATTCGAAAAGTTGTACGCCTTGCGTATCTCCGCCACCGAATTGTACGGAATGTCGATCCCGTTGCGATCGGCCAGTTCGAACATCAGATCCGGCTCGAGCGATCCTTCCAGATGGAGGTGAAGCTCGGCCTTCGGCAGACGTTCGACAAGACGGGCCAGGGACGACATGGGCAGCTCCCGGGTTCAAATGGTCAGCGATGGGGGATGGACAATCGTCCGCCTCTTGAAACCGGATGGCAAGCGCGTTTTCCGACTAATCCACGACTATTATCGCGATCGTCGCCACCAGCATCAGCGCAATGGCCAAATTGAGCAGGCGCGACCAGCGGACATCATTCATGAAGCGATGAATCGCCCCGCCCGCCAATATCCAGAGCAGGCCGCAAGGTGCCCCGAATAGGATGAAGGTACCGACCAGAATGATCGCCCGTTCTCCCGGCGACTCTGCAAGTGCGATATAGGCGCCTGACGCCGAAATCGTCATCAGCATGGCCTTGGGGTTGATCCACTGGAACAGCGCCGCTTCATGGAGACGAAAGGGCCGGGACTCGCGCCGGGCCTCCTCGTCTTTCCTGGCCACGTCACCCGACTGAGCCAGGCCGGCCCGGACAAATTGCCAGCTCATCCAGAGCAGCCAGACCGCCCCGCCCGCCTTCACCAGGATCAGCGCCTGCGGTAAGCGCTGCACGAGCTCGCCAAGACCGAATACGGCGGCGATTGCCATCAGGCTGAATCCGAGCTGAACGCCGAGATAGTGCGGCAGGGTCGCCCGGACGCCGAAGAGCGCGCTGGAAGACATCATCATGAGATTGTTCGGACCCGGCGTGATCGACATGGCGACAACGAAACCGACCAGGCTGAAATAGAGCGCCATATCCATGCCGGACATCCTCCAGAAACAATCATCGCCAGATAGGCGCGCGCCGCTCTGTCCGCAATCCGCTTCTTGCGCAGCATTCCCATACGGAAATGAAGCAACGCCGGACATGAAAAAGGCCCGGCGTTTCCGCCGGGCCTCTCGCAAGCGGATAACCGTTTCGCCTAGCCGACGATCTCGTCGTCGGAGAAGAAGAACGGGATTTCCTGGGCGGCGGTTTCCGGAGCGTCGGAACCGTGCACGGAATTGGCTTCGATCGACTCGGCGAACTCTTTGCGGATCGTGCCTTCGTCCGCGTCTTCCGGGTTCGTGGCGCCCATGACTTCACGGTATTTGGCGATCGCGTTCTCGCCTTCCAGGACCTGCACGACAACCGGGCCGGAGATCATGAAGGAGACGAGGTCGTTGAAGAAGGGACGCTCCTTGTGGACCGCGTAAAAGCCCTCGGCCTGCTCCTTGGACATGCGGATGCGCTTCTGCGCGATGATGCGGAGGCCGGCTTCCTCGATCTTGGCGTTGATGGCGCCGGTCAGGTTACGGGCGGTGGCGTCGGGCTTGATGATGGAGAAGGTGCGTTGGATCGCCATGGGAGGACTTCCTTGAAACGAGCGAGTGTGATGATCCGGGCACAAACCCGGCCTGTGGATTCGCGCGGCTTATAGCGGGGGATGGGATGGAAGGGAAGCCGGGGCCTCGGTTCCCGGTCACGCCCCGCATTCGATACCGACAGCCACCCTTGACCCTGCCACTAGTGACAAGCCGCTAGGTCTTGCTCGCACGCATGAGTGCGCAACCAACAAACAGGAAAGTTGAGCGAAGCATGACGCAGAAAAACGGGTGGCAGGGCAAGGTCGCCATCATTACCGGCGGAAGTTCCGGCATCGGGAAAGCAACTGCACTGGCGCTCGCGGAGCGGGGTGCCAATATCGTGATCACCGGCCGGGACCAGACCAGGCTTGATGAGGTCGCTAAGGTGCATGATGCGATCGAGCCTGTCGTGGCGGACAGCACCGATCCTGCCAGTGCCCAAAAGGGCGTCGGCGCGGCGCTCGCCAAATGGGGCCGGCTGGATTTCATCCTCAATAATGCAGGCGCCGGCGGGATATTGCCGGTCGACGCCTATGACGCAGACACGCTTTTGAATATGTGCGCCATCAACATCGTCGCACCATCCCTCCTGCTCAAGGAGGCTTTGCCTTCACTGCGTGAAACCAAAGGCACGGTCGTCAATATCGGGACTGCTGTCTCGCGCAATGCCGCCCCGACACTGGCACATTATGCCGCGACCAAAGCCGCGCTGGAACATTTGACACTGTCCTGGGCCATCGAGCTGGCCGGCGACGGAATTCGCGTGAACGCGATCGCGCCCGGACCGGTAAAGAGCGGCGCACTGACTGGTATGATGGGCCTGTCGCCAGAAATGGCTCAGGCGGTGGAAGCCAGTGAGGCGGCCCAGGTCCCGCTCGGCCGGCGCGGTGTAACCGATGATCTGATCCCCTGGATATTGAAGCTCGGCGGATCGGATGGCGAATGGGTCACCGGACAGACCGTCACCGTGGATGGCGGCTGGTCCCTGAGAACCTGATCCTTCGCGATCCCTTGCGATTCCGCTGTGCCGCACTCACCTGTCAGTGAAACGGCACAGCGGAAGGGCGCATCATGCAAATCAAGGAAGCCGCCGAGAGGCTGGGGATCACGCAACGCATGCTGCGCCACTATGAGCATGCGGGGCTCATGGATATCCGTCGCTCAGAAAAGGGCTATCGCATTTTCAACGAGGCGGATTTGCGCCGCGCCGGACGAATCCGGGATTTAATAGCGACGGGCTTTTCCACGCGGGAAGTCAGAAAGATGGCCGACTGCCTCTCCGATGAAGGCGCAGGACCGTGCGAAGGCGGCATCCCGCTGATGCTGGAAAAGCTGGAGAATATCGACCGGATGCGCGCCCGACTGGATGCCCGCCGGAACGAGGTCCTCCGACAGATCGCCAAATTTCAGGAAGCCCTTACGCCTGACCGGGCGATAACTCCGTAAATTTCGAGCAGGCAAGGTCGTCGGGCGTCAACCACCTTGCCTGCCAGGCGTCCGGACCATTCCATCCCGACGGTCTAGCCGCCACGTCGTGCTCACCGGACGGATCGGATCGCTACTCCATATTCCGGTCCCACTCGAAGCCGGCCATTGCCCAGATGGCGGCCGGGCTGCGGTCCGTCAGCTCGATGATGTCGAGACCGGAGCGCTCCATGGCGCGGCGGACGACCCATCGTCCGGTACGGTATCCGACTGCGAGGCGGCCGTCGGGATGGGAAAACATCCACTCGCCGTAATTGGCCCGGCGCGGCAGGGCGAGAATTTCATTCGCCCAGTCCTCGACCTCGGCCGGGGGAAGGTCAGCCGGATTGGCCTCGCCGAGTACCTCTTCGGCGAACACGGTGGCCAAGCCTTCATTGATGGTGGCGATCTGGATGCCATGACCATAATGGTTGGCCTGCATCGTCCAGCCTCGCACCGTGTGATGCAACTCGTGCAGGAAGGTCGCTTCCAGCCCGTCTGCCACAGCCGCCGCGACACCGCCCGGATAGGTCACGGATATCTCGACAAGGAGCTCATTCGGCCGGTCGGCCCGGCCCGTCACGCCACCCAGTGCGTCCAGAGCCGGACGATGGACGGGAACGACCGTGACGGACACATCGTCAGCTAGAGACGGGAAACGCGCGGCGACGGCCGCATGCGTTCCATCCAGCATCGCGTCGATCAAACCCTGTTCCTCGGCGCTGAAGGTATGGTGTTCGTTTTCGGTAAAGCTGGTCGTGACTGGATCGGTCGGGGCCGGCTGGGCCGCAGCGGAAGTTGCTGTAAGGACGGCGAGCATGGCTGCGCCGGCAAAGGAGGAATTCATCTTGTTACCGTTCTTCATGGCACCCCCAAGCGCGCGCCCTCTTTGCCATCAGTGAAGCGCGCGCAACACCGGGACGCTGTTGGCGCTCGTCCCTCATTACCGCGCCCCGAACCCGCGCATCGGGCTGGTCAAGCGCACTTGCACGCCCGAACGCGAGAGGCTACGCCGCCTCTCCCATGTTGCACGTAAACGATCTCACCTACCGCATTGAAGGCCGGACCCTGTTCGACCAGGCGACGCTCTTTCTTCCGGCCCGGACCAAGATGGGTCTGATCGGGCGAAACGGCACGGGCAAGTCGACCCTGTTCCGGCTGATCCGCGGCGAGGTCTCGCCGGAAAGCGGCGATCTGCGCGTGCAGCGCGGGGCACGGCTGGGCTGGGTGGCCCAGGAAGCGCCGGGTGGCGATGACAGCCTGATCGAAGTGGTGCTGGCTGCGGATACCGAGCGCGCCGAGCTGTTGGCCGAAGCGGAGACCGCCAGCGACCCCAACCGCATCGCGGAAATCCAGACGCGGCTGGCTGATATCGAGAGCCACACCGCCGAGGCCCGCGCAGGCGCGATCCTCCACGGACTCGGTTTTTCAGGTGCCGAGCAATTGCGCCCCTGCCGCGAATTCTCCGGCGGCTGGCGCATGCGCGTGGCGCTCGCCGCGACCCTGTTCGCCCGCCCCGATCTTCTCCTGCTCGACGAGCCGACCAACTATCTCGACCTGGAAGGCGTGATGTGGCTGGAGAATTATCTCAAATCCTATCCCGGCGCCGTGCTCCTCATCAGTCACGACCGCGATCTGCTGAACGGCGCCGTGCAGAAGATAGCCCATCTCAAGGACGGCAAGCTGTCGCTCTATGACGGCGGCTATGACGATTTCGAAAAAGCCCTGCGCGAGAAACAGCGTCTGCAGATGAAGCTGCTGGAAAAGCAGGACGCCCAGCGGCGCCATTTGCAGAGCTTCGTCGACCGCTTCAAGGCGAAGGCGTCGAAAGCCAAGCAGGCCCAGTCACGCGTGAAGATGCTCGAACGGATGAAGCCGGTGGCCACCATCGTCGACGATCCGGTCGCGCCCTTCGACTTTCCGAGCCCACAGCGCCGCATGCCGCCGCCGATCGTTCGCATGCTGGACCTGGAAGTCGGCTATGAGCCGGGCAAACCCATCCTCAAGGATGTCAGCCTCAATATCGACACCGAGGACCGGATCGGCATTCTCGGCCGCAACGGTGCGGGCAAGTCGACCCTGGCCAAACTGCTTAACGACAAACTGGCACCGACGGGCGGTTTCCTTCGCAAGCACAAGAAGCTGCAGATCGCTTTCTTCGCCCAGCACCAGATCGACGTGCTCTCACCGGAGGTCTCCGCCTACCAGCATGTGATCGACCTCATGCCGGACGCGACCGAGGCGCAGCGCCGCGCCCGCCTGGCGCGCTTCGGCCTGCCCGGCGACCGCCAGGAGACGCCTGCGAAATCCCTGTCGGGCGGCGAAAAGGCCCGCCTCCTCTTTAACCTCATCACCTTCGAGGGGCCGCACCTGCTCATCCTCGACGAACCGACCAACCACCTCGACATGGACAGCCGGGCCGAGCTGATCAATGCGATCAATGCCTATGAAGGCGCCGTCGTCCTGATCTCCCACGACCGCTATCTCATCGAGGCCTGCGTTGACCGGCTCTGGCTGGTCGCCGACGGTACGGTGAAGGCCTATGACGAGGATATCGAGGCCTATCGCCAGACCCTGCTCGGCCGCGGTCCCAAGGACAGCCCGAAAAAGAAGACTGCGGCGACCGACGAGAAGTCCGTGGCCCGCCGTTCGGCCGCCGAACAGCGCAAGGCGCTCAAACCGCTGCGCGACGAGATCGCGCGCTGGGAAAAGGAAGCCGACCGCCTGCGTGGCGTGCTGGAGGTGATCGACAAGGGTCTGGCTGCGCCGGGCCTCTACGAAAAGGACCCGAAGACTGCGACCGAGCTGCAGATCAAACGGGCAAAGGCGGTAGAGCTGCTCGACGCGGCGGAGACGAAGTGGCTGGAAGCCGAGGAAAAACTGGAGACGGCTCAGTCGGTCTGACCAGGATCAAAGCGGCCTGAAGCAATAATGCGGACGCGGCTCGTCCGTCCGGCCACAGCACCAGGCATCACCGTCGAGCATGCGGACTTCGGACCGCAATACCCAACGGCCGTCCTCGACCACGAAAGGCGTATGCGTCGTGACGAACAGGAAGGCACCGTCCGGCGTATCTACTTTCGAGCACACTTTTGCCGAGGCAATGCGGCCTTCATAGGCGCCCTCTTCCAGCAGTCTTGCATGAACGGCATCGACCTCCGGTCCCAGCTTGCCGAGCACGGACGTGCCGATATCGTCACGCGTCAGGCCCGGAAACATCTCGAATCCGCTATCGCTCTGCGCCTCGAAGATCGGCTCGCCATCGCGCAAGGAAAACAGCCCGCAAACATTCGGACTGTCGATCACGCTCGCCCGAACCGCCTCCAGCAGGCGCCCGCGCGAGAGCGCATCAAGGCGGGCGGCGAGCCGGGCGCGGATATGTTCGGGCGGGTTTGCCATCCCCCTTTCCCATTGTGAGACCGATGCCTGGCTGACACCCAGCTGCGCCGCCAGGGCCTCCTGTTTCAAGCGCTCCAGAAAGCGCAGTTCGCGGATCATTTCCGACCAGTCCATGAAACCCCTCAGCAAAGCCCGGAACGGCAATTCAGCACGCCGGCTCGGGCCGTTTTCACGCCCCGCGACCGGAATGTGGCGAGGAAGCTAGGTGGCTCCACATGCCGGTCAAACGGCTTCCCGCAGCAGTTGCAGCCTCAGACGAGGTGTCAGGATGACGCCCTCCGGCAAACCGGCCGCTTTGCCCTGTGCCGCCTGGCAACACGTGCCGTTAAGCTACTGTTTGCAATTCTGCTCATAAGATATGAGCGTCACTACAGAAGGTAGAGGACCATGGGATGCGAAGGCGCGAGAATGCGCATCACCCTTAGCTGTTCCGACCGCCCGGCCGCTTCGGCCGGCGGTGCAGCCGTGTCCCGGGCCGGGATGGGGTCGCGATGAAGATCGGCTCGACATCCCCGACCCACTTCCGTCACGGACATGCCGCGCTCGGGCGCGGCCCCCGCGAAACGGCTGGCTCCGGCACGAGTCTGCACGGTCCGAGCGTCCTGAAAGTCGATGTCACCACACGTATCGAAGACGGCGATCCGGACGGGGCGGCCTATGAGGCGCCCGATCTGAGCCGAAGCGAGGCGCTGGAGGCCGCACGCGATATCGGGCACCAGCTCGCGCATATGGAGCTGGCGATCTCCAATGCCCGTCCGGCCAAGCTCTCGGTCCTGTTCTCGGCCTGAGGGCGCGACGGCTTCAGCCGCACGCCATTCCGATCACCATGTCGTTTTCGTCGATCCGGACCGTCAGGCGGTCGGGCCGGTAATCCATCGTGACGACGGTATCCGGACCGACCACGCGGAAGTTCTCCGGCATCGCGCTCAGCGGCACGGATGTGCGCGGCTGGCCGACATAGTGCTGAAGTTCTTCCATGCCACAGGATCCAGTGATCGGCGGCTGGACCGGAGCGGGGTCGACGTCCTCGGCCATGTCGAGAGGCGGCAGCGCCGGCGCGGCATCGCCGCCGGCTGCAGGCGCCTCGCCGCGTCCGCCCAGTCCGCCAAGCCCACCGCCCGTAACGGAACATCCGGCCAGAAGCAGGGACAGGAGCAAAATACGCGTCTTCATCGGAACCGCCCGGCCCGCAGGCCCTCTAACCACACCAGGGACGCAGAATGACGCCCTCTTCGTCGAGGTCAAGATTGAGCCGGTCGGGACGGTAGTCCCGCGTGACCGGCTGGCCGGGATAGATGGTGCGCACGGTCCGAGCCAGCGTGTCGAGATCGACCTCGCTGACCTGCTGCCCGATCAGATAGTTCATCTGCGTCGCGCCGCACATGGCTTCCGGCGGCGTGCCCGCATCGGGCTCCTGCCCAGGCAGTGTGGAACAGGCGCTCACGCCCAGCGCCAGGACGCTCGCCATCGCAGCAAATCGGATCATGCCTTCTTCTCCCATCGGCCTTCCGGCGACTGGCGCCAGTAGGACACTGTTCGCCCCTCACCGCTCGCTTTCTTCCAGAGCGTACGCGCATCGTTGACGGCCATTTCGTCCTGACCGTCGAACAGCACGATCATACGCTCGAACGCATCCGGATTTTCCGGTTCGGCCCCGTCCAGCAGGAAGAGGCACTGAGCCTTGTTCTCATTGCCCTCATCCTCGGACAGAAGGATCGGCTGACGGTCGGCATCGGGTTCCCCGGCCTGACCATGCGGCGTGAAACTGTCGTCGCGCCAGGTCCACAAATGCTTGTCCAGCGTTTCCAGACGATGCGCATCGGGCGAGCGCACAAGTGCCCGCCATCCGCGCGAAAGCGTCTTCTCCAGCAATTCCGGCAGGACCTCGTCCAGCGCCGAGCGCTCGAGATGATAGAACCAGAGTTCGCTGCTCATGCCTCACTCCACCGGACGGGGTCGGGGAATCATTACCAGAACCGTCGATCATCAGAAGCCCATACGAAAAGGGCGACCCTGAGGCCGCCCCGTTCATCGAAGACCTCAGCCCTCGTAATTGTCCCGCACGAAGCGGTCGAGGATGCGGACGCCCCAACCCGTGCCCCAGCTCGGCTGGCGCGGATCGTCCTTCTGGCTCATACCGCCCATCGCCGTGCCGGCAACGTCGATATGGCACCAGGGCTTGTCGTTGACGAAGCATTTGAGGAATTCGGCCGCGGAGATGGAACCGGCCAGGCGACCCTCGCCGACATTCTTGATATCGGCATTCTTCGTCTCGATATGCTTTTCGTAGTCGGGGCCGAGCGGCAGGCGCCAGACCGGCTCGTCCGAGGCGTCGCCTGCGGCGGAGAGCTGTTCGGCGATCTTGTCGGTATTGGTGAAGATGCCGGCCCGCGTATTGCCGAGCGCGATAAGCATGGCGCCAGTCAGCGTCGCGAGGTCGATGATCAGTTCCGGATCGAAGCGGTCCTGGCCGTACCAGAGCACGTCGGACAGCACGAGACGCCCCTCGGCGTCGGTATTGAGGATCTCGACCGTCTGGCCGGACATCGTGGTCACGATATCGCCGGGGCGCTGCGCGTTGCCGTCGGGCATGTTCTCGACCAGACCGACCATGCCGATCGCATTGACCTTCGCCTTTCGGCCCGCAAGAGCACGCATCAGGCCAACGACGGCAGCGGAACCGCCCATATCGCCGCGCATCTCGTCCATGCCGGCGCCCGGCTTGAGGGAGATACCGCCAGAGTCGAAGGTCAGGCCCTTGCCCACGAAAAGCAGCGGCTTGTCGTCCTTGGCGCCGCCATTCCATTTCATGATGGCGATCTTGCTCTCGAACTCCGAAGCCTGGCCGACACCCAGCAGCGCACCCATGCCGAGCTCGGTCATCTGGACCTCGTCGAGCACCTCGATTTCGAGGCCGTGCTCGGCCATGCCCTCGATCTTCTTGGCGTAGGTCTCCGGATTGAGGACGTTCGGCGGAAGATTGGTCACTTCGCGCGCAAGATCGACACCGTCCGCAACCGCGCCCCAGCTGTCCCAGGCCGCATTCGCCGCGTCGATATCGTCCACCGAGATGGTGACGCTTTTCAGAGAGGGCTTCTGCTCGTCCTTCAGCTTGGTGCGGAACTGGTCGTAGCGATAGGAGGCAAGGCGTGCACCGAGGCCGGCGCGAGCCGCACTCTCCGCGTCCGCTTCACCTTCGAGGCGCAGCGTCAGCGCCGTCTCGCCGCCGGTAAGCAGCTTGCCGACGACCGCGGCGCCGGCTTTCTCGAACACGTTCGCAGTGCACTTTTCCTTGTGACCCAGGCCGAACAGAACGACGCGCGACGCGTCGATCCCGGACGGGGCGATGATCTCGAGCGTCTGGGCGGGCTTGCCGGTGAAGCGCGAGCTCTTGATCGCGCGCGTCAGAGCACCGTCGGAAGCTTTCTCGAGCGCCTTAGCAGCGTCGGACAGGGTCGCGTCGTCATAGACCGGAACGGCGATGGCGCCATGAGCGGTCCCGGCGGCAGCAAATTCGATCTTCATGATGACTTTCCCTTCTCGTCTGGTGGCGGTGCAAAAGTGCAGTTGGCGCCGAAAACATCTGTCGCGGAAGTGGTATCCGATCAAGACGTGAGATAGAAGGCGGGACACGCAGCGATTACCCGGTCATGATTCTCGTTCAACGGTATTTCTTCAATCAGTTGCTCTGGCCGTTCATCACGGCGGTCGCCGCCTTTGCCGGGCTGGCGCTGCTGACGCAGAGCCTGTCGAATGTCGACCTGATTTCCGGGTATTCCGACACCGCCTGGACCTTCCTCAAAGTGACCTTGCTGGCCCTGCCGCAGCTGACCGCCCTGCTCGTTCCGATCGCGCTCTTCGTCGCGGTCCTGTCCGGCCTCAGTCGCCTGACCTCGGACAGCGAGCTGGTCATCGCCTCGGCGGCCGGAATGAGCCGCTTCCGTCTGCTCAGCCCCGTGATCCGGCTCGGCGTCTACGTCATGATCGCGAATCTCGCGATCAATCTCTTCGTCCAGCCGCTTGCCTATCGCGAGATGCGGCGCTCGCTCTACGATCTACGTTCCGATGTGGCAGCCAGCCTCGTCACGCCGGGGGCCTTCACGCGCCTCGGCGCCGGTGTGACGATCTATGCCCGCGAGCGCACGCGCGACGGCCGAATGCACGACATTCTGATCCACGATTCCCGTGGCGAGCTGGGCGCCTCGACCTATACAGCCCGCGAAGGCGTCGTCGTCCGCTCGGACAATCGCTCCGCCATGGTGCTGATCGAGGGCAATATCCAGCAGATCGACGAGGCCGGAGAGCTCAATTACGGCGCGTTCGAGCGCTACGAGTTCGATCTCGGCGAGTTCGTCGGGCCGATCGATGCCATGTTCTTCAAGGAAAGCGACCGCTTCCTGCACGAACTCGTCTGGCCGAATGCGGGCGACATCGCCCGGACGGGCGGCCCGGAACGGGCCTGGGCCGAAGCGCATTACCGGCTGTCCGCCCCGCTCTACAATCTCGCCTTCGCCCTGCTCGCGGCGGCGGCCTTCCTGGCCGGCGACCATTCCAGAATGGGTCATACCCGCCGGGTCGTGACGGTCGTCGCGATCGGGTTGACCATGCGTCTGGTCGGCTTCGCCATGCAGTCGGCGAGCGCCGACGATGCCGCCATGAATGCAGGCCAGTACATCGTCCCGCTGGCGGGCATTATCGGTGCCCTGGCCGTGATCTACTGGCCGGCACGCTCCCGCCCGCGGCACGCCCCCGGCGACGACGCGGCGGACGCCCTGCCGGAGGCCGCGTCATGAGGGGCGGACGTCTCAATCGCTACATGCTGACCCAGACGCTCAGCGGTCTGGGCGTGGCCCTGCTGACCATAGCCGCGGTGATCGTCCTCGTGGACTTTGTCGAGCAGTCGCGCGCCATCGGAACCCGGGCCGACGTCTCCACGCTCGATCTGCTGGGCCTGACACTGCTGAAGACGCCGTCGCTGCTGGAAACCACCCTGCCCTTCGTCTTCCTGTTCGGAACCCTGAGTTCGCTCTTCCGGCTCAACCGGCGCAGCGAACTCATCGTCATGCGGGCCTCCGGCATGTCGGCCTGGCGCATCCTTGCCGCGCCAATGATGTTCGCCGTCATCGCGGGCCTGCTTGGCGCCATGGCCCTCAATCCGCTCGCCGCCACGGGCAATGCCGCCTTCGAACGCCGCCGCGACGCGCTGGTCAATGTCCAGCCCGTCGCCGGTACGGAGGAGCCTGTCTGGTTGCGCGAGACGACGGTCGACGGTTTTACCGTCGTCGCCGCGTCGGGCCTGCAGGAAGACCGACAGGAATTGCGCGATCCGATCTTCTTCATTTTCGGCGTGAACGCCCGCGGCGTGCCGCGGCTGGAGCGGCGGATCGATGCCGAGATAGCGACGCTTCGCGACGGATTCTGGGAAATCGGACAGGCGATCGAACGCGCCCAAGGCGAATCCTCGATCGAACTCGGCCTGGTCACCATGCCCACCTCCATCAACCGCCAGGCCCTGTTCGAACGCTCGCGCTCGCCGGACGGCGTGTCCTTCTGGGATCTCCCGCAGCTGATCGCATCGGCGCGCGAGGCCGGACTGGCCACCCAGCGCTACGAGCTGCGCCTGCACGGGCTGATGGCCTTGCCGCTGACGCTTCTGGCCGCAACGCTGATCGCGGCGGCCGCGACGCTTCGCCTGCACCGTCTGGGGGGCGCCGCGGCCTTCGCCACCGCCGGCGGCATTGGCGGCTTCGTTATGTTCTTCTTCCAGGAAGTCCTGTCCTCCTTCGGGGAGACGGGCGCTCTGCCGCCGCCGACGGCGGCCTGGTCGGCGCCGGCGCTCACGGCGCTGATCGCACTGATCTATATCGCCTCAACCGAAGACGGCTGACACATGGACCTGCGCGTCAGCTTCCGCTAACCATGACGGAGGCTGGGGTTGCGGGCCCGGCATGAAACGAGGGGGTGACGCGTATGGCGTCGCAGTATCGCCGCTTCGCGGCTGCGTTGATGAGCTCGACGGCGCTTGCGGGAGCCGGACTTCTGGGTGCCGGTCCGGCATTCGCCCAGCAGCCGGGCGAGAACGAGCAGGCCGTCTTCCTCGAAGCCGACCACCTTGAGGACACGGCGGACGGCAGCGGGTATCTTGCCGTCGGGAATGTCCGCGTTCGTCAGGAGGGCCGCACCCTCCTCGCCGACGAGCTGGAATATCGCCCGGACCAGAATCGTATCATCGCCCGCGGCAATGTCGTCATCATCGGGCAGACGGATTTTCCGCAATATGCCGACGAGGTCGAGCTCGACTCCGCCTTCTCCAGCGGCCTGGCGCTCGGTTTCGCCTCGATGCTCGAGAATAACGGCCGCATCGCCGCTGCCGCCGCCATCCGGCGCGAAAACGGCTCGATGCAGCTGGAAGACGCCTATTATACCGCCTGCGAACTCTGCGAGAGCGGCGATCGCCCGCCGACCTGGCGCCTGCGTGCGCGCGAAGTGCACCAGGATGCCGAAGACCAGATGATCTACTATCGGGACGCCCAGTTCGAAGTCATGGGCGTGCCGGTTCTCTACACCCCGGTCTTCGCCCATGCGGACCCGTCGACGGAGCGCCGCTCCGGCCTGCTCTTCCCGACCGTGGCGGTTTCCTCGCGTCTCGGCTTTTCCTACCAGCAGCCCTATTACTGGGCCATTTCGCCCTCCCAGGACGTGACCATCGCGCCGCGCCTGATGACCAATGTGAACCCGCTGCTCTACACCGAGTACCGCAAGCGCTTCTGGTCCGGTCAGGTAGAACTGGAAGGCAGCCTGACGCGCGAATTCGAGATCGACAGCGACGGCGAACGATTCGGCGAGGAAAAATGGCGCTGGCACGTCTTCGGCGGCGGCCGCTTCGACATTACCGAGGACTGGCGTTGGGGCTTCGGCGTCCAGCAGGCTTCGGACGATCTGCACCTGCGCCGCTATGATTTCTCGGAAGAAGACAAGGATCGCGGCCTGCCGCTGGAATCACAGGCGCGCCAGCTGGTCAGCCAGATCTATCTCGACCATCGCACCGAGCACCGCTTCTTCTCGGCCATCGCCGCGGATTACCAGTCCCTGCGAACGAATTTCGACGATGACGCGCAGCCGCTCATCGCGCCCATGCTGACGCTGCAGCAAGTCTTCGACGCACCGCAGGGCTGGGGCCGCATCAATCTCAACGGCAGCGCCGTTCATCTCGATCGTGAGAGCGGCAATGATTACAGCCGCGGCACGCTCGGTTTCGACTGGCGCACGCGCTGGGTCACGAGCCCCGGGATCGTCATCGAGCCCTTCGCGGAAGGCCGCGCAGACTATTACTCGCTGACCGATATCCCCGTGACGGGCGGCGGTACCGAAGACGACAGTTTCTCCCGCGCCCTCGGGCTGGTCGGGACGGATTTCAGCTACCCCTTCTTTCGCGGTGGCGAAACCACGGACTGGATCGTCGAGCCCCTCGTCTCCTTCGTGGCGGCGACGGACGATCCCGAGCGCAACCGCCTGATCAATGAGGACAGTCTATCTGTCGATCTGGACGAGAGCATGCTCTTCCGCTCGATCCGAGCGCCAGGCTACGACACCTGGGAAGACGGGCAACGCGTCAGCTACGGCATGCGCGCCACCGCATTCTGGGGTGAAAGCGGTCGGGCCCGCGTCTTCGCCGGTCGCAGCGAACGCCTTGACGGCGTCGCGGTCTTCAATCCGGCCAGCGGCCTGTTCGAGGAAAATTCGGACTATGTCGTCGCCGGCGAAATCGACATTGCCGGTTTCTCCGCCGAGCTGACGACACGGCTCGACAGCGAGGATGCCGACGTCAACCGGCTGGAATTCGAGACCCGCTACACCTCCGACCGTATGGATGTGCAGCTGGGATATCTCGATATTTCCGACGATGCCGGAACCCGGGGCGCACAACGCGAGCTGCGGGCCGATATCGAGATCGCACTCAACGATCGCTGGAATTTCGTGACCCGGGTGACGCGGGACCTCGATCTTGACGTGTCGCGGCGCCAGGAGACCGGCCTGCTCTATCGCGATGAATGCACCCAGTTCGAAATCGTCTACGAGCGCCAGGATCTGGGTATCGCCCGCCTTGGCCCCTCGGAATCGATTCAGTTCCGTGTCACCCTGTTCACCCTGGGCAGTCTCGATCCGGAGAATTAACGGTGTCGAATGATTGCGTGCCAAGAGAGTTTGAGTAATGTTCCGCGCCGAACCACAGAACGAATGCTGATGACCTGCGCCAAAAATCTTGTTCTCGCGTTGTTTGCCGCAACGTTGCTTTTCGTGGCTCCGTCCGCGGCTCACGCTCAGGCGACCGAAGGTGTTGCGGCGCTGGTCAATGACGAGCCCATCACGACGGTCGACGTGCGTAACCGCATGCGCCTCATCATCGCGTCGACGGGTATGTCCCAGATCGACGAGGCGACGCTCGCCCGCATCCAGGACCAGGCCCTGCGCGGCCTGATCGACGAGCACCTGCAGCTCCAGGCTGCCGCCGACTACGAGATCGAGGTCGAGGAAGAGGAGATCAACCGCTCCCTGCTCGACCTTGCCGCCCGTAACGGCACCACGATCGACGTCATCCTGTCCGACCTCCAGAACTCCGGCGTGGACGTCTCCACCCTGCGCCACCAGCTGGAAGCGGAGCTGGCCTGGCAGATCATCGTCAACGGCCGCTACGGCTCGCGCATCCGGATTTCGGACCAGCAGATCGAACTGGCACTGGAACGCCTTGCTGCCAGTGCATCCCAGCCCCAGTACCGGATTTTCGAGATTTTCTTCGAAGTCCCGGGTCCCGGCCAGGAACAGGCGACCTTCCAGCGCGTCATCGCCGTGATGAACCAGCTGCAGCAGGGCGCGACCTTCCCTGAGCTTGCTCGCCAGTTCTCAGATGCGCCATCCGCGGCGACGGGCGGCGATATCGGCTGGATCGCAGCCTCCCAGCTGCAGCCTGAAGTCGCGGCGATCATGCCGCAAATGCTGGTCCAGTATCAGCAAGCCCAGGGACGCGGCGCCCTGTCCAATCCGATCCAGGTGCCCGGGGGCTTCATGGTCGTGGCGCTGGTCGGCGTTCGAGACGGCACGACGACGCTGCAATACGACCTGACCCAGATCACGGTCCCCTCCAGTGCGATCGAAGACGGTACCCGCGCCGATTTCGAGGATCTCCTTGCCGAACAGCCCAGCTGTTCAGCGGCGGAAGCTATCGCCTCGGAAATTCCGGGCGCCATCTACACGCCGCTGGGCAGTATCGGTGCCGACGCCGTTCGCGAGCAGATCCGCAACGCCCTCGAGCCGCTCGGTCCGGGCGAAAATACCGGCGTGCTGGAAATGGCTACGGGCCTGCAGGCCCTGATCGTCTGCGACCGGGATATCGCCGGGCCAGGCGTGCCGACCCGCGACGACCTGGAATCCCAGCTCCGCGGTCAGCAGCTCTCCCTGCTCTCGCGCCGCTGGCTGCGTGATCTCCGCCGCGACAGCACAATCGAGATCCGCAACTGATGAGCGGCTCGACACCCATCGTCGTCTCGATGGGTGATCCGGCAGGGATCGGCCCGGAAATCATCCTGAAGGCATGGCAGCGCCTGCGGCATCACCCAATGGTGTTCGCGGCCATCGGCGATTTCGACGTTGTCTCCGATACCGCGGACGCACTCGGCCTGCCTGGCCCCATCCCGATCGACCATCCCGGCCTCGCCGCCGACCATTTCGCGGAAACCCTGCCCGTTCTGGGGACGGGAATCGTTCCGCCCGGCGAGGTCCGCCCAGGCAATCCCTCCGCCGGCAATGCGGCGGCCGTGAAAGCCGCAATCGAGTCCGGCGTACAGCTTTGTCGGGCAGGCAAGGCCTCTGCCCTCGTCACGGCACCGATCGCCAAATCGGTCATGTACGAAGCCGGATTCGATTTTCCCGGCCATACAGAATTCCTTGCAGAGCTGACCCAGGACGTCCCGATGCACGGCCCGCGCGGTCCGGCGATGATGCTGACCGGCGGCGGCCTGCGCGCTGTCCTCGTGACCATTCACGAACCGCTCCAGCGGGCGATCGACCTGCTCAGCGAGGACCGCATCATGCGCACGGCGCGTATCGCTCATCAGGCGCTGATCGAGGATTACGGGATTGCGCACCCGCGGCTCGCCCTGGCGGGTCTGAACCCGCATGCCGGCGAAGGCGGGTCTCTGGGTGATGAAGAGCGCGAGATCGTGAACCCGGCAGCCGCCCGCCTGCGCCAGGAGGGTATCGACATCTCAGACGCCCGCCCGCCGGACACCCTGTTCCATGAGGAGGCCCGCGTCGGCTATGACGCCGCCATCTGCCTTTATCACGACCAGGGCCTGATCCCGGTGAAAACGCTTGATTTTCATGGCGGCGTGAATGTCACGCTCGGCCTGCCCATCGTGCGCACGTCGCCGGATCACGGCACGGCATTCAGCATCGCCGGCAAGGGCGAGGCCCGGCCCGACAGCATGATTGCCGCCATCCGTGAAGCCATGGCGATCGCGAGGCACCGGGCATGAGCATCGACGATCTCCCGCCCCTGCGGGACGTGATCGCCCGGCACGAACTGGGCGCCAAGAAAGCCTTCGGCCAGCACTTCCTGCTGGACCTCAACCTGACCGGCAAGATCGCCAGCCTCGCCGGCGACCTGGCCGCCGCCAATGCTATCGAAATCGGCCCCGGACCGGGCGGGCTGACGCGTGCCATTCTCTCGGCGGGCGCGAAATCGCTGACCGTGGTGGAAAAGGACTCCCGGTTTCTAGGTGCGCTCGAGGAAATCGGCGGAGCCTCCGGCGGCCGGCTGCATATCGAACAGGCCGATGCGGTCGACGCGGAAGAGACGAGCCTGCTCCCGGACGACGCACCGCGCGTGATCCTGTCCAACCTGCCCTACAATGTCGGCACGCTGCTTCTGCTGAAATGGCTGCAGGCCGAGCCGATGTGGTGGACGCGCGCGGTGCTGATGTTCCAGCGAGAGGTCGCTGACCGCGTCGTCGCCCGGCCGGGGACGAAGGCCTACGGGCGCCTCGCCGTGATCTCGCAATCGCGCTGCCATGCCCATTTGTCGCTGAAAGTCCCGGCGCGCGCCTTCACGCCGCCGCCCAAGGTCGACAGCGCCGTCGTGGTGCTCGATCCCCTGCCCGTGGATCGCCAGTTCAAGGATGTCGAGGCACTGGGCATCGTGACCGCCTCCGCCTTCGGCCAGCGCCGCAAGACGCTTCGCCGCAGCATGGCGCAAGCGGCCGGTCAGACCAGAGCCAGCGCTGAAGAGCTTATCGCCGAAGCCGGGCTCGATGCCGGTGCGCGAGCGGAGGTGATCGATATTGCAGGTTTCCAGGCCCTTGCGACGGCCTGGCGCGCAGCGCGCTAGACCCGCTTTTCCCTACTGATCCATGATCGCGGAGACGAACTCGTTCAGCCAGGCGTGACGCGTGCGCTTGAGGCGTTCGGCGTGGAGAATCAGGTTCAGCTTTTCCAGGGCACGGGCGAAATCGTCATTGACGATGACGTAGTCGTACTCGTCCCAGTGCGAAATCTCGTCCTTGGCGCGCGCCATGCGGTCCTTGATGATTTCCGGGCTGTCCTGGCCGCGCTTACGCAGGCGGTCTTCCAGGAGCTCCAGCGAGGGCGGCAGGATGAAGATGCGCACCGTGTCCTCGGGCGCCTGCTCGGCCATCGCGCGGGCACCCTGCCAATCGATGTCGAAGACCACGTCGCGGCCCTCTTCGATCGCGTCCATGACCGGCTTTTTCGGTGTACCGTAATAGCGCCCGAACACTTCCGCCCATTCGAAGAAGGCGCCGGCCTCGATCTGGCTTTTGAAGTCTTCGACCGTGGTGAAATTATAGTCCTGGCCGTCGACCTCCCCCGGGCGCGGATTGCGTGTGGTCGTCGAGACCGACAGGACAACGTCCGGATTCTGGCTCAGAAGGCGCTTGGACAGCGTCGTCTTGCCGGCACCCGAAGGGCTCGACAGGGCCAGCAGGACGCCACGCCGGCGGCCGCGGAAAAGAGGGGGGATGCCGTCACTCGACATTCTGTACCTGCTCCCGGAGCTGATCGACCGCATTCTTCAGCGCAAGGCCGATCTGGGTCAGTGAAGAATCGGAAGACTTGGAGCATAGAGTGTTCGCTTCGCGATTAAACTCCTGAGACAGGAAGTCGAGCTTCCGGCCGACCGGCGATCCGCCGGCGAGCAGATCGCGGGCGGAATCGATGTGCGCGCGCAGCCGGTCGATCTCCTCGCGAACATCCATCTTCACCGCCAGCGCAGCCGCTTCCATGGCCAGTCGGTCCTCGGGCAGACCTTCCGGCAGCAAATCCTCGAACTTGGCCGCGATCCGGTCGCGAATGGCATCGATCCGGGCGGCTGCACAGGACGCTGCTTCACCGGTCAATTGCTCGATCGTAGCGACATGTCCCTGAAGAACGCCGAAAAGTGCGGCGCCCTCCTCGCGGCGTGCGTCCTGCAGCCCGTCAAAAGCGTCTGCGAGGCTCGCCAGCAAGGCGGCATCCAGCGCCTTGGCGTCGTCCTCGCCCAGCGGTTCGGAATTCTCCGCCAGACCACCCAGCGCCAGCAGGCCGTCAAACGTCGGGCGCGAGGCACGGCCCGTTTCCAGATAGGGCTGCGCCGCCTTGAGCAGCGCCTCGATCCGCGCTGTGTCGATAGCGACGCCGGTATCCGCCGTATCCCGACGCAAATTCAGCGATATCTGGATATGGCCGCGATTAAAGCGGGCCTTGGCCAGGTCGCGCGCCTTGGGCTCGAGACGGTCGAAGCCGTGGGGCAGGCGGAAACGGGCTTCCAGCCCCTTGCCGTTGACGCTGCGGCATTCCCAGACGAAGCGCCATTCGCCGGACTGCCCCTCAGCCCGCGCAAAGCCCGTCATTCCGGATAGCTGGGCCATATCAATTCCCCGCCGCGCGGCGGCGTTCCCGTTCGATCCGGCGCCAGCGCGCAACATTGCGTTGGTGCTCGGCATAGGTCCTGGCGAAGGCATGTCCGCCGCTTCCGTCGGCCACGAAGAAAAGCGCGTCGATATCGGCCGGGTTCAGCACGGCAGCGAGAGATTCGCGCCCCGGATTGGCGATCGGCGTGGGTGGCAAGGCCGGAATTTGGTAGGTATTCCAGGCATTGTCCGGATTGTCGATTTCAGAACGGCGCAGACCGCGGCCCAGCGGCTCGCCCTGACTGATCCCGTAGATAATGGTCGGGTCGCTCTCCAGACGCATGCCGCGGCGCAGGCGGTTGACGAAGACCGCCGCCACTTCCGGACGCTCCGAAGCGACCGCCGTTTCCTTCTCCACGACGGAGGCGAGAATGATCGCCTCCTCTCGGGTATCGAAGGGCAGGTCAGGTGCCCGGTTCGGCCAGAGCTCATCCAGCAAGGCATCCTGGGCAGCGGCCATGCGGTCGATCAGCTCCTGACGGGGCGTGTTGCGGTCGACGAGATAGGTTTCCGGAAGAAGGCTGCCTTCAGGCGGGATGTCGCTGATCTCGCCGGAGAGCACGTCGGCCTCGTTCAGGGTCGCGACGATCATCGCGCTGGTGAGCCCTTCCGCGAAAGTCACGGGATGCTGCACGACCTGGCCGGAACGCAGCATGTCGTAGATTTCCGCCATGGATGCACCGGCCGGGATGCGGTACTCGCCGGCCCGGAGAGCACGGTCGCCTTCGTCCAGCGTCACGGCAATGCGGAAAATGCGGCGGTCGGAGATGACGCCTTCGCGCTCCAGCTGACTGGCGATCGCGATCAGGCCCGCGCCACGCGGAAGCATGACGACCTGTTCCTCGACTGCGGGGCCGGGCTCTGCGAATTCGGCCTGCAGCCAGCGATAGCCGCCATAGAGCGCTGCAGCTCCAAGAATGGCCAGGACGATCAGAAGACCGATGACCCAGCTGAAAAAGCGGACAAGACCGCTTCCGGCCTTGGGCGCACTTGCCTCACTCATACGGAAAATCCCCGAATACGATCAGTCTGCCGCGACGAATACCACGGAGGCATTGGTGCCACCGAATCCAAAAGAATTCGACAATGCGGCCTTCACGGGCCGTTTGACCGCTTCGTGCGGAGCCAGGTCGATTTTCGTCTCGACGGACGGATTGTCGAGATTGCGCGTCGGCGGGCAGATGCCGTCGCGGATGGCGAGAATCGAAAAGATCGATTCGACCGCCCCGGCCGCACCGAGAAGGTGCCCGATGGCGGACTTGGTCGAGGACATGACCAGCCCGTCCGTCGCATCCCCAAAGAGACGCTCAACAGCGCGCAGCTCGATCTCGTCGCCCAGCGGTGTCGAGGTCCCGTGCGCATTGACGTAATCGATATCGGACGGTTCCAGGCCGGCATCCTTGAGCGCCGCCGACATGGAACGGAATCCGCCATCGCCATCTTCGGCCGGCGCCGTGATGTGATAGGCGTCGCCGGACAAGCCATAGCCCTTCACCTCGGCATAGATGGTCGCCCCACGCGCCTTGGCGTGTTCGTATTCTTCCAGGACCAGGACGCCCGCGCCCTCGCCCATGACGAAACCGTCGCGATCCTTGTCATAGGGGCGCGAGGCGGCTTCCGGCGTGTCGTTGAAACCGGTAGAGAGCGCCTTGCAGGCGACGAAGCCGGCAATGCCGAGACGGCAGACCGTGGCTTCGGCACCACCAGCCACCATCACGTCCGCATCGCCGCGTGACACCAGACGCGCCGCATCGCCGATGGCATGCGCTCCGGTCGAACAGGCCGTCACCACCGCATGGTTCGGACCTTTCAGGCCATGACGGATCGAAACCTGTCCGGAAACGAGGTTGATCAGCATGCCCGGAATGACGAAGGGAGAGAGGCGCCGCGGCCCCTTCTCGTGCAGATCGACGGAAGCCTGGTAGGTCGTTTCCAACCCGCCAATCCCCGATCCGATCATGACGCCGGCCCGGTGACGGTCTTCCTCCGTCTCGGGCGTCCAGCCGCTGTCGGCGATCGCCTCGTCAGCGGCTGCCAGCCCGTAGAGGATGAAGTCATCCACCCGGCGCCGGTCGCGGGCGCTCATGACGCTGTCCGGATCGAAAACGCCCGGATCGCCCTCGCGTCCGCCGCCGCGGCCGTCGATACGCGGTACCTGACCGGCGATCCGACAAGCCAGATCATCGATCTCGAAATGCTCGATCGGTCCCAGCCCGGACTGTCCGGACAGGAGACGTTCCCAAACGACCTCCCGTCCGCAGCCCAGCGGCGTGACGAGACCGATACCGGTGACGACGACGCGACGCATGAAGGGGTCTGTTAGCCCACCTTCTCGGAGATAAACTTCACGGCATCACCGACCGTCTGGATGTGCTCGGCGGCATCGTCCGGAATTTCGATGTCGAATTCTTCTTCGAACGCCATCACCAGCTCGACATTGTCCAGGGAGTCAGCGCCCAGATCGTCGATGAAGCTCGCATTCTCAGCGACCTTTTCAGCGTCGACATCGAGATGCTCAATAACAATTTTCTTAACGCGCTCGAGAACGTCAGACATTTCAGACCCTCATAATGATTCACCGCAGGACTATAGCGGTGCAGGTAAAGACGGGAAGCCCCGAAATACAAGGCTTTTCCCAAGATGCGCGGGCACCTAGCACAGTTCTACAACCATGACCAGATTGTGGCGCGGTCCCCGCAGGTTCAGGTTTCAGGCTCAGATCATCGCCATGCCGCCATTGACGTGCAGCGTCTGGCCGGTGACGTAATTGGCCTCGGCGCTGGCGAGATAGACGACCGCGGACGCGATGTCATCGCCGGAACCGAGATCGCCGGCCGGGATCTTGTTCAGGATCGCCGCGCGCTGATCGTCGTTGAGAACGTCGGTCATCGGCGAGGCGATAAAGCCCGGAGCGACACAGTTCACCGTGACGCCGCGAGCCGCGACTTCCTGGGCGAGCGACTTGGAAAAGCCGATCATGCCCGCCTTGGAAGCGCAGTAATTGGTCTGGCCCGGATTGCCCGTGACGCCGACCACCGAAGTGATGCCGATGATCCGGCCCCACCGCGATTTCATCATGCCGCGCAGGGCGGCGCGGGAAAGCCGGAAATAGCTCTCCAGATTGACCTTCATGACCGTGTCCCAGTCCTCGTCCTTCATGCGCATGAGGAGCTGGTCCTTGGTGATGCCTGCATTGGCCACCAGGATGTCCATGGAACCCATGGCCTCGGCGGCCTGTTTAGGCAGTGCATCGACGGCCTCGGCATCGGACAGGTTGCACGGCAGGACATGCGTACGCTCGCCGAGATCGTCGGCCAGTTCCTGCAGCACGTTCTCGCGTGTGCCGGATAGCGCCACGGTCGCGCCCTGCGCGTGCAGCTTGCGGGCGATCGCATTGCCCAGACCGCCGGTCGCGCCGGTCACGAGGGCATTCTTGCCCGTGAGATCAAACATCCGAATTCCTCCAGTCAGGACGGGTTGAACAGTAGAAACAGCATCGGGACCAGGATGAAAGCCGCCAGTGCGGCGAGATATCCCCATCCGATCAGCGTCGGCACCCGCGCGGCGAAGCGCGCTGCGACGAAAACAAGAACAGAAACGAGGGTCCAGCCAATCGCGATCAGGACCATCAGGGCGGCGGCATCGAGCAGAAAGGCGAGCCAGACAATTTCGCCCTCTCGCTGCTTGCGTGCGGCGCGAAGCCGGCCGAGGACGGCGTCCTTCGTATAGGCCTTGCCTTCGTCGCTGCCGTTCACCGGCCTACGCCTTCAGGCTCGCTGCAAACGCTTCCAGATCGGCCGCCGCATTGAGCGGCACGCCCTTCGCCTCCTTGGTCGTACGCTTGAGCATGGTGGACAGCACCTTGCCCGCACCGGCCTCGGCGAGCGTATCGATACCGCTCTCCTCGACCATCCACATCACGCTCTCGCGCCAGCGCACACGCCCCGTAACCTGCTCGACGAGCTGGCGGCGGATGGTCTCGACATCATCGGTCGGGCGCGCAGTGACATTGGCGACGACCGGAACGGCCGGGGCATTGATCGTGGCGCTCGCGAGCGCTTCGGCCATGGCATCGGCAGCCGGCTGCATCATCGGGCAATGGAAGGGCGCGGAAACCGGCAGTTTCATCGCCTTCTTCAGCCCGAGTTCACCCGCCTTGGCGATAGCCGCGTCGATCGCGGCCGTCGAGCCGGAGATCACGATCTGGCCCGGCGCATTGTCATTGGCGATCGCGCAGACGCCCGCCTCTGCGCCCGCAGCAACCGCTGCAGCAGCCAGTTCTTCATCAGCCCCCAGGAGCGCGGCCATCGTGCCTTCGCCCACGGGCACGGCCTTCTGCATGGCCTGACCGCGCAGTTTCAGAAGACGCGCCGCATCGCTGATGGTCAGCGCGCCCGCAGCGGCCAGGGCCGAATATTCGCCAAGACTATGACCGGCGACGAATTTGGCGGCGTTGACGTTTACGTCAAACTCGCTCTCGAGCACCGCCATGACGGCGAGGCTGGCGGCCATCAATGCTGGCTGCGCATTCTCAGTCAGCGTGAGCTCTTCGATGGGACCGTTCGCCATAAGGCCGGACAGATCCTGTCCGAGCGCGGCATCCACCTCGTCGAGCACTTCTTTGGCCGACGCAAATTGTGCGGCCAGTTCCTGGCCCATACCGACGGCCTGGCTGCCCTGACCGGGAAAGACAAAGGCGAGTTTCATTGAAATTCTCTCCCCCAAGATTTGACGTGCCCGCTCGATACAGTGTGTAAGCGCCAGCGCGCAAGGGCGCTTGCGGCTTGCACATGCGATCCGTTTCCGCTATGGCCCGCGCTTCGCTTGGTTGCGGTCCCTGTCCTGGACCTCGGAACATGGTGTTCCGGCACGGATACGGGAGCCGCCGCAGACCTGCCCGACCCTTCGGCATGGTGTGCGCCGCAACCGCTGATGAAGGGAGCCGAAATGGCACTTTACGAGCATATCTTCATCGCGCGTCCGGATATCTCCCCGGCGCAGATGGAATCTCTCATCGAAGAGACCAAAGCCCTTGTCGAAGAAAAGGGCGGCAAGATCGCGAAGACCGAATACTGGGGTCTGCGCAATCTCGCTTACCGCATCAACAAGTCCCGCAAGGGCCATTACGGCCTGATCGACATCGACGCCCCTGCGGACGTCGTCGCCGAGCTGGACCGTCTGCAGCGTCTGTCCGAAGACGTCATCCGTCACATGACGGTGCGCGTCGACGAGCACAGCGAAGAGCCGAGCGCCATCCTCACCAAAAAGGATGACCGCCGCGGCCGCCGCGACCGGAACTAGGAAAGGACTTACGATGTCTTCTGGAAACATTTCCAACCTGCCGGCGCGCCGCCCGTTCATGCGCCGTCGCAAAGTCTGCCCGTTCTCCGGCGAAAACGCGCCGAAGATCGACTACAAGGACCCCAAGCTGCTGCTCCGCTACATGTCCGAGCGTGGCAAAATCGTGCCGTCCCGCATCACCGCGGTGTCGGCCAAGAAGCAACGTGAACTGGCCCGCGCCATCAAGCGCGCCCGTCAGCTCGCCCTGCTTCCCTATGTGGTCGACTAAGGAGGACCTGTCATGAAACTTGTTCTCCTGGAACGCGTTGAAAACCTCGGCGCCATGGGTGACGTGGTCTCCGTGCGCCCCGGCTTCGCCCGCAACTTCCTCCTGCCGCAAGGCAAGGCGCTGCGCGCGACCGAGGCCAACATGGCCCGCTTCGAAGCCGAGCGTGAAGCGCTCGAGAAGCTGAATGCCGAGCGCGCTGCGGAAGCGGCCAAGTCCGGTGAAGTGATCGACGGCGAAAGCTTCGTCATGATCCGCCAGGCCGGCGAAAGCGGTCAGCTCTACGGTTCGGTCACATCGCGCGACATCGCCGACATCGTGTCCGGATCCGGCACCAAGGTCGTGCGCTCTCAGGTCGTCCTGAACGCGCCGATCAAGACGCTGGGTCTGCACGAGATCCGCATCAAGCTGCACGCCGACGTCTCGGTCACGGTGACGATCAATATCGCCCGCTCCGAGGACGAAGCCGAACGCCAGGCCGCCGGTGAAGACGTGATCGCGTCGCAGGCCGACGAAGATCGCGCCATCGCCGAAGCGCAAGCGGCCGAGCTGTTCGAAGCCAGCGAGGAAGGCCAGGAACTGGCTGCCCAGCAGGCTGCGGACGCGGAAACTGCCGGCGACGCCGAAGCGGAAACCGAAACGGAAAAGACCGAGCAGTAAGCGCTCCGGCCTTTCTTCGGAAACGGATCAGGGCGGGCCTTTCGGTCCGCCCTTTTTCTATGCCGCAAAACGCTCCGCGGTATCCCGTGTGGATAAAATTTGCGACATAACGCCTTGAAAACGCAGCTCCCGAGCAACGCCTATCGGGCCTCAAGCGCATGCTTTCAAAGCATTAAATCCGCTTATCAACACTATCCACACGCTGTTTTTTGACCGTTTATACGTCTCGCCTTGCGCGGGTGCGGCCGTTAGAAAACCGTCTTCCGCCATGACGGCGGAACGGAGGGGAACCGTATCATGTCGACCGCGTTGCAGCCGTTCATCGAAGACGAAAACCAGGTCTCCGAGATCGACACCGCGCCGCACAACCTGGATGCCGAACAGGCATTCCTCGGGGCGCTGCTCTACGATAATGAGGTCTATCACCGCGTCGCGGACTGGCTGAAGCCGGCCCATTTCTACGACCCGGTGCACGGCCGCATCTTCGAGACCGCGATCGATCTGATCGGGCGCGGTTCGCTGGCCGACGCCGTGGTGCTGAAAACGCATTTCGACAAAGATGACGGCCTCAAGGATATCGGCGGCACGACCTATCTCGCCGTCCTCATCGAGGGTGCCGCGACCGGCAATGCCGCAGTCGAATACGCCAAGATCATCTATGAGCTGGCCCTGCGCCGCGAACTCATGCGGATCGGCAGCGATCTCGCCACCGCCGCAACGAGCGACACGGAGACCGCTGCCCGGTCCCTGATCCAGACCATCGAGCAGCAGCTCTACAATCTCGCCGAGGAAGGCTCGGCCTCGCGCGGCTTCGTGAGTTTCCAGCAAGCCCTCACCGAGTCGGTCGAATCGGCTTCGGCCGCCTATGAGCGCGATGGCGGGCTGGCCGGTATCTCATCCGGCCTGAAGGAGCTCGACCGCAAGCTCGGCGGCCTGCACCCGTCGGACCTCATTATTCTCGCCGGCCGCCCGTCCATGGGTAAGACCTCGTTGGCGACCAATATCGCCTTCAACGTCGCCAAGGCCTACCAGGCCGAGATGCAACCGGACGGAACCAAGAAAACCGTGCGCGGCGGCGTGGTCGGCTTCTACTCGCTGGAAATGTCGGCCGAACAGCTCGCCACACGCCTGATCGCGGACCACACCTCCATCCCCGGCTACATGATCCGTCAGGGCACGATCGACGCGACCCAGTACGAGGAAATCCGCGACGGCGTGCTCGAGATCCAGGGCCTGCCGCTCTATATCGACGACACCGGTGGCCTGCCCATCGCACAGCTGGCGGCCCGGGCGCGGCGCCTCAAGCGCACCCACGGCCTCGACCTGATCGTCGTCGACTATCTCCAGCTCGTCACCAGCTCCAATGTCCGCTCCGGCGGCAGCCGCGTGGAAGAAGTCTCCGAGGTCACTCAGGCCCTCAAGGCCATCGCCAAGGAACTCTCCGTCCCGGTGATCGCCCTTTCCCAGCTTTCGCGCCAGGTGGAGAACCGGGACGACAAGAAACCCCAGCTTTCGGACCTGCGCGAATCGGGCTCGATCGAGCAGGATGCCGACGTGGTGCTCTTCGTGTATCGTGAGGCTTACTACAAGGAACGCGAGAAGCCGCGCGAGGACACGCCCGAATATCTGGCCTGGGAAGAGGAATTCCGGCGCATCGAGAAGGTTGCCGAGGTCATTATCGGTAAACAGCGTCACGGTCCGATCGGATCGGCCAAGCTCGCCTTCGACGGCATGCTGACCAAGTTCACCGATCTCGAGACCCGGTATGACGACGATTACGAGTCCTGATCCCGCCTCGCCGGACCTGACGGCTGAACCGGCTCCACGCCTGATCATCGATCTGGCCGCGATCCAGGACAATTACAGGACCCTGCAAAAGCTGGCTCCAGACGCCGAGGTCGGCGCCGTGGTGAAGGCGAATGCCTACGGGCTAGGGGCGATGGAAATCATCCCGGCTCTCGCCGATGCCGGGTGCAGAAAATTCTACGTCGCCCACACCTCGGAAGGGCGCGAAGCCCGCGAGGCCCTGGCCGGTCGGCCGGCGGACATTTTCGTCTTCAACGGTTTCTGGCCGTCCGAACTGCCGGCCCTGCGTGAGGCGGGTCTGTTCCCTGTCATCAACGAGCTGGCCCAGCTGGAACAGGTGCGGACGCTCGCGCCGGACCTTCCCTGCGCGATCCATATCGACACCGGCATGAACCGGCTCGGCCTCAGCCCGGAAGAGACAGACACCCTCATCGCAGATCCGTCGAGGCTCGATGCCATCGATATCCGTCAGGTGATGAGCCATCTCGCCTGCGCGGACATGCCCGACCATCCGCTAAATGCGCAACAGCGCGACCGCTTCGCCCGTGTGCGCGGCGCCCTGCCCGGCATTCCGGCCAGCTTCGCCAATTCGGCGGGCGTGCTGCTGGGGCGCGATTTTCATTACGACGTGCTGCGACCGGGCCTGGCCCTGTTCGGCGGCGTCCCGACGCCCGGACAGCACTGCCCCTTCGTTCCCGCCGTCGAGATCGATGCGCCCATCCTGCAGATCCGCCATCTCGAACCCGGCGACCCGGTAGGGTACGGCGCGAGCTATCATGCGCCCAGCCCGCGCACCGTGGCGACAGTCGCGGCTGGGTATGCGGACGGCCTACTGCGCGCCTTCGGCAATGGCGGTTTCGGCCGCTTCGGCGAAACCCGTGTCCCGGTCCTCGGCAAGGTGTCGATGGACCTCATCTGCGTGGATATCAGCGCGATCTCCACGGATGTCCGCCCGGGCGACCATGTGCGTTTCCTCGGCAGCGATATCGAGGACATCGCCAACAGCGCCGCGACGATCTCCTACGAATTCCTGGTCCGTCTCGGCCTTCGTTTCCACCGCATATACAAACCGGCCCGCACCACAAAATAGGTCGTCCTCCAGGCAAACCGCTGCTGGATATGCGGCGGCGGGGCGACGACAGGACTTGTTCTGTCATCCCGCCCGGTTTGAATAGCCTCCAGAAGAGGAGACGATTCGCGATGGCGCGTTCCGACACCGTCTATGTCTGCCAGTCCTGCGGCGGCGTTCAGTCCAAATGGGCCGGCAAGTGCGATGCCTGCGGCGCGTGGAATTCGCTCGTCGAGGAAGCCCCCTCAGCACCGCTCGGCACCCAGGCCAGCGCGCCCAAGCGGCGCGGCCGTGCCGCACGCCTGGAACTCGTCGATCTGGGCTCGGACACGCCGGAACCGCCGCGCCTGAAATCGGGCATCGTCGAGCTCGATCGGGTCTGCGGCGGCGGCCTGGTACCCGGTTCGGCAATCCTCGTCGGCGGCGATCCCGGGATCGGCAAGTCCACCCTCCTGCTCCAGCTCATGGCCCGTCTGGCCCTGCAGGAAACGCACGCCATCTATATCTCCGGCGAGGAAGCGATCGACCAGGTGCGCCGCCGCGCCAGGCGCCTCGGTCTTGCTGACGCCCCGGTCGCGCTGGCGGCCGAGACCGCGCTTAACGATATTCTCGACGGACTGAAGGCGGAAAAGCCGGACGTCGTCGTCATCGACTCCATCCAGACCTTGTGGAGCGACCAGCTCGCCGCCGCTCCAGGGACGGTCGCCCAGGTCCGCGCCTGCGCCCAGGAACTGGTGCGCTTCGCCAAGAAGCGCAATTGCACGGTCATCCTCGTCGGCCATGTCACCAAGGACGGTCAGATCGCCGGTCCGCGCGTGGTCGAGCACATGGTCGACGCGGTGCTCTATTTCGAAGGCGAGCGTTCGCACCAGTTCCGCATCCTGCGCGCCGTGAAGAACCGCTTCGGTCCGACTGACGAGATCGGCGTGTTCGAAATGGGCGATGGCGGGTTAGGCGAAGTCGCCAACCCCTCCTCCCTCTTTCTGGACGGGCGCGGAGAGGAGAATTCCGGCGCTGCCGTCTTCGCCGGCATGGAAGGCACGCGCCCCGTGCTCAGCGAAATCCAGGCCCTGGTCGCGCCCGCTGCCTTCGGTACGCCGCGCAGGGCGGTGGTCGGCTGGGATAGCGGCCGCCTCGCCATGGTGCTGGCCGTCCTCGAGGCGCGATGCGGCGTCGATCTGTCGGGCCGCGATATCTTCCTCAATGTCGCCGGCGGTCTGAAGATCAACGAACCGGCTGCCGACCTCGCCGTGGCCGCGGCCATCGTCTCCTCGGCGATGGATGTGCCGCTGCCGACCAAGGGCGTGGTTTTCGGCGAAATCAGCTTGTCCGGCGATGTCCGTCCGGTCGGCCGGACCGATGCCCGTCTCAAGGAAGCCGCCAAGCTGGGCTTCACCGAAGCCCTTGCGCCGCGTGCGGCGGATGAGGAAACCGCGCCCGTTCGCGTACGCAGCGTGGCCACGGCGCTCGAATTGGTGCAAACTTTGAAGATGATGGCGGGCGAGTAGGGAGTCGCGTCCATGGAAAGCAGCTTGACGGCCTTTGACGGGATCGGCCTTGCCATCCTCCTGGCGTCCGGCCTTCTGGCCCTGGTTCGCGGTTTCGTACGGGAAGCCCTGTCCGTCACCGCCTTCGTCGCCGCCTCTCTGGCGACCCTGTGGGCCCTGCCCGCCTTTATCGGGCCGGCCCGCGAGATGATCGATCCGGACTGGGTCGCCCCGCTCGCCGTCGGCGCCTTCGTCTTCATCATCATCTATCTGGCCGTGACCTTCGTGACGAGTTCCCTGTCCAAGGGCCTGGCCAAGGGCGAGGATGTGAATGTGGTCGACCGAACACTGGGCTTCGCCTTCGGCGTGGCCCGTGGTCTTGTCCTGCTCGGCCTCGGCGTGATTCTCTTCGCCGCCACGCTCGGCGAGGACGGGCGACCACCCAGCTGGATCACCCAGGCCAAGATCTATCCGGTCGTGAACGCCACCGCGCGGGCGCTGCAGACGCTGGCGCCGGAGACATCGCATATCGCGGAAACCCGCCCCCTGCCTCGCAGCAGCAGCGATCCGATTGCAGAAACAATAAGAAATGATGACACGTCCTATGGCAGACGCGATCGAAACCGACTAGATGACCTCATCGGTTCGGCCACGGATGACCAGGAAGACGATGGATGAGCGATAAGCACGCCATTCCCGCCACACTGACTTACGATCCCGAAGCGGATCGCCCCCAGGAAGAATGCGGCGTGTTCGCCGTGTACGGCGCGGACGACGCCGCCATCCTGACCGCTCTGGGGCTCCACGCCCTGCAGCATCGCGGACAGGAGGCCTGCGGTATCGCGACCCATGACGGGTCGCGTTTCCACATCGAGCGTTATCTAGGACTTGTCGGCGAGAACTTCACCTCGCCCGACCTGCCCGACCGCCTGCCCGGCCGGGTGGCGATCGGGCATGCCCGATACTCCACGCAAGGCGCCTCGGTCCTGCGCAATGTACAACCGCTCTACAGCGATGTGCGCAGCGGCGGTATCGCCCTCGCCCATAACGGCAATCTGACCAATGCCCGCGTCCTGCGCGAAGAGCTGGTCAATCGCGGCTCCATCTTCCAGTCGACCAGCGACAGCGAGGTGGTGCTCCACCTTGCCGCCCTGTCCAAGAAGACCAAGCTGACCAATCGTGTCCTGCAGGCGCTCAAACAGGTCCAGGGCGCCTTCGCCTTTGTGGCCATGGCCAATGACCGCCTCGTCGCTGCGCGCGACCCGTTCGGCATCCGGCCGCTGGTCATGGGCCAGCTCGGCGACGCCATTATCTTCGCCTCGGAAACCTGCGCCCTCGACATGGTCGGCGCGCAATTCATCCGCGAAGTCGAGCCGGGCGAAGCCGTGGTCGTCAACGAGGACGGTATCCGCTCCGAGCGCTTCGCGCCGGAGCAGAAGGCCCGCGCCTGCGCCTTCGAATATATCTATTTCGCCCGCCCGGACTCGGTCATCGGCGGACGCAGCGTCTACGAAGCCCGCAAGGAAATGGGCCGCCAGCTGGCGCTCGAGACCCCGGCCGATGTGGATGTCGTCATTCCGGTACCCGACAGCGGCGTGCCGGCAGCGATCGGCTATTCGGAAGCCTCGGGCATCCCGTTCGAGCTCGGCATTATCCGCTCGCACTTCGTCGGCCGCACCTTTATCCAGCCGACCCAGGACCGCCGCGACCTCTCGGTCCGCCGCAAGCACGCGGCCAATGCGGCCGTGGTGAAGGGCAAGCGCGTTCTGCTGATCGACGATTCCATCGTACGCGGCACGACCTCGCTGAAAATCGTGCGCATGATGCGCGAGGCCGGTGCAACGGAAGTCCATTTCCGCTCCGCCTGCCCGCCGATCAAATATCCCGACTTCTACGGCATCGACATGGCCGGTCGTAAAGAACTCATCTCCGCCAATATGGAGATCGATGAAATGTCCAAGAAGCTCGAGGCGGACAGCCTCGGCTTTCTGAGCGTAGACGGCCTCTACCAGGCCGTGGTGGCCGAGCCGCGCAATGACGACGCCCCGCAACTCGCCGATCATTATTTCACCGGCGAATACCCGACCCTGCTGATGGATCACGAACGCGCTCTCTCGGCCAAGGAATTCCAGCTCTCCCTTCTGGTGGACGCATGACCTCTCTCGATCTGAACGGCCGTCTCGCTCTCGTGAGCGGGGCCTCTCGCGGTATCGGCTACGCCATGGCGCTCGAACTGGCGAAAGCCGGTGCGCATGTCATCGCAACAGCGCGGACCACGGGCGGGCTGGAAGAGCTGGACGACGAAATTCGCACAGCGGGCGGCAGCGCCACGCTCGTGCCGATGGACCTCAAGTCCGAGGACGGCATCGAGCAGCTCGGCAAGATCATCACGGAACGGTGGGGCAAGCTCGACATCCTGTTGGCGGCCGCCGGCGCCCTGGGCGTTCTGACGCCGGCCGCACAGGTCAAGGCAAAGACCTGGAACGAGGTCGTCGCCATCAATCTGATGGCTCCGGCCCGCATGATCCGCGCCTTCGAAGCGCCTCTGCTGGCCTCCGACGCCGGTCGCGCGGTCTTCATCTCTTCGGGCGCCGCAGCCTCGCGCCGCGCCTTCTGGGGGCCCTATGCGGCCTCCAAGGCCGGGCTGGACGCTCTCGTGGAAAGCTGGGCCAACGAACACGTCAACAATCCGAAAATCCGGATCAATACGATCTATCCGGGAGCCATGCGCACCCAGATGCGCGCCAAGGCCTTCCCGGGCGAAGACCCGATGAGCCTGCCGGAACCCGCCGCGCTCTGGCCGACCATCGCCGAGCTCGTCGGTCCGGACTGCACGCGTCACGGCGAAATCGTGAAATTCGAGGCGAAGCAGACCGCCTGACGCGCGGGTCCTGCCCCGCTCACGCGCCCTCAACTTCCTGTCAACGGACCGTTCCGGCACTGGGCTCGCATAGCGCCCGGTGATAGGCGGTGGGCGTCTGAGACAACGCGCCCGGATCTTTCCCGTGACCACACCCGACATCATCTTCACACGTCTGACGGAAATCTCGCCCGTCACGATCGCTGCACACATGTCCGATCCGCGCCTGAAGGCGCACATGCCGCTTCTGGACGGCATCTGGGACGAGACGCGCTGCGAGGCCTTCATCGCGGCCAAGGAGGCCTGCTGGACGCGCGACGGGCTGGGACACTGGGCCATCCTGGCGGACAGTGAATATGCCGGCTGGGGCGGCTTCCAGAAGGAGGGTGAGGACTGGGATTACGGCCTCGTCCTGCGCACGGACCAATTCGGCCTCGGCGCGCCGGTCACCCGGAAGGCGCTGGCCTTCGCACGCGCGGACGCGCGCATCCCGGCCATCACTTTCCTGCTGCCGCCTTCACGCCGCCATGTCGGAGCGCTCGCCCGCCTCGGCGCACAGGAAACCGGCACGATCGAACATCACGGCGAGTTATTCAGGAAATTCCGTCTGGAAACGGTCTGAGACCGCGGCGCGCAAGGGTTATTTCTTGGCCGTTCCAGGCCCGCTGCCACCGCGCGAGCCGTCGACATAGGGGTTCTTGCCCGCCTTGACGATGAGACGGATCGGCACGCCCGGCAGGTCGAACGCCTCGCGCAGACCATTGACCAGATATCGCTTGTAGCTCTCCGGCAGATCGCCGGCACGCGAACACATCATGACGAAAGTCGGCGGACGGCCCTTGGTCTGGGTGATGTAGCGCGGCTTGATGCGGCGGCCATTGACGGCGGGCGGCGGGTGCCGCTCGGTCATCTCATGCAGCCAGTCATTGAGGTCGCGCGTCTTCACCTTGGCGTCCCAGTCGGTATGCAGGCGCGACAGGGTCGGCATGATGGCGTCGAGGCCCTTCTTCTTCACCGCCGAGATGGGCAGGATCGGAGCGCCGGTCATCTGCGGCAGAAGGCGTTCGAACTCGAGCTGAATTTCCTTTAGATAGGCCTCGCGATTGGGCACAAGGTCCATCTTGGATATGGCGATGGCGACGGCGCGGCCTTCCTTGTAGGCCATGTCCGCCAGATGCAGGTCCTGTTTTTCGAGCGGGTGTTCCGCATCCATCAGAAGCAGCACGACTTCGGCGAACTTCACGGCGCGCAGCGTATCGGCCGCGCTCATGCGTTCGAGCCGGTCGGCGACCTTGCCGCGCTTTCTCAGACCGGCCGTATCGTGCAGGCGCACCCGGCGCCCGTCCCACATCCAGTCGATGGAGATGGCATCGCGTGTGATCCCGGCCTCCGGCCCGGTGATCAGGCGCTCTTCGCCGATCAGCGTGTTGATCAGGGTCGACTTGCCTGCATTCGGACGGCCGATGACCGCGATACGCAGCGGCGGTTCGCCCTCGTCCCGTCCGGCGCGGCGCGCCTCCTTGACCTTCTCGCGGCCCAGCGTCTCGACCAGGGCGTCGTAAAGATCGCCGATCCCGCCGCCATGCGCCGCGGACAGGCCGATGGGCTCGCCCATGCCGAGCTCGTAGGCATCCATGAGACCGCCCTCGCCCGCCTTGCCCTCGCACTTGTTGGCAAGGACGATGACCGGCTTGCCGGACTTTCGGACGACGTCCGCGAAAATCTCGTCGAGCGGGGTGACGCCGGCGCGGGCATCGATCAGCAGCAGGCAGATATCGGCGTCGCCGATAGCCATTTCCGTCTGCAGACGCATCTCGGCGTCCAGGCCCTGTTTCTCGCCATCGTCATATCCCGCGGTGTCGATGAGCAGCATGGGCAGATCGCCCAGGCGACCACGCGCCTCGCGCCGGTCCCGGGTGACACCCGGCCGGTCGTCGACAATAGCCAGCGGTTTACCCGCCAGACGATTGAACAGGGTCGATTTTCCCACATTCGGCCGTCCGATGACGGCGATGCGGGGCAGGTTTGCAGTCATGCGTTTGCGCCTATCGCAGCGCGATCAGCCGCGCCTCATCGGTGACCACATAGACGGTTTCATTCGCGATTACAGGTCCCACGAACACATCGTCGTTCAGATCCATCTCGCGCATCACGGCACCGTCATAGGCATTGAGGATGCGAACCTCGCCATTACTCGCCACCACGACCACCCGCCCGCCGGCCAGAACCGGTCCGGTCCAGGCGATGCGGTTCTTGCGCTTGCGCGGATTTTCGAACAGGTCGAGCTGGCTGATCCACTGTACCGTGCCGTCATGCCGGTTGAGACAGACGATCTCGGCCTCGCTGGTGGTGACGTAGAGATAATCGCCCGCAACCCACGGCGCATGAGATCCGCCGGCCGGCTGGCTCCACAGGCGCTCGCCCGTGCGCAGCGAAATGGCGACCAGAATGCCGGAATGGCTCATGGCGTAGACGGTGTTGTCGATCACGATGGGGCTACCCGCCACATCGTTGATTTCCGACAGTGCCGTCAGACCGCCCGAGCGCGTCAGGCTGTCCGACCAGATCGGGTTTCCGTTCTGTACGCGCAGCGCGATCAGCTCGCCGGATGCAAAGGGCGCGACCACGAGATCGCCCAGTACGGCCGGGCTCGGTGCTGTCAGCAGGCGCGCGCTCTCGACGATGCCCTGATAGGTCCACAGGACGGAGCCGTTATCGCTGTCCAGCGCCAGGAGTTCGTTATCGTCCGACGAGACGAAGACGCGCCCGTCGACGACGGTCGGTGCGCCGTGGAAAGGCACCAGCGTCTCGGTACGCCAGACTTCACTACCGCTCTCGGCATCCAGCGCGACGAAGAAATTGTATCCGGCATGCGCGTAGATGCGCCCTTCGGCGAAGGCTATACCGCCGCCGAAAGCCATCTGGTCGCGGCGGCTCGGTGCCTCGATCCTGTGCTGCCAGATACGCTCGCCGGTATCGGCATCCATGGCAGAGACCGCGCCGCGTGCATCGATGGCGAAGACCTTGCCGTCCGCGATCACCGGACGCGCATTGAGGCGACGGTCATTGTCGGAGCCGGCGCCGAAGCTCTCGCGCCACGCCACATCGAGCGAGCCGCTCGCCTGGGTGTGCTGAAGCGCGTGGGTCGGGTAGCCGCCCGGCTGCGGCCAGACCGCATTCACATAGGGCGGCGGCAGCGACACATCGGCCGGCGCCGCGTTCTCGTCGCGCTGCAGGCCCTGTTCGAAGCTCAGAATGGAGACGCGGCCATCGGTCGGCGCCTCGCCATTGAGTTCGTCATTGTCGTCATTGCTGCCAATCCCGGGAATTACATCCAGCGGGTTGGGCACCGAGACCGAGGAACAGGCCGCTAGCGGCACGATAAGGGCCGCAGCCAGCAGCCCGCGGAAACGCGTTACATCAATCATCACCAGCTTCCCCGGCATTAGGTGTGGTCTCATCCCCGGCCTCGGCCGGCGCCAGCGCATCGTGCTGGGCGATCATGGCGAGGGCTTCCTGGGACCGGCGCCGAACCCCCTCCGGCGTCTCCAGCTGGAAGCTGAGGAATTGATAGTCGTCGCGCGCCCGCTCGATATTTCCGTCCCGCAGGGCCGCTGCGGCGATCGCCTCGCGCGCCAGGAAGCGGTAGGGATCGGTATCATCGGTCAGCGGCGTCAGGCGCAGCTCGATATCGTTGAAGCTCAGATTCGGCCAGCGGGCCCAGGCGGCCTTGAGTTCGGCCAGATCGGACACGACGGCTTCCCCGGTCGCAGCGGCTGCCTGTTCGAACAGGGCTGCTGCTTCTTCCGGATTACCCTGCTCCAGGGCGATGGAGCCGCGATTCATGAGCGCAAGCGCCGGATAACCGCCAGCCCCCGTTTCGGACAGCGTCTCGAAACCGGCATCGGCCAGCGCCAGCTCGCCGCTCTCATACTGGTCGAGGGCCGCGAAATAGGTCTCCGACGAGGCTTCCCCACGGCTGGTCGTCCAGCTCTCCCAAGCCCAGTAGGCGGTCGCGCCCAGCACAATGGCTCCTGCGGCACCGAGCGCCCATGGCAGGTATTTGCGCGTCAGTTCGTCGTATTTGTCACGGCGAAGTTCTTCGTCGACTTCTTCAAAAATATCGACCACGTCGATGCGACTCCGTCATTTCATGCAGCGCGCGCAACCGGCGCGCGATCAAAGCGTTGGCCGGACCCTAGCCTTGCCGGGCTCCCGCGGCAACACGACTCAACCGTCCTTGCGGCCCAATGTGTAGACCTCGCTCGCCGAGGGAAAGCTGCGCGCCTTCACCTCTTCGGCATAGCGCGCGACGGCGGCGTCGGTCCGTTCCGCCATGTTGTCGTAACGCTTGACGAATTTCGGGGTCCAGTCGAACACGCCCAGCATGTCCTGGGTGACGAGGATCTGTCCGTCGCAGGCCGCCGATGCACCGATGCCGATGGTCGGTACGGCGACCGCCTGTGTAATTTCCCGCGCGAGATCCTCGGCCACACCTTCGATGACGATGGCGAAGGCGCCTGCATCGGATGTGGCCACGGCCTCGTCGATAACCCGCTGACGCTCGGCTTCGGTACGCCCCTTCGCCTTGAAGCCGCCCTCGGCGAGCGCCGCCTGGGGACGCAGGCCGATATGGCCGATGACCGGGATGGAGCGTTCGGCCATGAAGCTGATCGTCTCGGCGGCATAGGTGCCGCTCTCGATCTTGATCGCCTGACAGCCCGTCTCCGCCATCACACGGGCGGCATTGGCGAAGGCCTGCTCCGGCGATTCCTCGTAGCTGCCGAACGGCATGTCGACCGCGACCAGGGCGTGCTTCGCACCGCGCATGACCGCCTGACCGTGCATGATCATCATGTCGAGCGTCACGCCGATGGTGGAATCGAGCCCGTGCACCACCATGCCGACGCTGTCGCCGACGAGGAGAAGGTCGCAATGCGGGTCGAGGATGCGTGCCATGGGCGCGTCATAGGCGGTGAGGCAAACGAGCGGTTCGCCGCCTTTGCGGGCGCGTATATCCGGTGCGGTGATACGACGAGCCTTGGTTTGGGCAGACATGAAAAGGGCCTCCGGTTTTCGCGAAGACCCTAAACCAGCATGTTGCAGTGCAAAAGCCTCAGATCAGGCGGCGCGGCAGTATCGTCGCCACCAGGCCCAGCGTGACCGCCATGGCGGCCGCTGCGAGCGCTTCGGGGGTCATCAGCAGTCCGACCGTGGCCCAAGCACCGTCCGTTGGCATCTGGAGATTGCCCATCACGCCTTCCAGCTGGCTGCCCGCGATGGCCGAACCGGTCGAGCCAGCACCACCGAGGAGCAGAACGCGCTTGCGATTGGGGTGGGAGAGCCGCTGCATCACGCCGTGCGTGAAGGCATCGGACGCCTCCTCGCGCTCGAGGGGTTCCGCGGCCTTGGCGAATGCGGCTTTCAGCCTTTCGTCGAATGCATCATCCATCGTCATGACGCCATCACCTCTGCCTCGTGGAAGAAGGCCTGCAATTTGGCCCGCCCCCGGTTCACATGCGACTTCACCGTCCCCAGCGGCATACCTGTCGCCTCGGCTGCTTCGGAATGCGACATGCCGCAAGAATAGCACAGCACGACCGCAGCCCGCTCGTCTTCCTTCAATGTGGCGAGCGCTCGATCGAGATCAACCACATTGCCCATGTCCCGAGGCGCTTCGGCCTCTTCGAGCCCCGCTCCGAACCGCTCCATCGCCTTTTCGGTCGATTTGCGCTTGCGGGCTGACTTGAGAAATTCCGTGTAGGCGATCGAGCACAGCCAGGACTTGAATGTGCCCGTCCCCTTGAAGCTGCCGATCTTCTCATAAGCCCGGATGAAGGCATCCTGGGCGAGATCGTCGGCGAGGGCATGGTTGCGGCACATGCGCTGCAGCATGGACCGCACCAGGCCCTGATGGCGCCGGACGAGCTCTCCGAATGCGGCCGGATTCCGGGTCGCGATAACGAGAGCTGTGAGATCTGCGTCCGACGCTGTCATGGGGCAGCCTCCGGTCAGTCAGCCGCGTTATTGTTCTTCTTGCTCATCAACCCGAAGCCGATCAGCACCAGACCGATCAGGCCCGGGAAGGCTGCGACGGCGGGCATAATGTACATGACTTCTGGATCGCCTTCGACACCGGAAATGGCGAAGCCCAGCAGGATGAAGGCCAGCGCGACAGCAACCAGGATGCTACCGGCTTTCAGATCGCCATTGCCGTCATTCTTCGGCATGCCAAGCGCCTTGACCGTGTCCGGCGTCAGCGTCTGACCACTGCGAATGGCTTCCTCGACGACTTTTAGAGTCGCCTTGCGCTTTTGCGACGACGCATTCACCGAAATCCAGACAATCCCGACGATCATCAGGAACAGTGAGATGGGAATCAGGATGTCTTCCATATCAACCTCCGTAACAAGCGGCACCGCGCCGCCTTTGTAACTGAGATACCCGGAGGCGCCCCATTGGATGCAGGCTCTATCCGATAATTGCCACCCCGAACATATACATGTGCAAATTCATAAGGATAAGCGCTGCAAGAAACCCCAGTACAATGGCTGTGAGATCCCCGCCCCAGCCCTTCACCACAGGTGGCGGCGTCTCCCTCAGACAGGCTGCCACGAAGGTGATCGACGACCAGACGAAGAAACTGCCGAACAGGATCAGCGCCGAGGCCTCGCCATTGGCCAGCAGATGCGCGCCCGACCAGAGCACCACGCCGGCGAGCATGGGATGCTGCACCCAGCGCCGGATATGCCCCGGCGCATAGGCCGACACGATCAGGATGATGGCGAGCGGTACGACCGCGAAGGCGAGATGGCGCGACCATTCCGGCGGTGTCCAGACCTGGACCGGCGGATGGGCGATGATCTTGCCGTAGATGATCAGGCCGAAACCGATCAGCGACGCCGCCGTATAGACGAGCTTGTAGGGCGTCTCGCCAAGCCTCGCCTGCAGTCCGGACCGGGCGCCGGGAATGACACGGAGAAAATGGACACCCAGAAACAGAACCAGTCCGACGACCAGGATGAGCATGCAGGCCTCCCCCTCTTTTTCCCGACTATAGGCGATTCATCGCGCAGTCGTCCGGGAAAACCGCTATTTCGGAATTATTCGAACCACCGCAGGTCCGGAAGATTGAGGCGGCCGCTGAGCCAGAGATGGCCGAGCAGGACCAGCACGGCGGTCAGGCCGAGTTCCAGCGACGCGCTTGCCAGTCCGGCACCGATCTCCCTGATCGCGGGGATCAGAAGCGGCAGCGCCACCCACAATCCGGCCAGAAGAAGCAAGCCGGCAGCAAACCAGGCCACGAGTTCGAACTGGAGCCGTCGCATTGCGACGCGTCGCATCACCGATGCGCGAAACACCGGATCGGCAATCGGAATACTGCCACCCGGCGCATCGCCGGCCTCAAACAGGCGGGTTATCGAATCTGGCTTACTCATCGCCGGCTCCAAGTATCTCTACCAGCCGCGCCCGGCCGCGCAGCACGTGGGATTTTACCGTACCGAGCGGCATCGCCAAGACCTCCGACGCCTCCGCGTGGGTGAAGCCGGCCCCAAGGCATAAAGCCACGGCCGCACGCTGTTCCGGGCCAAGTGCGGCAAGGGCCTGTCGAAGCGCCATGCCAGCATCCACCTGCGGCACCTCATTCACCGGCTGCCCGGCTTGCCAGGCATCGTCGCGACGGCGCGTGCGAGCCATGGCCCGAGCCTCGCTGCGCGCCCGGTTCCACGCGATCCCGAACAGCCAGGACTTGAGCCGGGCCGGGTCTCTCAAAAGGCGTAATCGCGTCCAGGCCGCCAGAAAGGTTTCCTGCGCGAGATCATCCGCATCGGACTCCGCACGGCAAATGCGCCGCAGGAACTGCCTTACGGGCCGCTGATACCGGTCGACGATACGCGCGAAGGCCGCGTCAGAGCCCGACCGGGCCGCTGCGACCAGAGCCGCGTCGGTCGGGATTTCCCCCATCGTGTCAGCCCCGGCGCCCGCCCTTGAAGATTGCGGAGACCAGGAAGGCAAGCGACAGCACGCCCATGATCATCGCAATGAAGTAGGCTTCCTCTCCCATATTGCCGAGCCAGCTCGAATAGCCTGTATAGGCAAAGACAGCAGCCAGGCCTGCAAAGAGAATGACGAGGAAGGCATGGCTGCCACCTCTGCCGGAGCGCCCCGGACCACGTCTCGAACCGGAATCAAGCCCGTCATCGTTCATGCCTTCCGACACGTCCCAGCCATCATCGTCTCGATCGCGATCGAGACTTCGCAACAACGCTTCCGGCGGCTCCTTGCCCGAAGCCGCATAGGTTTTCAAAAGGTCGATTTTCGCCTGGGCCCGTTTGTAGCGCATGAAGCTGTTCCAGCCGGCGGCCACAAAGAAGAAGAGCGGGAACAATAACCACCAGTAGCTATCGAACAGGTCTGCCATGTCAGTGTCCTTTCATCGGTTACGGCCCGGCCTTGGCGCGGACGTGCCGTTACCTCTGTGTTGCCGCCGGTTACCGTTCCGGATGCAGGCCGTTTCGATTTTTTGTCTCGCCGACATTCAATGCGGCGAAAAAACCAGCAGGCAACGGCACGGGCCCGCCTCGACATGCATGCCATGCGACGTACCAGGCTCGAAATAGACCGCCTCCTGCGGACCGAGCCCGACCGGCCCGCCGGGCAGATCGAGTACAAGCTGACCGCTGATCACGAAAATCGTCTCAGGCACATGCGTCTCGTGCATTTCGACCGCAGCACCCTCCTCGTATTCGACCAGGACAAGATTCTGCGCAGCCCCGCTCTCGGGCGACAGCATGGGTTGCTGACGGATTCCCGGACGGCGGCTGTCCCGCCATCCGCCGTCCATCGGCCGCAGCACATGGATTCCCTCGTTCACGCCTGTCCTCCCCGCATACGCCGCCCACAGGCCGCAAGCCCGGTGCGATCCTACGCGATCGGGCCTGCGGCAGACAGGTGCCGCCGTCAGAAAGGCAATTGCGTGAAGTCGGGAAGTGCGACCTCGATCTCACCGGTCCCCAGCGGTTCGTCTCGCATGAAACGATGGATAACCTCGCCCACTTCCGGCGACGACATGAAGAGATTGTGACCGGCATTGCGCACCATGATCCGGGTGACGTTTCCCAGGCCCGCGACGGCTTCCGCCTGACCGTCGGGATAGGTCCGCCCGTCCAGCGTGCCGCTCAGCAAGAGGACCGGCGTATCGCCATGGGGGCCGTCCCGGAATGCCGGGCCCAGATCGATCTCCTCGAGCACATCGATCACTTGCGGCATCGGAAAATTGAGATAGCCGCCAACCATGGCGTGCGGGATCTGGCGCCGGACCTCGGCGAGCCGGCCCGCACTGATCCCCGAAGCCCGGTCCATCGCGGTGGGCATGAGACGGAAGCCAAGCGGCTCGCCGGGACGATGGAAAAACGGGAGCGCTGCCTGCAAGGGGCTCAGATCTCCGGTGTCGAGCCCCCGATAGATAGCCAGCATGAGCGTCGCCCATTGCGGGTCCGATATCAGTCGCGAAACCACTTCCTGCGCATGACGGCGCTGGAACAGGATCTCCGCTTCGCTGCCGTCGCGCCTTGTGTAGGTGACAAGCAGGGGCTCTGCCTCAAGACGGGCCTGCACGCGGCGGATCATGCTCTCGATATCGGGGTAGAGCGCGCGGGCTTCCCGCTGCGTATTCACCGCCTGCTGCAGACGGCGGATATAGTCATCCGTGCGCGCCGGATACTTTACCGTCTGGTCGAGCCCCTCGGCCCCGGTAATGACCGCGCGTTCGATCTCGCCGGGTATCGCATCGAGTGCGGCCAGAGCGAGGTGACTGCCGTAGGATATCCCCCAGAGCGCGACACGCTCGGCGCCAAGATGGGCGCGGAGGGCGGAGATGTCCTGAACGCTTTCCGCAGTCGTATAGCCCGCCGGGTCGGCCCCTTCGGCGCGCCAGAAGGCCACGCATTCACGGATCGCGGCGCGGTATATATCCGCCAGGCCGCTATCGCCGACAGGCTGCAAATCGGGAACCACGTGGCTGGAGCGGCAGGCGGGCGTGTCGTCGGACAATCCGGTTCCGCGCTGATCGAAGGCGATCACGTCGCCATGCTGGCGCATGGCCATGAACAGGGGAAAGCGCCGCTCCTCCGCCGCCCCCGTACCGGACCCGCCCGGCCCGCCGGCGAGATAGACAATGGGCGAACCCGGATTGTCCGTCGTCGCGGGAAATCTGACATAGCCCAGCGCGATCGTCCGGCTGGCCGGATCGTTCCTGTTCTCCGGAACTTCGAAAAATCCGCGATAGGCGTCGGCGGTTTCCCCGCTCTGTGCGGTGAACACGACGGCTTCCTCGCCCGGCAATTGCGCCAGTCCGGCAGCCGGCCAGCCGATTGCGGCGAGTGCGCCGGCGAGATAACCCCTGACAATTCTCATATCCAGTCTCCTTTCGCGGTATCCGATGCGACGAGGTTTCACGATGACCGGCACAGGTGCATCCGGATTTCGGCAAACGGCGCGGACAAAACGCCGGGCGGCATGCTGCCGGTCTGTGAACGGCAGGTTTCTTTCTTTAAGCGGCGGGGCCTGCAGGGCGACCGGACGGCGCCGCCCCGTTAGACTGGGGACATGCACCGTTTCCTGCTCGCGATTCTTCTCTTCGCCCTTTCCGCTCCGACACTCGCTCAGCCACAGGCTGCGAGCGTCACCGTATGCCCCGCCGCCGGCGACGAGACGGCCCCGCCGGACTTCGGCAATGCCGCCTGCGAACAGCAAGACCTGTGGCAGGTGGACCCGCAGGAGCGAGCCCTCTGGATCAGGGCATATATCGACCTGCCGGAAACACTGGGGGCCAACGGCCAGCCGCTCGGCCTTTACGTGTCGGGAAAGATGTCGAGCCGTGTCTGGGTGAACGGGGAATGGCTCGGCGAGAACGGCCGCCCCGGACGCGGGATCACGGAGGAAATACCCGGGGCGATGGATGCCGTCTTCTACCTGCCGCGCGACCTGATCCGCCCGGAGAGGAACGAAGTCATCTTGCTGGCTTCGGCCCATCACGGGTTTCTGCGCTTCATCAATCCTGTGCACTGGATCGCGATCGGCGAATACGGTGATCCCGGTCTTCGCATCATGACCGGTTACTGGCCGACCGCGATCACCTTCGGGGCGTTCATTCTCGCCTTCATTTTCTTCTCCATCGCAGCCTGGCGGGGCATCGAACGGAACCGGTCCCTGCTCCTGGCGGCCTTCTCCCTGGTCGCTGCCCTGCAGCTGATCGCGGAAATAGCTCGCGGCCTGTTCGCCTATCCCTTTCCCGTGCACGAACTCCGCATGCTGGCAGTCGCCGGCTGCTCGGCCCTGCTGGGCCTGATCCTGATCGCCTATCTGCTGGCACGCTACTCGGACTGGTCAGCGCGTACCCAGGGTCTCGTACTGGCCGGAATTGCAATCCTGGAGGCCGCGACCCTCTATTTTGCCGGAGGGTATGACGCGAAATCGGGATTCGCCCTGCTCGTCGCCCTGGCCGCCGGTATCGTTCTCTGCCTCTACCGGGCCTGGCGCGGCCGACGCGAATGCTGGATTTGGGCTGCAGCTCTGGCCATTTCCGTCCTGCTTCTCCTCCTGGAGGGCAGCACCTTTCTCGACCGCCATGTCTTCTATCTCGCCGGCGGCATGCTGCTTGTCCTGGTCGGTCTTCAGGCCCAGGCCTTCGCCCGCGAACGCTCGCTCCGCGTTGCCGAGACCGTCCGCGCGCGGCAGCTGGAAGCAGCGCTGGACAAGGCAAGACAGCGCACAGAGCCCGCCCAGCTTTCGCTGACGGAAGCCGGGCGCCTCGAACGAATCTCCACCGACAGGATCGTCCATCTGAAGGGCGCCGGGGACTATGTGGAGATCTGTTTCGATGACGGCCGATCGAGGCTTTATAACGGTACGCTGAACGGGCTCGAGGCCGAACTACCGGCGACATTCCTGCGTGTCCACCGCTCCCATATCGTCAATACGGACTATGTCGAATCACTCACCCGCGACACCTCCGGCATCGGCGTGCTGGCCCTGACCAATGGCGGCGAAATTCCGGTCAGCCGGCGCATCCTGCCATCGGTTCGCAGCGCGCTGGCGGCTCGGCCGCAGGCCGGCTGATTGAGGCTCAATAGTGCGGCGGCTTCTTCGCTTCGGGCGCTGGCGCCTGGGCTTCCAGCGTGTCGACGCGAAGCAGCAGCTTGTTCAGGCGCCGCGTGAGGCGATCGATCTCCTCACGCTGGGCGAGAATCACCTCATTGAGGTCTTCGAGCGTCTTGTCCTGGTGGGCGCTGTTCTCTTCCAGCGTCTCGATACGGGCCTGCAAAGTGTCGATCATGGCGCCATGCTCCGGTGAGTCCGTCCGCAGGCTAGCGCGATTTTCTCCGGCGCGAAGCCTGGTACGGCCGCGGTGTGCAGCTGAGGCGCCTTAGTCGCGCCGGCTAGAAGCCGAGATCGCTCAATGACGGGTGATCGTCCGGGCGACGCCCCAGCGGCCAGTGGTATTTCCGGTCGGCCTCGCGGATCGCCACATCATTGATACTCGCGGCGCGGCGGTGCATGAGGCCCTTCGCGTCGAATTCCCACATCTCGTTTCCGTAGGAGCGAAACCAGTTGCCCTCCGTATCGTGCCATTCATAGGCGAAGCGTGCGGAGATCCGTTTATCATGGAAACTCCACAACTCCTTGATCAGACGATAGTCAAGCTCGCGCTCCCATTTACGCGTCAGGAAGCCCACGATCGCAGACCGACCCTGCACGAACTCGGCACGATTGCGCCACTGGCTGTCGACCGTATAGGCCAGCGAGACTCGGGCCGGATCGCGGGAGTTCCACGCATCTTCCGCCAGACGGACCTTGAGGGCCGCCGCTTCGGCATCTGAATAAGGAGGCAGTGGCGGTCGTTCGGTTTGCATTACCGGACTCCATTCGGGTTCAGCTTCGCCAGCTCGGCGCGGAGCCGGGCGTTTTGCGTTTCCAGTTCTGTCATCCGCTCACGCACCTCCCGCATACCCTCGCGGATTTCCGCCTCGCTAAAGCGCAGAGTGATGTGCTGCGGACAATTCCAGTCGAAGGCTTCGAGTGTGAGCACGAATATCCGCTCGGCTCGTGCGCGATAGCCCGGCATGGCGAGGCTGGCTTCAAGCTCGGGATCGCTTCCGGCCGGCAATGTTTCGGCACGCGCGTAAATCTTCAGGCGCGTTCGTTTGGCGTAATCCATCAGGATCAGCGCCACACGCGTATTCGCACGCAGATTTCCAGCGCTGATATATTGGCGATTACCGCGATAATCGGCAAAAGCCAGCCTCCGCTCGTCGAGGAGTTTGAGGAAGCCCGGCGGACCGCCGCGATGCTGCACATAGGGCCAGCCGGACTCGGAGACCGAGGCCATGTAGAAACTGTCCCTTGCCGCTATGAAGGCAGCTTCATTCCCGGTGAAGCGGTCGAAATCGCGTTCGATGTCCGTCCGCTCCCAGACATGGGCGCTACCCATTTCCAGCTGCACGGCACGAACGCTTGGCGTGATGGCGATAGCCAGGAATCCATAGCCCATCTGAGGGACCTTTCTCCAACAGGCGAACTGCCGGTAAAAAAACGGGCGGACACTGAGGGACGGTCCGCCCGCCCCGTCATCAGGCCGCCTGGGCGGCGCTGACGACCGGGAAGTCGATATCGGTATCGGCGACGATGTTGATCAGGTTCGTGAAGACGTTCTCAGCCGCCACGGCGACGATCTCGACGATCTCCCGATTGCTGTATCCGGCATCGCGCAGGGCCGTGATGTCGGCATCGCTGACTTGACCGCGCTCACGGACGATCTTCGCCGCGAAACCGACGGCGACATCCGCCTTGGCATCACCGGACCCGCCCTTGCGATTGAGTGCGACTTCCTCCGGGCTCAGTTTGGCCAGGTTCAGTCCGAGATAGGTATGCGCGGACAGGCAGTAGTCGCAGCCATTGACCTGGGCGACCGCGAGCGCGATCCGCTCGCGCGTCTTGACGTCGAGCGTCTTCGCCAGGGCACCGTTATTGGCGGTGAAGCCTTCCAGAGCCGCCGGGCTGGAGGCGATCAGCCGGAACATGTTCGGCACCACGCCGAGCTGGCCATGAACGGCGTTCAGAATCGGCTTGGACGCATCCGGCGCATTGTCGAGTTCGGGGATGGGAAGTCGGGACATGGATTTCTCCTTTTCGGGGGGCGATCCGGGTGATCGCGTCTTGCCAGGGAGAAATAGACATTCCATTTTGAATGATAATAGTGCATTCTCTGGAATATCTCTTCCATTTTCCGGAACAGTGATGGACCGTATCAAAGCCATGAAAATCCTGCTTCGGGTTGCCGATAGCGGGAGTTTTTCAGCAGCCAGCCGCAGTCTCGGCATCCCGCTCGCCACTGTCAGCCGTCAGGTCACCGAGCTTGAGGCACATCTTGGAACCCGGCTGCTGACGCGCTCGACGCGCAAGCTCGCCCTGACCGATGCCGGTGTGGCCTATCTCGGCGCGGCGCGGCGAATTCTCGAAGACATCGAAGAAGCCGAGCGCAAGGCTGCCGGCGAATATCAGACTCCGAGAGGAGAGCTGATCGTGACGGCTCCGGTCTGTTTCGGACGGCTTCACACGCTTCCGCTTATCCGGGACTTCCTGGCGGCCTATCCGGAGATCAATGTGCGGCTCACCCTGTCCGACAGCAATCTTCACCTGCTCGACGAGCGGATCGACATGGCGGTGCGGATCGGTCCGCTCCCTGACAGCAGCCTGGTCGCCACACGTGTCGGGGAAGTCCGTACCGTCGTAGTGGCAAGTCCCGATCTGCTGGCCGCACACGGCACGCCCCGGACGCCGCATGAGCTGGCAATGCTGCCAAGCGTGGATTTCGACGTGCTGACGCGGTCGGCGAACTGGCCTTTCGTGTCGGAAGACGGCAAGCCGACCGAAATCGCCATGATGCCCCGTCTGACCGTTTCCGCAGCCGATGCGGCAGTCTGGGCCGCGGAACAGGGTGTAGGCGTGACGCGCGTCCTCAGCTATCAATGCGCCGAGGCCGTGCGCAGGCATACGCTTCGCATCCTTCTGAAGGCATTCGAGACCGAGCCGCTCCCGGTCCATCTCGTCCATGCCGGTCAGGGCGAGTTGCCGACCAAGATGCGTGTCTTCCTCGACTTCGCGAAGGCGCGACTGCGTGAAAGACTGCAGGAAATCGAAGCCTGCTGCTGACCCAGCCCTGAAGTGGAAGTACCACTGGTCCTCGCCGCTCCGCGCGCTACCTTGCCTGAAGTTTCACAGGATCCGCCTTTCATGATCGCCACGCAGAATCTCGAACAGGCCTTCCGGCAGCTCACAGATTTCTGGTCTCCCAGGATTGTCGGCCGGGTCAACGACCAGCTGCTCAAGGTCACGAAGCTGAAGGGCGAGCTGGCCTGGCATGCGCATGAGGATGCGGACGAATTATTCCTCGTCGTGCGCGGCCGGCTGAAGATCGAGTTCGAGAACGGCGCGGCCGAACTGGGCGAAGGCGAGATGCTCACGGTGCCGCGCGGCGTACGGCATAATCCCGTCGCCGAGGAGGAGTGCTGGGTCATGCTGATCGAGCCGGAGACGACGCTTCATACCGGCGATGTCGTGACGCCGCGTACACGCAGTCTGGACGAACAGCGCACCTGAAGGCGCGAGAAGGACCCGGCCACGCATTCATCGACCTCGGGCCGGTTCATGGTCCGGATGGTGATGATGGCCTCCCCTGTTGCTGCCGGCCGTATCGAGCCCGGCCCGAAACACGGAGCCAGCAGGCTGTCGGGAGGCGGAATCAGACGGTGCGCGGGCGGGGTTTGCGAGTGGCGCGGCGCTTGGCCGGTGCGGGCGGCGGGGCTTCGGCTTCCCGCGCCAGGCGCGCTTCGCGCAGCTTGCGGGTGCGGGCGGTCCGTTCGTCCGCCTCTTCCTTGAGAATCGCGCGCGCCGTCGCATCGGTCAGCTCGGCACGGGTGTGGGGTGTTTTCGGCTTCACCTTGAAGACGTCGTCATGTCGGGTCTCGCCCATGGGCAGACTCCCTCGTTGCTGATCGGGAAAACAAACAGGCCTGAAAACAGAAAAGGCCGGGCAGATGCCCGGCCTCTCTGGTCATTGATCGGGTGGGCTGGCATCCAGCGTCCCGAACGGTCTGTCAGCCTAGGCCAGCTGAACGTTGTCAGCCGCGTTCTTGCCCGAACGCTTGTCTTCGACGACGTCGAAGGTGACCTTCTGGCCTTCATCGAGCGAACGCATGCCGGAGCGCTCGAGCGCGGAGATGTGAACGAACACGTCGGTCGAGCCATCTTCCGGCTGGATGAAGCCGAAGCCTTTGGTGGTATTGAAGAATTTAACGGTACCAGTCGTCATGACGATTTCCTTTCAATCAGTCACGTGGGGACAGGCTCGCACGGCCGTGTGCCGGTGAGTCCTGAGTGTCGAATTTGGAAGGGAAAAAGTCAGGGACGCGAATATTTTGCGCCAAGAAAATTCGTCAAACCAAGTCGATGCCGGACATATAGAGGCGAACGGTGTCAAAAACAAGTCGCTCGGACAATATTTGGGAATTTTATTTGCTGCACGGAGGGGTGAATACCCCGCCCCGTCAGGCGTCGGCAGCTGGGCGCGCGGCCTCGTATTGCTGTCGCCGGAGCACCGCATAATCGCGCAGGAGACCGACGCGGCGCGGCCTGAAGCTCTCGCTACCGCGCGAAAGACGCTCGATCCGGGCGACGTGGAAGACCCGGAAATCCTGGCGTAGCCGGCAATGGGCCAGCATCATCAGCACGCCCTGGCCGTAGGACAGGCCGAGCGGCCATATCTCGCGCTCGGTGCGCTGCTCCTTGAGATCGCGATAGGTCATGACCAGGCTGAATTCCTCCCAACAGGCCCGGCGCAGAAGGTCCATATCGACGCCGACCGGCGGTCTTTCATCGGAGGGGAACCAGCTGCGCACCGTCGAATGCATGGCATGGCGGGCCTGGGCGTCGGGCAAGGTCGCGATGATCCGGGCCAGTGCGTCTCGCCCGGCCGCAGTCAGCGTCTCGTCGCCGATCCGCTCCAGCCCGCTCACCGCCAGCATAAGCGCCTCGATCTCCAGCCTGGAAAAGCTCTGCGGCGGCAGGGCCGGGTCTTCGGTCAGCGTGTAGCCGACGCCCGCGGCGCCGTCGATCAGCGCTCCGCCGGCGCGCAGCGTCGCGATATCGCGATAGAGCTGGCGGATGGAGACATCGGTCTCCCCGGCCAGGCGCTCGGCCGTGACCGGCGACGGCAGCCGCCGCATCACATCCATCAGGCGCATCAGTCGATCTGTGCGAGCCATATTGCTCCTGCCGGGTTCTGTCAGGAGGGCGAGACTAGGGTCCCGGCGTCGAAACACAAAGGACCTGCCTCATGGCCATGCTTTATCACGCCCCCAATTCCCGCTCCTCCGGCATCGTCGCGCTGATCGACGCGCTCGGCGCCGATGTGGAGATCCGCAAAGTCACCCTCGCCCGCCAGGACGGCTCCGGCGGTCCCGACCCGGCCAATCCGCATCCGGAAAAGAAAGTGCCCTATCTGGTCGACGGCGACGAAAAAATCCGCGAGCGCGGCGCCATCACCCTCTATCTCACCGACAAGTTTCCCGAGGCCGGTCTCGGCCCGATCGAGGGCGCGCCAGGGCGCGGCGAATACCTGTCCTGGCTGTTCTATTATCAGGGCATCATGGAACCGCTGATCATCCTGAAATGGGCCGAGGTATCCCACCCGGTCGTCGACGCCAGCCTGCGCGATTACGACACCATGATCGCCCGCCTCGCCGAAGCGCTGGAGGACCGACCCTACCTGCTCGGCGACGGCTGGACCGCCGCCGACCTGCTCTGCGCCAGCCCCTTCGTCTGGGCCCCCGCCCTGATGCCGGACAATGCCGTCATCAAGGACTGGGTCGCCCGCTGCGCCGGCCACCCGTCGGTCAAGCGCGTCGCGGAGCGGGAGATGGCAGAGGCCTAGGGGGAGATCGGCCACTTTCCTCCCCGCTCGCGGGGAAGTGGG